>JBILKY010000034.1:0-18315 GCA_044376395.1 Chthoniobacteraceae bacterium | reverse complement strand
GACAAACAAATCCTCAAGCCCACTCGCTCTTAAAATGCGGTCGACCCGCTGTAAGAGGCCTTGTTGTTGGGTGTAGTCTTTGCAGCCGCGAATGACTGGCAGAACTGGACGGAGCTCGGTTTGGAGGGTAAAAGAGTCGGGCATCAGTGGCGCTGGTTAAGCGTAGTAACTCAATCATAACCCGCTGATTTTGGGCATGGCAGCGAAATTCGCGTGTCATGCCCTCTTTTTTTAAGCGGTAACGCGCTTTGTACTAGATGGTTCTGAAATCGCGGACAGGCTCTAGCTCATCCGGAAATTTGTGCGCATTGCCTGAGTGGGGATTTACGCCGGTTTCGGGCAGGGTATATTTTGAGGGAGAAAGATAGGAGTTTCCTTTTGGCCCCGCTTCCGCAGCTCGCGCGCGCGGTATCGTCGCGGGGCGCGCTAACCCCGCTCAGTACGCCGCTGCCGGAATTAAGAAACCGCTACTCCTGGGTGTGGAAAGGCGAAGCAGGCAGCCCGGCGGCGTTGTAGAGATTGCATTCTTCAGGATTGGTCGCCCAACCGTAGCGCGCTTTCACCGGTGCCGAAACTTCGGCTGACGTGAGCACCACACTGTCACCGTCGATCACGGCGTCAGCCCAGGCATATTTGCCGTCGGCCCCCGCCACCTCGAACCAGTCGAGCTTGGCCTGCGGCGTGGGCACGACCGGATCTAGGCCAGTCTTTTTACCCACGATCAAACGTGCGCCACCGGTATCAAACAGCACCCGGACCTTCGCGCCTTCGATCGCTGCCGACTTGTAGAGCGGCGACTGGTACACCAGCGCCTTTTCGCCGTAGGTGTGGGCACGAGCCCAGAGCGCGAGCCGTTTGCCCACGTCTTGTTTGTTGAGCGGGTGGATGGTGATGTCGCTGCCGATGTCGATCGTCACCGCCATGCCGGTGTTGGGCACGGTTTGCAGGGTGCGCAGCTGTGACTCGCGAAGCGCAGCCCAGGCAGGGTCGGCATGCCTGCGGTCGGGCGCCCCGTGGTTAGCCAACTGCACAAAATAGAAGGGGAAATCACCCTGTCCCCACTGCGCCCGCCAATCATTGATCATCGCAGGAAACAGCGTGCGGTAATAGGTGGCGCGAGCCGCCGGCTGGGTGTTGCTCTCACCCTGATACCAAATCGCGCCCCGGAGCGCGTAGGGCATGAGCGGCTTAATCATGCCGTTATAAAGCGCGGAAGGGGCATTTCTGATGTCCGCCAGATTGAGCAGAGGACGGGCTGCCAGCACCTCGGCGGCGAGCACGGCAAAATCGCGCTCCAGCTTTACCTTCCACTGATCGTCCACCTTGGCCGGATTGGGCACGGGCAAGCCGAGGGTCTTGCCTGAGGCATGGAGCCCGCCCTTGGCGTCGTGGCGCACCAAGCGCACGGCGATAACGTTGCGCCCGGCCTTCACAAGTTTGCCTGGCACGCCGTAGCCGCGCGGGGCGGAGTAATAGCCCGGAGGCTGGTCGCCAGTGTGGCCGATTTCCACTCCGTTAAAATAAGCCGTGTCGTATTGCTCGGCCATGTAGCCGAGGCTGAGACGGAAGCCCTTGCCCTCGCTCTCCGGCGGCAGGTCCACCGTCTTGCGAAGCCAGAGCACACCACCGGCCTGACTCTGCGTGGCGGTTTTGAAGCTAATATAAGTCTTCACCGAACTCCACGCTTGGTCGTCGAAGTCGGCCGCGGCCCAGCCGTCTTTAAAGCCGGCGTTCTCGCTGTCAGCTACGCCGTTTTGTTTTTCCCAGGCGGCCTGCAACGCCGGCCATGCTGCTTGCTCGGCAGGGGCTCGCTCCATTTCCGATACCTGACGCGCTACCTCCTCCTTCAACTCGGGCAACCCGGTCAACACCTCGCGGCGCGTCCACGCCTCCGCCGGTGTGCCGCCCCAGCAACTAAGGAGAATGCCGACGGGAACGTTGAGCTTCACGTGCACGTCGCGAGAAAAAAAATACCCCACCGCACTGAACTCACCAGCCGTAGCCGGAGAACATACGACCCAAGTGCCAGCAAGCTTGTCGGTGGTCTGCAACGTGCCGGATTGACTGACTCCGAACTGGCGAATCAACGGGAAGTTCGCCGCCGCGATTTCGGCGGAGGCATTGGTTGCGCTGTCCACAGGAACCTTCATGTTCGACTGGCCGGAGGCCAGCCAGACCTCGCCTACCACCACGTCATTGAAAACCACCGGCGCGTTATCGGCTCCGGTGATAGTCAGATCGCGGCCTGCAGAGGTGGCGGGCAATGCGTCCAGCGTGACTTGCCAGCGCCCTTGGTCATCGGCTGCGGCGGTGCGGGTCACTCCACCAAACGCGACCGTCACGTTTTCCCCTGGCTCGGCCCGGCCCCAGACCGGAATCGGTTTTTGCTGTTGGAGCACCGCATGGTGGCAGAAGAGCGGTGAAGGCACCGGTCTGGCTTGGGCTTCGAGCAGCACCAACCCAAAGGCGGCGGCCAAGGTAGATAAGAGGACGAAACGTGATATGATCATGTAATGTTTCTGAAAAAGCGGGTGCTGGCGGTCCTTGTCTCTTTTTACGGCCATGGATGTAGTCGCGGCCCGCGATCGCCTGATACGAGCCATCAAGGAATTCGGTTTTGACGGGGTAACAGCTGTCGGTCGCTCGTTGGATATCGAACGAAACTTCCTTCGCTCCCGATGCGGCTGGGAGTTTTTGGTTTTTGCCCTCCACTGTCAAGCCGACAGCTTGCACGAGGACCTTCTTGAACTGCGTTTTCGTACTGCCGAAAAGCAGGTCGGATTTTGGGCCTGCTGATTTATTCATCGCCTATGACGCGAGTGCGGAGATTGGCAGTAATTGCCGCAGTTGAAAACGGCATACGCGTCTGCGCACCTGTTCATGATGCTCTACAAATCGATGCCCCATAGGACAAAATCGACGCGGAAGTCTGTCTGACACAACATTTGATGGGACAAGCCAGCAGGATTGTGTTCAGCGGATTCGAAGTCCGCACGGACGTTAAGATCGTCCGGCATCCTAATCGGTGGGTCGACCCACGTGGCGCTTTGATGTGGGAGAAAATCTGCTCCTTGATACCAGTCCTATCCCAAAACGGGACAGCCACCTGTCCGTACTAGGGCCGACCAAAAGACAAAGCGCGACTGTTACAATTCATAGAGTCGGATGCGCTGTCTTCGGAGCAATTCCAGAACATTCTTGAACGGCACGCACTCTCTGGCAGTTGGCGGAAATTTGAGCAACAGTTTCTTGAGTCATGACCTTTGAAATTGCCGAGATCATCAAGAGTAAACAGGCCTATCGAGCGCAGTTGGCGACCCGCCCGATAGCTGAAAAGCTTCGGATGTTGGAGGAATTACGCAAGCGGGCCCTCGCGATCGCTGCCAGTCGCAGAAAATGAATTATTGATAGGGGTTCCTTTCCCCCCCATTTCCGCTGCTCGCGCGCGCGGTATTGTCGTGGGGCGCGCTAAATCCTTTACGAGTTGGTGCAGCGCACGATTGCAAAATGTTTGCCGAACTGTGCTTTATTTGGTTCCTCCTCCGGTTCGCGGTTGCATATCCGAGGATACCAGCTCTGGAAGTCTGTCCCAAACGCACCCCGTTTTCAAAGCCCGCCTGTGCGGTGTTGTTGCGGGTGGAGCGAAGCAACAGCGGCATGCTTCACGCCACTTCCAATCCCTTCATCGTTCCCGTGCTGCTGGCGAACTTGTCGACCTCGATCCCTTGACGCTGGAGCATGGAGACGAAGAGGTTTGGCAACGGGTAATTGTTCTTCTTGTCGAAGGCAAGGTGCTGCCCGTGTTTCCAGCCGCCGCCGGCGAGCAGGATGGGGAGGTTTTTATTGTCGTGGATGTTGGCGTCTCCCAGGTTGCTGCCGTAGAGGATCATGGTGCGATCGAGAAGTCGTTGTCCATCTTCAGGTTTGGCGGCGAGATTTCTGATCAGTTTGTGCAGCATGCTCATCTGCTGGCGGTCAGTCGCTTCGAGCTGCCGCAACTTTTCCTCATTTTGCCCGTGGTGACTCAGGTTATGGTAAGTCTCGGTGGTGGCCGTTTGTTCGGGCAACGAGAATACCGGCGTCCTAAGGGCATCGACCATCAGCGTGACGATGCGGGTGCTGTCGGATTCGAACGCGATCTGTGCAATGCTGAGCATGAGCTCGAACTTTTCAAAGAAACGCTTGCTGTCGTTGATGTCTACCGGCGCGGGCTGGTTTGCGACCGGCTTCGGGCGCTGCTCCCATTCGCGCGCGGTTTGGATGCGCTGCTCGACTTCCCGCACGGAGGTTAAGTACTGCTCGAGTCGGACTTTGTCAGTGTTTCCAAGCGTGCGGCTGAAGCGCCCTGCCTCGGCGTTGAGGGTGTCAAGGATGCTGCCGCGTTGTCTGAGGCGCTGAAGTTGCCGTTGCACCGCCTCGGTATCTCCCTGGACGAACATTCGATTAAATATGGCGGCGGCGCTTTCCTCGGTTGGCAGTAGCACCCCGTCACGCGTCCATGAAAGACTGCGGTTCGCCTTTTCCCCGATATTCACACCGAGATTGAGCGTGGGGAAACGTGTCACCTGGCCGAGTCTTTCCGCGGCAAATTGATCGAGTGAGATGCTGTTGCGGAAGCCGGCTTTGAAAGCGCCGCGCGCTGCGGTGAGGAAGCAATTGTCCGTGCTGTGCCCACCCGTCACGCCTGGATGCGACAGACCGCTAAACACGGTAAACTCGTTTCGCAGCTCGCCGAGTATGTCGAGGTAGGGCGATGGTGCATAGTCGCGCCCAGCGGTCGTCGGGAAGAAGTTTTTTGGCAGCACTCCAAGGTTGTTTGCGATGACGAGCATGCGCTTCGGTGTCGTATGCTGCACAGTGTTTGCAAACACCGGTGTCATGCATTCGAGCAGGGGCAGACCCATCGACACGCCGAGCCCCCGCAGAAAAGTGCGGCGAGGCAGGTGGGATGAGGTTGTCGAGATGTGAAACGTGTTCATGACTTCTAGTTTCCAAGGAAGATGGGGCTTTGAATGAGAGCGTGCATCAGATCCCGCACGCGGTAGCCGTCCTTCGCGCACTCATCAAGAATGGCTTCTATGTTGCGGCGGTCCGCAAACTGCACAGGCGTGCCGGTGGCATACAGCGTGAATTGATGGAGGAGATTCCTGGCGAGTTGGCGCGGTTTCTCTGTGAAGATTACTTTGAGGTCGTGGATATTCTTGAAATAGCGGCCGTCAGCGAGTGAACCACTGGCATCCACCTGGCCCGCGAGAGTGAAGGCAAAATCGTGACCGGCGCGATCGATCCCGGTGACCTGCTCCCCATCGCTTGTGCCGCGATATTGTGTGCGCCATGCACCAAAGATATCGAAGTTTTCAAGAGCGAGGCCGACGGGATCAAAATTCGCGTGGCAAGCCGCACAGGTTTTAGATTTGGTATGCTGAGCGATAAGTTCGCGCATGGTTTTTGCGCCTCGAATGTCGGGCTCAATGGCAGGAACGCCAGGCGGCGGTGGTGGGGAAGGTTGACCGAGCAGGCGATCCATGATCCATACACCGCGCAGCACGGGCGAGGTGCTGGTGCCGTTAGCAGACACTTTTAAAATAGTTCCCTGCGTGATGAGTCCACCATACGGACTGTCTTTGGGTAGATCGCTCCGACGAATTGCGGAACCTGTCACTTCGGGGAGGCCGTAGTGCCGTGCGAGACGATCGTTGATAAAAGTAAAATTATGATGAATGAGCGAAGTAGCGGGCAGGTTTTCGCGCAGCATTGCAGTGAAAAATGCCTGGGTCTCTTGTCCCATGGATTCGACGAGATAATCATCAAGGCGATACTCGGGATAAAGCCTGATGTCGGGATCATCGCGACGAAGTTCGCGCAGATTGAGCCAGCAATCGGTGAAGTGAACTACGAACCGCTCGAAGTCAGTGCTGGTGATGAGTCGGTTTGTCTCTTTGCGTAGGGTTTCTGGATCGCGCAGCTTCTTTTGGATGGCGAGAGCCAGCAGAGATTCATCAGGCCGTGTGTCGGTCAGGAAATGCGAGAGCCGGTTCGCGATGGCAAAGTGATCGCCAGTGGCGATGGGTTCGCGCAGATACAAGAACAGATCTGAACAAAGGAATGCCTGATAGCCGCACAATAATGCGTCTGCGAGAGAGGCGCCGTCTCGCAAGGCATCAAGGACGAGTCTTTCAAATTGCGGCACAGCTTCCTCCGGCACCGGTTCGCGGGCCGCGATGGATACAAAGCGCCGAAGCAGGCGTTTCGCGTCGGCGGTGGGATTTGCAGATTTTACGTCGGCACCGAGGTTATCGAACAGTACGCGATGCGATGCGGGCGGCCAGGATGTTGGCGTGATTGGGCCTTCCAGCTCCAGCCATTGAAAGGCGATGCCCGGCTGTCCCGCCTCTGGGAGCGGCGGATAACGGTAGTAGCCTGTCTTACCCTGCGCATCGATCTGCGGAGCTGGGAGCCCGAGCAATCCATACTCGATGGTCTGCCCGCGAAGCAGATAGACTGTTGTTTCATAAACACCCCCCTCCGGTTGCACGTCGATGATACCGCCGGTCACGCGCACATCCTCTGCGATATCGTGGCTGGATGGCTTCCGAGCACGGAAGTTCATTGGCACGGGCTGCGTGCCTTTCTTGAAAACAAAGCCGGTCGTTTGCAATACCGACCGCGCTGAAAATCGCACGCGATACTCGCCCGTGGCACTCGCAATGACTGTCTTTGGATACACCGCATACGGCCATCCCGGCGAACGAAACAATCCGAATTCGATGTCCGGATCGAAGTCGGTTTCCTTGGATGAATCCGCGTTTTTTTCATCCAGATCAAACCCCTTGCCGTTCCGCGCATAGAACAGCGACTGCACACCGCCCGTGGTGCGACGCGGACCTAACTGTTTACCAACAACACGGTTCGTTTTCGACTCAGGTGGTGCAGATGACGTCACCATGGCCTGTCGCAATCCGGTCTCCACTGCATCGAGATACCCCGTGAGCTGCACATGCGATATATCCAGCGTGGAGGCGACTTTATCGAAGTGATGAGCCTCGCGATCCGCCGGCAAAATATCGCGGATATCAAGATGCGGCAGAGCCAGAAGGTCGCGCAGGTTTTGTTCAAACTCGATGCGATTGAGTCGCCTCATAGGCCCACGTCCATTTTGTGCGGTGGTCGCTGCACTCGCCGCGTGCAAAGGCTTTTCCAAAGCTGTAAGTAGGTTCTTGCGGTGCTCTGGAGTCATGCTCGCCGACTTGGGTGGCATCTCATTTTTTTCGACGCGATCAAACACCTGCACCCAGCGTTCCATCTGTGTGGGATCACTCAAATCAAATGACAGCGCAGTGAGATCGAGTTTGCCTTTTCTGGTGTCGGAATCGTGGCATTCGAGACAGTTTTGCTCAATGAGGCTGGCGATGAGCTCAGGATGCTTTACGGCGGCTGTAAGGGGGCTTAGCGGCGCGAGTGTCAGGGCGGCGAGTAGGGAAAGTGGCTGTTTCATCGGTTTCGCCTCCATTCAGGCAGAGCGGATGTTTTTGCTGCGCCCCGTCCGAGCAAAGCCACGACAAGGTGTTTCTCCTTCCACAAGGCGATGCTCGGCTGACCGAGCAAGGAAGCTCGCGGCTCTTGGTCGGCAGTGCGGACAACGCGCACATCGCGGACATCGCCGGTGGCTGGGGCGTTGGCGATTTCGTCTTTGGCGTGCAGCGCGGCCAGCGGCAGCAGCAGCGCGGTGATGAGTGTGAGGATGTGTTTCATGGCAAAGTGCCAAGCTTCTTTCACTTCTCGGTGTCTTTCAGGGACGTGATGGGAATGATCGCCAGTTCGCATTGTCTGCGACCAGAGAGTCCGGCCGTGTAGAGCACGAACAGGCGGCCATCATGCTCGATGGCACAAGGGTAATGCGACGCTGCAGGACGGTCGGCCGTGCTATGGTTCTGCACGCACCAGGTCTTCGCCAACGAGGACTCGCCGGGACGACTCACGCCAATGACGAGCATTTCGCGGCTGTTGAAACCTTTCTCACTGTCCTTGGGCTGATTGAAGAAAAGGTAGCGTTGGCCTGTTGAAAGATGGCCGGCGTATAGCTTCGAGGTGGAGGCGGTGAATGCGTGATCCTTTACCGCGCTCCAGGTGCGGCCATAGTCGTGGCTGGTAAATACGAACGGCACCGCGCCCATTTCGTTGCGCGTGATGGCAAGTAGCTCGCGGCCT
This sequence comes from Chthoniobacteraceae bacterium, assembly GCA_044376395.1. Lineage (GTDB taxonomy): Bacteria > Verrucomicrobiota > Verrucomicrobiia > Chthoniobacterales > Chthoniobacteraceae > Chth-196. The sequence continues at coordinate 10,107 of JBILKY010000034.1, read as the reverse complement.
TCCACCCACACGGTGGTTTCGGGGCAATGCGGTGTGGGGAGTTCCTCCGATATCAAGGGCACCACCTGCCAGCAGCGACCCGTGAGGTCATCGGCCCGGCTGATGGCGACGGCCGGAATGCGAGGTTTCACACCGAGGCGGCTCGCTACACGCCCGGCCATGATCCAGTTGCCATCGGCCATTTTCAACGGCTGGCAGTTCGGCAGGAAGAGGTCGGCGATGTCGCCGCGCGGCTCCCAGCGATGGGTCGCCTCATTCAGCACAAAAACCGCGCATGTGGTGATGAGGTCGTGCCCTTTCATCTTGCCGACGAACGCGTGGAGCACGCCGCCATGAGAGAGCAGTTGCGCGGGCACGTAGTAGGTGCCGTCCCGGCTCGTGTCCTCCGCGATGACCTCCAGCGCGGACCACGTCTTGCCACCGTCCTTCGAGCGACGGCAGCGAATGAGCGACTCACCGACGATTTCCTTTTCAGGGCAGTTATACCATGCGACGAAAAGCTCTCCCTTATGAAGCTCGATGGCTGGATCGTGGAGGAACTGGTAACGATCCGAATCACTGCGTTCGACGCGCACATGCTCGATGCCAGCGGGAAAGGGCGGCTCGGCGGCGTGCAATGCGGCCAGCGGTGCGAGCAGCAGGGCGGCTAGGAGTTTCAGGACGTTGGGTTTCATGGTGTGTTTCAAAGGGAAGGAGTTCCGAGTTTATTTTGTCGGAATGAGGAGTGTTGTCGGCTCGCCTGGGGTGAGTGGCAGTTCGCGCCAGCCGTCATCCCTCACGGTGCCGGCGGTGAGCGGACCGGCTATGCCTGTCGCGTAATCGGGGACGATCACGGTCAGCTTCACATTGGCCGGAGGAGCGAGGGTGATCTCCTGCACGCCGTCCTTGAGTTGCGATTTGAAATGGATCGGGCCGTGCAAGGTGAAGAGGTCGGTCTCCAATCCCTTCAGGTCGCCGAGTCGTGGTTGGAGCTTGAAGATGCCATCGGGTTGCTCGGCCGGCTCGAAGCGGAGCAGCCGGTTTATCAGCACGGCGTTCGGGGTGAAGTCCTCGTCGTTGGGGTTCTGCGGGTTGATTGGGATGTAGTCGTGCCGCGGTGTGGTCAGCTTGTGAACGCGAATCTTGAGGCGGCTTTCAGGCGAGACGAGCTTGCCCGCGAGGACGTCTACTTCGTGGATGCGCGCGAGCACGATTTCCCGTCCGTCTGCACCGTAGCGGCTCAGTTCGTAGCTGACCCAAATCGAGCCGTCGTCGGTCTGAACTCCGTCCGGGTAAGTCGTGAGCTTCTCAATCCTTCGGTGGGGGGATTCATCCGGGAGGTAAGATGGGCTGTCTCGATCATCCAGTCGCAATCCACCTTTCCACGTGGCTCCGTCGTCTTCAGAAAGCACGGCAGTCATGTGAGTCCGCTCCCGAAGCTGTCGCAGATTGACCAGCGGCCCCTTGGTGGCGAGCGGATCGGGCGTTTCGGGTGGGCGATTGTAAACCAGCAGCAGGTTGCCGGATTTCAGACGGCTCACAAAGAAGCGGGAATGCACGACGGCGTTGAGCCCAGGCAGTGCGTCGAAGTCGCCCCAGGTGCGGCCTCCGTCGGCGGAGATTGTCCTGCGGATTCCAGAGACAGTGCGGATAAACAAAGCGATCCGCCCGTCGCGCAGTTCCACGGTGATTGGCTCTCCGATCTGGATCTCCACGCCGGGCTTGCTGTTCACGCTGCCGACGAATGCAAAACTCTTTCCCTCATCCTGCGACCGATAAACCGTCACTCCTTTGAATCCCAAGGTGGGGATTTTATTGTGCGGTGTCCAGAGCCATGCGCCATCTGCCAACACGGTCGGCTTGTTGATAAAGAACCCCTGCGAGACAAAGAACGGAGGCTGAAAGTGTGGCTTTGCGGCTTCGGGATCGTCAGCGATGTTGGCTACCATCCCCCCGTTCGCATAGTAATACCACCACAGCCGGCCGCGTGGATCGGTCCAGAGGCCGGGATCTTGCACGTGCTTCCCACTCGGTGACTTGACCACTGCGACAGGCCCTTGGAACGTCTTCCCTCCGTCGCCGCTGGTGAAGAGGATCACATAGGTCGGCTCGGTGCGGTCACCTTCGAAACTTCCACCGGTCATCTCTGACAGCCAAATCCGACCCTTCGGGCTGATGGTCATGCTCCCGGACCCCTGCCAGATGCGCTTTCCATCGGCAAACTCAGGTCCCGGATCAAGGATAGGTGCCAGTGGTATGCCCGAGGGCTTTCGGGACAGGATCTCAGCCAGCTTGTCGTCACTAGCAACGGGCTCGGGCTTATCAGCGGCGTGCAGCGCGGCCAGCGGTGCCAGCGGTGCCAGCAGCAGGGCAGCGTGGAGGGTGAGTATGTGTTTCATGATGGTCTTCCTCGTGATCGTTACAGTTTCGGGCGGATGTCCATCGCCAGGGACCGGAAGTTGCGCACGCGGTGGAACGTCGCGAGGTCGGCGTCGTGGAAGTTGTCCGAATCGCGGGACGTGCGCGAGAGCAGGGCGATGTCGTCGCCGTCGATCACCATCGAAGGATACATGAAGGACTTGCTCATCTTCTCGGCCTTGGCAATGCAACCCGCCTGGAACCAGTTCAACGCATCGAGACTGTAGGAGAGCATGAGAATCCTCCGGTCCTCGCGCAAAGAATGCCAAGGTGACGGCTTGGAATCCGGGAGCCGCTCTGCTGCATGGATGAGATCCTGTGAATTCGTGGCGTAATTGGATGCCATCCAGAACAGCCGCGAGGGCTCATCCCAAAGGATGTGGAACATGCATTGACCGCCGGGCACCGGGTAGAGCTGGGTGAAGGTAAGTGTCAGCTTTCCATTTTCATTCTTCAGATCATAGATGGCTGCCATGTTTTGGGTTCCATAGTGGTTGATACAGGCCCTAGCGATGACCAGCATGCGCCCATAGACATCCACCAAATTGCCTTCAAGGGTGCGCATTATCGTTGCGCCAAGCCCGTCGGTGAAACTGCCAGAGACCAGCGCATCGGGAATGGGCATCTCCGCCAGATTGGAGTGAATCCATGCCTCGGGATTAAGGAGACCTTTCTTCAGTTCGCATGCCACCACTGCCATTTCCCGAAAGGCGTTGGAATTGGGCCAGTAGAGCCACCCGTCCTTCACCACCATCCCAGTCTGAATGCCGTTAGGTTTAAACTCCTGATCCGCCTTGATCACCTCGACCGGTTTGGTCCAACTCGTGCCCTCGTCATCGCTGGCGCTGACCGATAAACCCTTGCCGGTCGTGAACATGTAAAGTCGGCCGTCGTGGACGTAGAGCGCGACGTCGTCCCTGTCCCGCTTCTCGCAGACCTTGGTCCACGTCTTCCCGCCATCCTTGCTGCGCGAGACGAAGATGGCGCCACTTTTCTTTTTCCGCCCCCAGACCGGCGCAGCCACGACAAGGCAACCGTTCGGCAGAATGGTCATGGCCGGATCGTGGATGAAGTGATTCTCGTCCGGCACCTGGGTGACCACCACATAGTCCTGGCCGAGCGGCTGGTTCAGTGGCGTCCGGGGTTTGTCCTTGCCCGCGTCGTCCGCCGCCACCGCACTAGCGGTCGTTCCGGCCAGGCTGCTGAGAGCCGCGGCGGTTTGAATAAAGTGCCGACGGCTAACGCAGTTCGGCGAACCCGGTTGTGGTTGTTGGTTCGTGTTGTGTGGGGATTCGTTCATGGCGTTTCCTGGTGAGGTGGGTTTCATGACCCTTACTCTTGTTTGAACCGCCAATAAGCTAGCAGCCACGAGGCAATGCCCGCGGCATCGATGCCATCAATCGCGTCTGCTGTAGTGTTGATGCGCATGCGATCGATATGGTCGTGGGCTCCGAGGACTCGCCAACCCAAATGCCGCCTTTGCTCCGACTTGCTGTCACGATCCAACAACGGCGCTCCGGCAATGAGACGCAGAACCCACGACGAGGTCTTACCATTATTTGTCGCTGAATCTCGGCCGAAGCCGGCGGCGTCAATGTTCTGCGTCGCGCGGTCAAAATATCTGCGCATCAGATCGGGAAGCCGTGCATCCGTGCTGCCGTTCCGGACGGCGACGGCAAAACCATCGAGAAGCAGCGAAGTTCCATTAAACTTCATGTCGAAGCCGCTTGGGGCCTGGTCGGGGTGCTCAAGGGCCTGAACAAGCAACTTCATTGGTTCCTCGAATTTCCGAAGATGGTCGAGGTGCTTCTTGTCCCCATGGCGGGCGGCAAGGAGCATCAACGGGATGTAGAGCCCGAGTGTGTGAAGATGAATATGTGGTTCCACAATCACCTTCTGCCGCCACGGAAAGCGGAAGTTCCTGACGATGAAAAAGTCCGCGGCTTCCAGGTAGAAGCGCAAGATCTCGCTGCGTTCCTCGGGCGAAGCATGCGGCAACCACTGATCCAATGCGGCTATCGCCTTGGTGTATTGGTCGGTGCTCATTTCGTGTGAGTAGCGTGCTCGCGCGACGCCACCAAACGGCTTGGGCAGGTAGCCAGGCATGTAGTTCCGGCCTTCTCGCGACACCGCCAGAATGCCTCCGACGGCTTTTCGCGCGAGTGCGAACGCGTCCTTTGATCCCGTTCTCTGGTATCGCTCGATTTGGCTCATCGCGAACTCGCCGGTGGCCATAAGCGCATTCTCATACGTCAAGGCACCAGCCTTGTCGGGGGAGTTCTGGCAAATATCGCGTAGATACCCTTCGTCACGCTGGGAGAGTTCGTTTGGCGAGAACGGTCGGAGAGTAGCCGGTGAGATCCAGCATCGAACCAATCCGTCGCCATCCAGCAGATGGTTTTCCGCGAACTGCTGAAAATAATCGGCTAGATGGGCCAACCGCTCGGGCTCGCTCGCCACCTGCGCCGCACTGGCGCGACTCGCCAAAGGTAGCATGAGAGCAGTGGCAGCGGCGGTTTGAACGAAGTTCCGACGGCTAACGAGGTTCGGTGAACCCGGTTGTGGTTGTTGGTTCGTGTGGTGTTTGGTTTCGTTCATGGCGGCTCCTGCTGCGGCGGGTTTCATGGTTGAGGTGGGAGTGGGCTTCATGACGGTCTTCCTCGCGTTCGTTACAGTTTCGGGCGGATGTCCATCGCCAGGGACCGGAAGTTGCGAACGCGGTGGAACGTCGCGAGGTCGGCGTCATGGTAGTCGCCCGAATCGCGGCCCGTGCGCGAGAGCAGGGCGATGTCGTCGCCGTCGATCACCATCGAAGGATACATGAAGGACTGGGTCATCTTCTCGGCCTTCGCGATGGAGCAGGCGGGTAACCAGTTCAACGCATCAAGGCTGTAGGACAGCATCAGCAGCCGTCGATCTTCGCGCAGGGATTGCCACTCGGGCTTGCCCGGAGGCAGCTTGAGCTCAGGATCGCGATACAGGCCCAGCGAGTTCGTGGGGTAGTTCGAGGCCATCCAGAACAACTGCGAGCGTTCATCCCAAACGATGTGGAATTTGCACTGACCGCCGGGCACGGGGTAAAGCTGCGTGAAGGTGAGCTTGAGCGTGCGGCCCTCCCGCGTCACATCGAACACGGCGGCCATGTTCGCTGTGGCGTAACGATTGATCACCGCGCGGGCGATGACGAGCAGCCTGCCGCCCACGTTGACGACGTTGCCTTCGAGGCAGCGCATGGGCGATCCATCGCTAAAGGTGCCCGACATGATCTCCTGCGGGATCGGCATCACCACCGGCTCGGACGCGATCCACGCCTCCGGATTGAGCAGCCCTTTCTTCAGTTCGCATGCCACCACTCCCATGTCTTCGAAGGCGCGCCCATTGCCCCAGTAAAGCCACCCGTCCTGAACCACCATGCCAAGCTGAATGTTCCAATGTTTGCGCGCAGCATCGGCCTTGATCACCTCGACCGGTTCGGTCCAGCTTGTGCCCTCGTCATCACTGGCGCTGACCCAAACGCCCTTGAAGGACTCGATCTGGGTGAACATGTAGAGCCGGTCTTCATGGACATAGAGTGTGGCCTCGGACCACGGCTTCTCGCAGACCTTGGTCCACGTCTTCCCTCCATCCTTGCTGCGCGAGACGAAGATTGCGCGGGTTTTGTTTTTCCGCCCCCAGACCGGCGCAGCCACGATGAGGCAACCGTTCGGCAGGATGGTCAGGGCCGGATCGTGAATGAAGTGGTTCGCATCCGGCACCTGTGTGACCACCACATAATCCTGGCCGAGCGGTTGGCTCAGTGGCGTCCGGGATTTGTCCTTCCTCGCGTCATCCGCCGCCACCGCGCTGGCGGTCGCTCCGGCCAAGGTGCCGAGGGCAGCAGCGCTTTGAAGAAAGTGCCGGCGGGTAACGAAGTTCGGTGAACCCGGTTGTGGTTGCTGGTTCGCGTGGTGTTTGGTTTTGTTCATGGTGTCTCCTGCTGTGGTGGGTTTCAGGACGGTGTGTGATGGTTGAAGGTAAAGCGTGTTTGGTGCGAGAGACGCAACTCAGTGGAGCGGGAGCAGCATTGTGGAGTAATGCACAGCGCGGTGGCGGGCGTCGTCGTAGGAGGTCAGTCCTTCACGCGTTTCTGACGCAGGGGAACGGCAGGTGGGGCTTTTGGCTCGGCCGAATGCAGCGCGGCCAGTGGAGCGAGGAGCAAGCCGCAGGGGACGAGTATCCGGTGGAGTAAATCAGGGAGACGAAGATCGGGGGGGCATGTGTATCATCTTGAGTGCCCCGATTCTGCTTGTCTTAGGGATTAGTATCCATATTAGTTGAGCGAGACTATTTCTAAATCCCGTCATGGCACGCGGCCCAACCGAGAGAATTACGTTCATCAATCCGCTCCCCGTAAAAGACCTGCTGGTATCCGGCAAAGAGCTGGGCTTGCCGATGGTGGACTACATCTCCGCGAATCATCGCTTCAGCGCAGGACGCATGAGCTGGCACTCACACGACGGCCACGAAATTCTTCTGCTGCTCAGCGGCAGCACTGGCTACGAGTTTCGCGGCGGGCGGAAGGTGCAGTTGCGCGGTGGCGAGATCCTAGTCATCCCTGCAGGCACGGTGCATCGAGGGCAGAAGGATGTGCGCCTGCCTTCCAGGCTCTGCGCCATCGTTTTTACTCCATCGAATCATTCGCGGCCCGCCTTGTTCAACAAACGGGAGTGCGAATGGCTCGCCAACCACTTTGAGCAACGCAAACCTGACCCCGTCCCGATGCTCGCGGGCACGCGGCATTTGGCGAAGACGCTGCACGCCCTCATCCGCCAGCACGCAGCGGGCAAAAAGACCGATGGCCTGCTCGCCGCTGTGCGCTTGATCGTAGCCTCGATCATCCTCGAAACCGCGCGCCAGCACGAGCAATCCAGGCCCGCCGCGCACGTCAGCATGTCCGCCCATGTCATCGACCACATGGATCGCCACCTTTCCGAGCCGATCTCTATGGACGCTCTAGCGACTCATGCCAGCACCAGCCGTGCGCGACTTTTCGCGAACTTCAAACGTGAAACCGGCATGAGCCCCAACGACTGGCTACAACGCCGGCGCATCGAAGCCGCCACCGACCTGCTACGCACCACGAACCGCAAACTCGAAGATATCGCCGCCGCGTGCGGCTTCACCTCGGCCCCCTACTTTTGCCACGTCTTTCGCAAATACACGGGCACAACGCCTAGCAAGCACCGGCAGAGAGTGTAGTTTTAGAAAAGTTTCTGCGCCCCGGTGATGCAGCTCAGACGTCGTCATGAGCGTGTAGTCCGTCTGGAGCGCCGTAGCAAAGGTGTCCGTCCAAGGACAGACACGTTGGCACTTTTCGGACGTGCGCGCTAAAGACCCGGAAGACTTGCCGTGGATTCTCAACTGCATCAGCTGAAGGATCGTCTGCATCCGAGCCGATCCTATCCTCCGGTTCGTACGGGAAAGTGTCTGTCACCTCCATACTCCGATGCACCACATTGAATCCCGCCTCCGCGAGTGACGGAAAATCAGCCGTACTGGCCGAATACATCCCAATTGGGAAAAATGGCCTGCCGTTGACCCTGATACATTTCTGGCCGGTCAGCTGGACGCTTGCTGGTTCAACGGCGTGCAGCGTCGCCATCGGAACGAGTAGCAGGGTGGCTAGGAGAGTCTGGTGGAGCTTCATCAGGTAACGAGATGGAATGCGCTCGGCCTCATTTCCGAGAGGCAAACTGATCACCGAGAAAATCCACCTTCAAGATCGCGGGATCTCGCGCCGCACGACAACCTCATGTGTCCTCATGTTTTCCCAGTTATAGTTGATTTGGTCAACCTTTTGTGCAAGTTTTGAACATGAAAACCGTAGCGACAAACGAAGCGAAAACCCATCTTTCCTCCCTCCTGCAGGAAGTAGAGCGTGGGGAGACCATCGTGATCTCCCGGGGCCGGAAGCCATTGGCGAAACTGGTTCCCTATACCGAGGCGGAGCGCTCTCCTCGGCCAAAGGTGGGGGAAATGATCGACGAGCCCTGCCATATTCCGGAAGAAGCGTTGCGCTCGATGAATGAAGACGAATTGCGTGCTTGGGGGGCGATATGAATGTCCTGCTCGATACTTGCACGTTTCTCTGGCTAACGCGCGAACCGCAAATGATATCACCGCTGGCACGGGAAGTTCTGGATGACCCCACCACGATCCTGAACATGAGCCATGCGAGCGTGCTCGAAATGGTGGTGAAGCATCGCGCGGGAAAGCTCACGTTTCCACAGCCTCCGGAAAAGTGGATCCCATCCCGCCGCGCTTATTTCCAAATCAAAGACCTGCCTCTGGACGAATTGCTCATCTATCGATCGGGCAAACTTCCAGACGTGCACCGCGATCCTTTCGATCGTCTGATCGCCGCCCATGCCATGCAGGCGGGATGCACGGTGATTTCGCCGGATACCCAACTGGGTTTGCTGGGGGCTTCGCGTCTATGGTGAAAGGTCAAGCCCCTGGCATTTCGATGAACTGCCTATCGGCTTGCGGCGCTCTTGGGCCGACGATCTTGAACTGGCTCGGCGTGCCCGGAATGGCGGGGCACTCCAAATGGTAGATGACATGAGGTTGTCGAGCGGCGCGAGATGCCGCGAGATCGAAGGCCACGACAACCACCAATCCATCACAATCAACTGTCTCCTACGAAAGTGCCAGAGTGCCTGTCCCTCGACGTACACTTCGCGAGCGATCCGGAACTGTGGAATGCGTTAGCATGGACGCGCTGCGGTTCAAAAGCGGGCGCTGGATCACTGCGGGACGCGCGTGTCATTCAAGGGGCGCGTCAAGGCGCACTGAGACCAAAGGATTCACAACTTCGAGGAAGTCGAATTTTTTAAAATCGGTATCGGCCGTGTAAAATCTCCGCACCCCGTGCTGCCTCAAGATTGTGGCAATGTGCGCCTCCGGTACCAGATTCCCGTAAACGCAGGCCGATTTGGCCACCTCCGCATAGTCCGGAGCGAACGAATCCGTTTCCTGAATGACGCGCGCCCGCGGAAGGCCAAGTAGTTTCTGGATATTGCCCCACGCGATAGCTGCCGACATGGGATTTGTAAAAATTGAGGGATGTGTCGCGATGCGCTGGTAGGCCATCAGTACCGGCCAGGTGAGGCACAAAATGTCCGGATCTTTGCTCCTCTCGATCAGAAATGCTTTGGCTCGGGCGTGAAACTCAGAGCCTTCGTCAGAGGCGTAAAGGAGGAGGTTCGCATCAAAGGAATAGCTCATCGTCCTTCCAGCGCGCGATACACTGCTTCCTTGTCCGCGAGATTCACTCGGGCGGACATCGTCTGAGTCACCCAATGAAACTCCGGAGGCGTCTCCGTACCGGTTCGCTTGGCAGTCAATGCTTCCGCTAAAAGCCGCGAAGCCAGGCTCCCGAGTGAGCCGCCCTCCCTGTCCCTGAGGGATTTTAACTCCTTCAAAACTGGAGTCGCCAAATCTAATGTAGTCCTCATGATGTTTGATGTTATTTCCAAGAGCATCAGATGTCAAATGTGGAGCCAGGCACAGAGCAGGGACAGGCACCCTCTGCTTCGCCAAGTCAAAGCGGGGGGAGAGAACAGCTCACCAGAAAAGGTGCCGGAAAGAATGGGAAATTCCTGCGGACACACCTGTCTCCGCGGATAATTGCCAATGCACTATCCTGAGGCTCATCAGAGCAACAGTCCG
>JBILKY010000217.1:0-6440 GCA_044376395.1 Chthoniobacteraceae bacterium | reverse complement strand
CGGAGTAAATTTCGAGAATCAACGAAGCGAGACGTTCGCTTACCACCATTTTGCCGCGAAGCACCTCGCGGATCGCTCCGGCCAAGCGGCCCACCGACTCGCTTTTCATCACATACCCGCGCGCCCCGGCCCGCAGCACCCTGGGCGCGTAATGCGGTTCATCGTGCATCGACACGACCAGAATCGGGATTCTCGAGAACATCGTCCGCAGATCCTTGATCAGCTCAAGCCCGCCCTTTCCGGGCAGATTCAAATCCGTGATGATCAAATCAGGCCGGCACTTTTCGACGACGGCCATCGCCTCATTCGGATCCGCGGCTTCGCCGCAAACCACCATGTCACTTTGGGCATTGATGAACTGGGCGATGCCCATCCGCATGAAGGGATGATCATCGACAAGCACAATGCGTTTGCGGGTGGCGCCTGAGTTGGTTTCGTATGGCATTTCAGTTGGATTCACCTAGGGGTTACCCTAGCAATATCGGATCCGCCTTCGAAAACCGCCGTATGCCCCCCGAGCGTCCAGAACCCCGCCCGTATCGCGGTCGGATTGCCCCTTCGCCAAGCGGCCACCTGCATCTGGGCCACGCAGCCACGTTTCTTGCGGCCGACGCAAGAGCCCGCGCCGCAGGGGGAACGCTGGTTTACAGGGATGACGATCTGGACCAAGCCCGCTGCAAACCGGAGTTTGCACGGGCTGCAATCGAGGACCTGCGTTGGCTCGGCATCGAATGGCGCGAGGGCCCCGATTGCGGCGGGCCCTACAGCCCCTACCAGCAGAGCTTACGGTTCGAAAGGTATGCCGAGGCATTCGATCTCCTGCGGCGAAGAGGACTGATCTACCCCTGCGCGTGCACGCGGCGCGAAGTGTCCCGGGCCCTGAGCGCGCCGCATCCCCTCGACGAGGAACCGGTTTACCCGGGCACCTGCCGTCCAGAAACGCCCGAAGTGTCCAAGACGCCCCGCAAGGGCGTCAATTGGCGGTTCAGGATTCCGGTCCGGGAGAGGCTTTTCTTCTCAGACCTCGCGCAGGGCGAACAAGCAGCGGTCGCACGCGAAGACTTCGGCGACTTCTTGATCTGGCGCAAAGATGATTTTCCGTCCTACCAGCTGGCCTCCGCATGCGACGATGCATGCATGGGCATCACCGAAATCGTCCGAGGCTGCGACCTGATCACAAGCACCTTCCGGCAACTGCTGATCTGGCGCGCGCTGGAGTACCCGACGCCGTCTTTTTACCATTGCCCGCTGCTCACGAACTCCACCGGAAAGCGTCTCGCAAAGCGTGATGACGCGCTTTCCATCCGCACCATGCGCAGTCTGGGCAAAACACCCGATGAGGTGCTTGCCGAGATCCAACTCAACCTGAATCGGCAAAAAACTGCGTAAGCGAATCCGAAAGGCGCGAACAAGCCTTTTACGCAACCGCAACACCCGCCTCGCCGCTTACCGCGGCGGGAACCCCAGCGTTCCGGGCGATGTGCGCTCCGGCGATCTCTTCCAGCTCGCTGAGCGAGGCGATCCCTGAAAAAAGAGACCGCAGATATTTCGCCTCCGGAAATCCGCGCGAGTATGCCATCAGCCGGGAACGCATGAACTGCATGGCGATGGTCTCATTGCCGATCCGCATCGCGCCGGCGCGGCAATGCCGTATGATGTGCTTCCACCGGTCCTCGAGCGGAGGCTCCTCACAAAGCACTCCCGTTTTAAGGAAGGTCTGAATCTGCGCGAAAACCCAAGGAGCACTCATCGCGGCGCGGCCCAGCATCACTCCGGCAACACCGAACGAACGTTTCTGCGCCACATCCAGCGGGGACTGGACGTCTCCGTTGCCGATTACCGGAATTTGGACGGCGCGCACAACCTCCCCGATGACCTCCCAGTCCGCAAGTCCGGAATAGCCCTGTTCTTTGGTCCGCCCGTGGACTGCGAGGGCTTGGATACCGCAATCCTCCAAGAGACGCGCGGTTGTGCAGGCGTTGATGTTTTTCTGATCCCAGCCGATGCGGATTTTCGCGGTGACGGGATGCGGCGCGACAGCCTTCACGACGGCGCGCGCGACTTTCTCAAGCAAAGGGCAATCTTTCAGAAGGGCGGAGCCGCCGTTTTTTGAAACGACCTTGTTGACGGGGCATCCGAAGTTGAGGTCGATGAAGTCGGGGTTCTTCCATTCGCAGACCATTTGGGCGGCCCGCCCGAGATGGTCGGGGTCCGCGCCGAAAAGCTGGATCCCGAGGGGCCGCTCTGTCTCGGTGAACTCGAGGTACTCGAGTGTGCGGGCGTTGCGCCTGAAGATTCCCTCCGCGGCGACGAATTCCGTGACGACGACGTCAGCGCCGAATTCCTTGCAATAACCGCGGAAAAGCGTGTCCGTCACCCCGGCCATGGGGGCGAGATACAGCGGAAACCGGTCTTTGAACCACGGGAGCATTTCCGAACATATCTCCCGGAACAAAGCAGGGCAAGAAACCGAAAACCCATCCGCTGGAGTAGACAACCGCGAATTTCACAGCGTCGCCCAGCGCTCCCGGCGGGGCTCCACATCAATACCCATCAACAAACTCATGAAACTCTCCATTTTTTCAATCTCAGCCCTCTGCGCTCTTGGCGTGAGCGCCAACGCGGGACAGGCGAATACACGGCTGCAATCCCGTGTGCCGGCAACCAACCCGAATCAGGCGTTCAACGCAGAGGAATTCCAAATCGACGCCTTCGGCATCGCAGGCGTTGGCAAATCTCCCGACCACGCCGGACCGTTCCGCAGGGATGCCTACGGACTTGGCTTGGGTGCCGCGTATTTCCCGACCCTGAACTTGGGACTCGGCATTGATGGCGCGTGGCTCAACGGCGATGAAAACGAAGCGCGCGGTTCGGGCACCGTCAATCTGGGGCAGTTTACCGCGAGCGTCATCCTGCGCCTTCCGCTCCAAGACCTGCGGCTTGCGCCGTACGGATTTGCCGGAGGCGGAGTGACCACCGGAGCATCGACCATGGGCAGCGTGCACTTCGGAGCCGGCGTTGAATACCGGATCGTCCCGAACCAAATCGGTCTTTTCGGGGACACGCGCTGGACTTTTTACGGCGACCACTACTCCCATTCGGATCTGAACAATTTCCAGTTTAGGGCCGGTTTGAAGTTCGTGTTCTAGACTGAAAACAAGCGCAGCGGGCTGCGCTCAGGCATCTCAAAAACAGAAAGCGCAACCTCCATCGAGGTTGCGCTTTCGTTTTATAAACCCGAAGAGACGGGCGGAGACTTTTTCGGCGTCTAACCGCCCGCAAAGGCATCAACTCAGACTTATTTTTCGGTCTGCTCCTTGGCCTGCAGCCAGCCGCTGATCCCAGCGGAAAGATGCTTCACGTTGGTGTACCCGAGCTTGGTGGCAGCATTCGCCGCGCGGGTGTAAGCATTGCAAGAAGGCCCGCCGCAATAGGCGACAATCAAGGTGCTCTTGTCCGCGGGGAGAGCCGAAGCGATGTCACCGGAGATTTTGGAGTAATCCAGAGCGCTTGGCACGTGGCCGGACTTGTAGGACTCGGATCCATTGACATCAATGACCACGACCTTCTTTTCTGCGATCGCTTTTTTAAGCTCTGCAATGCTGATGTCCGGGAAATCACCGGCGAACAAGGCAACGGGAGCAAGCGCAAGAGCGCACATCACTGCGAGGAATTTTTTCATAATCGGTTAGCTGATTTTTGTTTTTGTTGGGGGTTCAGGTTCAGGTGAGAGCGGCCGCGCCAGACGCCTGCTTTGAATGAAACAAGCTTCGTGCCGCTTTTCATCCTCACACGACACGCGAAGACTCCCGTCTCCGCGCCCCGAAAAGGAAGCCGCTTCTCCTTCACGCAATACCTTCCACCGAGAAGGTTCTTAGGACAAGGAAAGTGATCGGTCATTTCACTCGGAACCGAGGAGGTTCGCATTTTACTCGGAAACCCGAAGCGACCGAGGACGCCTCGACTATTGTCCCGCAGTCTGCCGCTCAGTGCCGCCGCCGGCGGAAAAAGCCCCTCTACCGCCACACCGCTACGGCGAACCAAACGACCATCCCCAATCCGACTGCAAACCGGCCGAACATCCCCGCAGCCCCGCCCAACACCGTCCCCCAGCAGGCCCTCAGCGCCTCAGGAAGCCGCTTGCCCGCCGCCAGCTCACCGGAAATCACTCCGAGCGGTGGCCCCAGAAGCAGCCCGGGCAGGCTGAAGAAAATCCCCACGAAAAGTCCAATCATCGCCCCGTAAATCCCCAGCTTACTGGCCCCGAACCGGTTGGCGCCCATCAACATCGTCACAAAGTCGATCAGATAAGAGACCACCACAAGACCGCCCATGCCGATGAGCGTTGCAGCCCCGAGGTGCGTTTCCGGCGTCGCCAGCAGCCACTCGTAAAGCAGGACGCCGCTCAGGATCAGACCCGTTCCGGGCAGCAGCGGCAGGATCGTTCCGGCTAGGCCAACAAACATCAGCAGTCCGACAAGAAACCAGTAAAGCTGCGAGAGATGCATCTTTTGAAACCATCGGACGGAAACACTCTTGCGTCAACGAGGGTTTAGGATTGCCCCGCAGGCAGCCGCCTTCTAACCCTATTGCCTCTGAATTCGTCAGAGACCTCAACCAACCGTTTCCATTATGGCTATTCCTACCGGCATCAAAGCCCCCGAGTTCACACTCAAAACCAAAACGGCCGACGGCCTGCATGATATCAAGCTTTCCGACAATTTCGGGCGCAAAAACACGGTCCTCCTGTTCGTGCCCCTCGCCTTCACCGGCGTCTGCACGAAGGAGCTCTGTGATGTCAGTGCCGGGCTCAGCGCCTACGAATCCCTGAACGCGCAGGTGATCGGCATCAGCGTTGACAGTCCCTTCGCACAGGAGGCGTGGGCCCAGAAGGAGTCCATCACCATCCCGCTCGCAAGCGATCTGAACAAGGATGTAGCCAAGGCTTACGACGTGCTTCTCCCTGACCTCGTGGGGATTGGCTCGGCCTCGGCGCGCGCGGCGTTCGTCATCGACAAGGAGGGGGTCGTTCGTTACTCGGAACAAACCCCTACCCCGCTGGAGCTTCCAACCTTTGAGGCGATCAAGGCAACGCTGGCCCAACTAGGCTAGCGGACAGTCCCTCAAGCAACCATCCAGTCAACCGACCCTCCGGCAATCCCGGAGGGTCTTTTTTTGTTCAAAATCCCGTTTTTTAAACCCGAACGGCTTCGCAGGCTTGCGAGTCCCCCCGCCCTTGGCTTTTGCTGTTCCTCCACCAACATGAGCACCGACCTTTTCCACCCTCACTCGTTCCAGACCGGCTCCGGAAAACCCGCAAAATTCTACTCGCTCCCCGCACTGGAAGCGGAAGGTATCGGCCCGATCTCGCGCCTGCCGGTCTCCATCAGAATCGTTCTTGAGTCGGTTCTCCGCAATTGCGACGGAAAGAAAGTCCTCGCGGACGACGTGCGCACGCTCGCCAACTGGAATGCAAAGGCGCCGAAACAGGTGGAAATCCCGTTCGTTGTCGCGCGGATCGTTCTTCAGGATTTCACGGGTGTACCACTTTTGGTGGATCTGGCGGCGATGCGTTCGGCCGTGTCAAGGATGGGGCGCGACGCCAAGATTATCGAGCCCTTGGTGCCGGTAGACTTGGTGGTGGACCACTCGGTTCAGGTGGATTACTTCGGCTCCAGCACCGCACTCGAACAGAACCTCGACCTTGAATTCAAGCGCAACCGGGAGCGTTACCAACTCTTGAAGTGGGGCCAGCAGGCGTTCAAAACGTTCGGTGTTGTGCCGCCGGGAATCGGCATTGTTCACCAGGTGAATCTGGAGTACCTGGCGAAGGGCGTTCTCGAGAGAGACGGCGTTTACTTCCCGGACACGCTTGTCGGTACGGACTCCCACACCACCATGATCAACGGCCTCGGGGTCGTCGGATGGGGCGTCGGCGGCATTGAAGCCGAGGCGGGGATGCTCGGGCAGCCCGTGTATTTCCTCACTCCCGAAGTGGTCGGCGTACACCTCACAGGCGCACTCTCCGAAGGAGTCACCGCGACTGATCTCGTGTTGCAGGTCACCCAGATGCTGCGCAAAGCCAAGGTGGTCGGTAAATTCGTCGAGTTCTTCGGTCCGGGCGCACAGAGCCTGCCCGTGGTCGATCGCGCCACCATCGCCAACATGGCGCCTGAATACGGCGCCACCATGGGCTTCTTCCCAGTGGATGAACAGACCGTGCAGTACTTACGCGACACCGGCCGCACCGACGAGCACTGCAAGACGTTCGAGGCCTACTACCGCGCACAGGGTTTGTGGGGCGTGCCAAACAAGGGGCAAATCGATTACAGCGTCGAACTGGAACTCGACCTCGCCTCGGTCGTGCCCGCAGTGGCCGGACCGAAGAGGCCCCAGGATCGCATTGATCTTCCGAAGCTCAAAGAAACGTTCGGCTCGCT
>JBILKY010000466.1:0-6485 GCA_044376395.1 Chthoniobacteraceae bacterium | reverse complement strand
GTATCGTTGCCGACCTGCAGGAGTCCGGCGCTCATGGAGACACCGCCTGTGAAAGTGCTCGTGCCGGCGAGCGTGAGAGTTCCAGCCGAGGACTTGATCAAACTGCCGGTGCCGTCGATGATGCCGCTGAAGGTCCCGCCGCCGACCGTGAGCGCCGTGGGGTTGAGCGTCACCAGACCGGAACCCAGCAGTGTTTGGATGCTCACCGCGGCGCCAAAGAAGTTCGCGGTCCCAGTCGCTGTCAGTACGCTGGAGGCGGACAGAGAGGATCCATTAAGCGCGTCGAAAGTACCAAGCGTGCCAACCGTGATGGCCGTGCTCGCGAGCACACCGCTCAACGACAACGTGCCGTCGTCAATCCTCGTTGATCCGGTGTAACCATTCACACCGCTAAGCGTGAGGATGTCTGCGGAGACCTTCACCAAGCCACCCGTCCCGTTGATTGCGCCGGAGAAGGTCCCGCTGTTGAGCGTCAATTCCGTGGTGTCCAGATTGAGCAGACCGGAGCCGAGGAGTGAATCGATGCCGACCGTCGGGTTGTACATGTTCATCCTGCCGTCCAGAGTCAACACCGTTGCACCCGAGAGGGCCGATCCGCTGAGTGCTTCCATCGTGCCTGCGTTGATCGTGATCGCGGCGCTTGCGAGAGTTCCCGAGAGAATCAGCGAACCGTCGTTGATCGTGGTGGTGCCCGTGTACCCGTTGTTCCCGCTCAGCGTGAGCAAGCCGCCCGTGTTCTTGGTGAGATTGCCGGTGCCGTTGATCGCGCCGCTGAAAGTGCCGAGATTGACGGTGAACTCCGTTCCATCCAACCCCATCACACCGGATCCAAGGAGCGTTCCAGCGGAGAGCGCGGCATTCGCGAAATTCGCCTGTCCATTTACTGTCAGCAGCAAATTGCTCATGAGCGTCGAACCGAGCGCGGTGGTGAGCGTCCCGCCGCTTGCAACCGTGATGACCGGGCTGTCCAACTGTGAAGTTGAGGTGAGCGACAATTCCCCGGCGTTGACCGTTGTCGGGCCGCTCAGACCGCTCAGACCGCTTAAAGTGAGAAGATCGCCCGAGGATTTGATGAGGCTGCCAACGCCGTTGATCGCTCCAGCGAAAGTCCCGACGCTCACGGTGAGAGTGGCCCCGTTGAGATTCACCGCACCGCTGCCCATCAACGATTGGATAGTCACCGCTGGATTTTCGAAGTTCGCAGTTCCATCCGCCTGCAAGGCTGTCAACGCGGAGATCGAGGAGCCGAGGGAACCGTTGAACACCGCGCCAAGACCCACATTCAGCACGGTGCTTGCGAGCGTGCCGCTCAATGTGAGCATGCCGCCAGTCACACTGGTGTTCCCCGTGTAGGTGTTGACCCCGCTCAAGCTCAATTCCCCGGCTCCGCTCTTGAGCAGGCTGCCGGTGCCGTTGATGGCGCCGCTGAAGGCTCCGTTGCTGACAGTCAACTCCGTGGTATCCAGGTTCACCGAGCCGCCGCCCAGGAGAGTTTCAATTGTCACACCGGATGCGAACAAATTCACCAAGCCGTCTGCGGTCAACACCGTCGAAGCCGACAAGCTCGAGCCGCTCTGCGCATTGAAAACAGCTCCGTTGGAGACGCCCAAAGTTCCGCTCGCAAGCGCCCCGCCGGTCTCAAGGGTCAGGGTGCCGGCAGTCACGCTCGTGGTTCCGGTGAAAGTGTTTACCCCGCCGAGGCTCAACAGAGCGCCCGTGTTCTTCACCAGACTGCCACTGCCGCTGATGATTCCCATGAAGCTTCCGCTGCCAACCGTAAGCGCGGTCGGATTCAAGGTCACCGTACCGGCTCCCAGGAGCGAGCCGATGCTTACTGCCACGTTCGCGAAATTCGCGACGCCGTCCGCCGTCAGCACCGTGGAAGCCGACAAGCTCGAGCCGCTTGCCGCGTTCAGGACCGCGCCACCCGCGACTGTGATCGCCGTGCTCGCCAGCGTGCCGCTCAAGGTCAACGAACCCGCGTTCACGTCGGTCGCGCCGGTGTATGCGCTCGAGCCACTCAACGTGAGCAACCCGCCGCTTGTCTTCACCAGGCTGCCCGTCCCGTTGATCGCGCCGCTGAAGGTCCCGTTGCTGAGCGTCAGCGCCGTCGTGTTCAAGTCCACCACGCCCGCACCCAGGAGCGTCTCGAGTGTCACCGTCGCGTTCGCCAGATTCACCAACCCGTTGGCCGTCAGCACCGTGGCCACCGGCAGCACCGAACCGCTCTGCGCGTTCAGCGTCGCGCCATTCGCCACCGTCAACGCCGTGCTCGCAAGCGTGCCGCTCAGGGTCAGCGTTCCCGCGTTCACGCTGGTTGCGCCGCTGTAGGCGTTCGATCCGCTCAAGCTCAGCAGTCCGCCGCTCGTCTTCACCAGACTGCCCGTTCCGTTGATCGCGCCGCTGAACGTCCCGTTGCTCAACGTCAGCGCCGTCGTATCCAGCGTCACCACTCCGGCGCCTAACAGCGTCTCCAGCGTCACTCCCGCGTTGAAGAGGTTCACCAACCCGTCCGCCGTCAGCGTCGTCGTCGCGGCAAGCGCCGAACCGCTCTGCGCGTTCAACGTCGCGCCGTTCGCCACACTCACCGCCGTGCTCGCCAGCGTCCCGCTCAAGGTCAGCGTTCCCGCATTCACGCTCGTTGCGCCGCTGTAGGCGTTCGATCCGCTCAAGCTCAGCAGGCCGCCGCTCGCCTTCACCAGGCTGCCCGTCCCGTTGATCGCTCCGCTGAACGTCCCGTTGCTGAGCGTCAGCGCCGTTGTGTTCAAATCCACCACGCCCGCGCCCAAGAGCGTTTCCAGCGTCACCGCCGCATTCGCCAGATTCACCAACCCGTCGGCTGTCAGCACCGTGGCCACCGGCAGCACCGAACCGCTCTGCGCGTTCAATGTCGCGCCGTTGGCCACCGTCAACGCCGTGCTCGCCAGCGTCCCGCTCAAGGTCAGCGTTCCCGCGTTCACACTCGTCGCGCCGCTGTACGCATTCGATCCGCTCAAGGTCAGCAACCCGGCGCTCGTCTTCACCAGACTGCCCGTCCCGTTGATCGCACCACTGAACGTCCCGTTGCTGAGCGTCAGCGCCGTCGTGTCCAGCGTCACCACCCCGGCGCCTAACAGCGTCTCAAGCGTCACTCCCGCGTTGAAGAGGTTCACCAACCCGTCCGCCGTCAGCGTCGTCGTCGCAGCGAGGGCCGAGCCGCTCTGCGCATTCAACGTCGCGCCGTTCGCCACCGTCAACGCCGTGCTCGCCAGCGTCCCGCTCAAGGTCAGCGTTCCCGCGTTCACGCTCGTCGCGCCGCTGTACGCGTTCGATCCGCTCAAGCTCAGCAGGCCGCCGCTCGTCTTCACCAGGCTGCCCGTGCCGTTGATCGCGCCGCTGAAGGTCCCGTTGCTGAGCGTCAGCGCCGTCGTGTCCAGCGTCACAACCCCGGCGCCCAACAGCGTCTCAAGCGTCACACCCGCGTTGAAGAGGTTCACCAACCCGTCCGCCGTCAGCGTCGTCGTCGCAGCGAGGGCCGAGCCGCTCTGCGCGTTCAACGTCGCGCCGTTGGCCACACTCACCGCCGTGCTCGCCAGCGTCCCGCTCAAGGTCAGCGTTCCCGCGTTCACGCTCGTCGCTCCGCTGTACGCATTCGATCCGCTCAACGTCAGCAGCCCGCTGCTCGTCTTCACCAGGCTGCCAGTCCCGTTGAGCGCGCCGCTGAAGGTCCCGTTGCTCAACGTCAGCGCCGTCGTGTCCAGCGTCACCACCCCGGCGCCCAAGAGCGTTTCCAGCGTCACTCCCGCGTTGAAGAGGTTCACCAACCCGTCGGCTGTCAGCACCGTGGCCACAGGCAACACCGAGCCGCTCTGCGCGTTCAACACCGCTCCGTTGGCCACACTCACCGCCGTGCTTGCGAGCGTCCCGCTCAAGGTCAGCGTTCCCGCGTTCACGCTTGTCGCACCGCTATAAGCGTTGGAACCGCTCAAGCTCAGCAGCCCGCCGCTTGTTTTCACCAGGCTGCCCGTGCCGTTGATCGCGCCGCTGAAGGTCCCGTTGCTGAGCGTCAAGGCCGTCGTGTCCAAGTCCACCACGCCCGCACCCAATAGCGTCTGCAGAGTCACCGCGGCGTTCGCCAGATTCACCAACCCATCAGCCGTCAGCACCGTGGCCACTGGCAGCACCGAACCGCTTTGCGCGTTCAATGTCGCACCGTTCGCCACCGTCAACGCCGTGCTCGCCAGCGTGCCGCTCAAGGTCAACGTCCCCGCGTTCACGTCGGTCGCGCCGCTGTAGGCGTTCGATCCGCTCAACGTGAGCAAGCCGCCGCTCGTCTTCACCAGACTGCCCGTCCCGTTAATCGCACCACTGAACGTTCCGTTGCTGAGCGTCAGCGCCGTTGTGTCCAGCGTCACCACCCCGGCACCCAAGAGCGTTTCAAGCGTCACTCCCGCGTTGAAGAGGTTCACCAACCCGTCCGCTGTCAGCGTCGTCGCCGCAGCGAGGGCCGAGCCGCTCTGCGCGTTCAACGTCGCGCCGTTGGCCACACTCACCGCCGTGCTTGCCAGTGTTCCGCTCAGCGTCAGCGTTCCCGCGTTCACACTCGTCGCGCCGCTGTACGCGTTGGAGCCGCTCAAGCTCAGCAACCCGCCGCTCGTCTTCACCAGACTGCCCGTTCCGTTGATGGCGCCGCTAAAGGTGCCGTTGCTCAGCGTCAGCGCCGTCGTGTCCAGCGTCACCACGCCCGCGCCCAAGAGTGTTTCCAACGTCACCGTCGCGCTCGCCAGATTCACCAACCCGTCGGCTGTGAGCACAGTGGCCACCGGCAGCACCGAGCCGCTCTGCGCGTTCATCGTCGCGCCGTTGGCCACCGTCAACGCCGTGCTCGCCAGCGTCCCGCTCAAGGTCAGCGTTCCCGCGTTCACACTCGTCGCGCCGCTGTACGCATTCGATCCGCTCAAGGTCAACAGGCCGCCGCCGGTCTTCACAAGGCTGCCCGAGCCATTGATCGCTCCGCTGAAGGTGCCGTTGCTGAGCGTCAGCGCCGTGGTATCCAGCGTCACCACACCCGCGCCGAGGAGCGTTTCCAGCGTCACCCCTGAATTGAACAAGTTCACCAACCCTTCGGCCGTCAGCGTCGTTGTCGCGGCCAACGCCGAACCGCTCTGAGCGTTCAAAGTCGCTCCATTCGCCACCGTCAACGCCGTGCTCGCAAGCGTCCCGCTCAAAGTCAGCGTTCCCACGTTCACGTCAGTCGCGCCGGTGTAGGCGCTCGAGCCGCTCAAGGTGAGCAACCCGCCGCTCGTCTTCACCAGGCTGCCCGTCCCGTTGATCGCGCCGCTGAACGTCCCGTTGCTGAGCGTCAGCGCGGTTGCGTTCAAGTCCACCACGCCCGCGCCCAAGAGCGTCTCGAGCGTCACCGCCGCATTCGCCAGATTCACCAACCCGTCGGCTGTCAGCACCGTGGCCACCGGCAGCACCGAACCGCTCTGCGCATTCAGCGTCGCACCGTTCGCCACCGTCAACGCCGTGCTCGCCAGCGTCCCGCTCAAGGTCAGCGTTCCAGCGTTCACGCTCGTCGCTCCGCTGTACGCGTTCGATCCGCTCAAGCTCAGCAGGCCGCCGCTCGTCTTCACCAGGCTGCCCGTCCCGTTGAGCGCGCCGCTGAAGGTCCCGTTGCTCAACGTCAGCGCTGTCGTGTCCAGCGTCACCACTCCGGCTCCTAACAGCGTCTCAAGTGTGACTCCAGCATTGAAGAGATTCACCAACCCGTCCGCCGTCAGCGTCGTCGTCGCCGCGAGGGCCGAGCCGCTCTGCGCGTTCAACGTTGCGCCGTTGGCCACACTCACCGCCGTGCTCGCCAGCGTCCCGCTCAAGCTCAGCGTTCCCCCGTTCACGCTCGTCGCTCCGCTGTACGCACTCGATCCGCTCAAGGTCAGCAGCCCGCCGCTCGTCTTCACCAGGCTGCCCGTGCCGTTGATCGCGCCGCTGAACGTGCCGTTGCTCAACGTCAGCGCCGTCGTATTCAAATCCACCACGCCCGCGCCCAAGAGCGTTTCCAGCGTCACCGCCGCGTTCGCCAGATTCACCAACCCGTCGGCCGTCAGCACCGTGGCCACCGGCAGCACCGAACCGCTCTGCGCGTTCAACGTCGCGCCGTTCGCCACCGTCAACGCCGTGCTCGCCAGCGTCCCGCTCAAGGTCAGCGTTCCCGCGTTCACGCTGGTCGAACCCGTGTACGCATTCGACCCGCTCAAAGTCAGCAGGCCGCCGCTCGTCTTCACCAGCGTTCCTGTCCCGTTGATCCCGCCGCCAAACGTCCCGTTGCTGAGAGTCAGGTCGGTCGTATTCAAGGCCACCGTTCCGTTGCCAAGCAGCGTCTGCAGGGTCACCGCCGAATTCAGCAAATTCAGGAGTCCGTTTGCCGTCACAGCGGCGCTCGTCGGAATCACCGAACCGCTCTGCGCATTCAGCGTCGCCCCGCCGGCCACGCTCAACACCGTGCT
>JBILKY010000216.1:0-6502 GCA_044376395.1 Chthoniobacteraceae bacterium | reverse complement strand
GATTTCGGGTAGCGCACCCGCGAATCCAATCGAGAGAGCAAGAAGAGTTGGTGAGAACTGTTTTCCGAGTACACCCGCTGCTTGGTGTGTGAGTGGAATTTGGATCATGAATCCCGCGAGCATCAGCGTCCTCCAGCGCATGCATGGGATTGCTGCGGCGGACCAGGCTGCGGCGAAAACCAGCGGGCTTGTGGCGGCGGCCTCCGGGAGCGCCGCTAGAAGGGTGGCGAGGATTCCGACTACGCGATCCCCGGGATGCGCCGAGAGTCCAAATACCGCATGTGAAACAATGGAAACGAAGATGCCCGCAACTCCGCTTGCGATGCAAACGGGGACGGGATTCCATTCAACCGGGTCGTGGCGTGCTGGGGTGTCAGAACTCACGAAATAAAAGCTTAGCAAAATGCGGGCCATCTTCAAAGGGTTGTTGGCGTTGCGCCTTGTCTTTGCGACAAAGTACGCATGTTTCATGTGGTGTTAGTTGAACCGGAGATCCCGCCAAATACGGGGAATGTCGGGCGTCTGTGCCTTGCAACAGGCGCAGTATTGCACTTGGTGGAGCCGCTGGGTTTTTCGTTGGACGACCGGTTGCTCAAGCGCGCGGGACTGGATTACTGGCACTTGGTGGATGTGAGGCGGTGGCCGAGCTGGCAGGCGTTTTGCGCGGCGACGCCCGTGGATGCGCGTTTGTTTTTTCTCACTACGAAGACAGAGCGCCCGTACTGGAGCGCGTCTTTCGAGGACGGGGACTATCTTGTTTTTGGTCGTGAAACCAAGGGGCTGCCCGAGGATCTTTTGGGAAAAAATGCCGACGCATGTCTGACGATTCCAATGCAGCCCGAGACGCGGAGCCTGAACTTGGCGACATCCGTGGGCATTGTCCTTTACGAGGCGGTTCGCCAGGCTCGGATCGGATTGTAGCGCGGGCGGGCACGGCGCGGTTTTCTTGGGATGAAGCGCGGCCGATTCAAAGGGGAGAAAACGCTTTGGAGCGGTGAGGATTCGGTGTTTAATATTGGGTTTCCGCCCACCACCTTTGTCACGTGAATCCGCCCCTTCACTTTCACATCCCGACTCGTGATGTCTGGCGCAACCATGTTGCGGTGGTGTTTTGGGTGATGATGGTGGATTTGATTCTCGGGATACCCTTGCAAACAGCCATTGCGGCCGATGCGTCTGATTCCGGAAAAGCCGGATTGAAAGCTGGATTTGAGCAGGCGCGCGCGGTGTTGGAGGAACATTGTTTCAAGTGCCATAGCCACGCTGCGGGCAAGAGCAAGGGCGGGCTTTTACTCGATTCCCACGCGGCTCTCATGGAGGGCGGCGAATCTGGGCCTGCGGTGATTGCAGGCGATCCGTCGAAAAGTTTGGTCCTTGAGAGAGTGCTTTCCAGCGATCCGGAAAAGCAAATGCCGCCCAAGGGTGCGCGGGTGTCCGAGGCCCAAATCCAGCTTCTCACCGAGTGGATCCAATCTGATTCGAGTCGGTTGGCTTCGACAAAAAAAGCCGCGCGGCCGCCGGGCAAGATCACAGAGGAGGACCGGAAGTGGTGGGCGTTCCAGCCGATTTCCAAACCGGCGCCTCCGCCGCTGGCGGTAGGTGGTGCGTCCTCGAATCCTGTGGATAGGTTTATTGATGCGCGGCTCGTTCAGGAGGGGTTGATCCCCGCACCTGAAGCCGACCGGCAGGCATTGATCAAGCGGTTGAGCTTTGATCTCACCGGGCTGCCTCCTTCGACGGAGGAGGTCGCCGCTTTTTTTCGGGATTCAAGCCCGGACGCCTACGCAAATCTTGTGAACCGGTTGTTGGAAAGTCCGCGCTACGGGGAGCGGATGGCGCGTTTGTGGTTGGATCTTGTGCGTTACGCCGACAGCGACGGGTACCGAGTGGATGATTATCGGCCCACGGCGTGGCGTTACAGGGATTATGTGATCCGCGCGTTCAACACGGGGAAACCCTACAGTCGCTTCGTTGAAGAGCAGCTCGCGGGGGACGAATTGTTTCCGGACGATCCAGACGCCCTGACGGCAACAGGGTATTTGAGGCACTGGATTTATGAATATAACAATCGCGACGCGCGCGGTCAGTGGGAGACAATCCTGAACGACATCACGGACACGACTGGCGATGTATTTTTAGGTCTCGGAATGCAGTGCGCCCGCTGCCACGACCACAAGTTTGATCCGATTTTGCAGCGTGACTACTACGCTTTGCAGTCTTTCTTCGCTGGGCTTCTTCCAAGGCAGGATCAGCCCGCCGCGACGCAGGCTGAGAGGCAGGCTTATGCAGCTGCACTCGCGGAATGGGAAACAGCGGCTGCGCCGATCCTCGGCCAGATCTCCGCGATCGAAGCGCCGTTTCGGGAGAAAGCCAGAGTGGCCGCAATCAAGCGTTTTCCAGATGATGTGCGTGAGATGATTGAAAAGCCCGTGACGGAGCGCACGCCTTATGAGCACCAGGTCGCCTCGCTCGCGTATCAGCAGGTTTTTTACGACTGGAACCGTCTGGATCGCGAGATCAAAGGGGAGGCGAGCGAGAAGCTCAGCGACCTCAGGAAGCGACTCGAAGCGCTCGCGCGCAAAAAGCCCGCGAATCTTCCAGACATTCTGTCCGTGAGCGATGTTGGGCGCTTGGCGCCGATGGCTAGAATCCCCAAAAAGGGGATCGAGGTGGAGCCTGCTTTTTTGTCGGTGCTTGCCAGTGAGGTTCCGGCACCAAAAGCGGCTTTTTCGGCGCCCGAGGGCATGGAGACTACCGGTCGCCGCTCGGCGTTAGCGCGCTGGCTGACGGCCCCCGAGAACCCACTCACTTCGCGGGTGATTGTGAACCGTGTTTGGCAGATGCATTTTCACAGCGGGCTCGCGGCGTTCCCGAGTGATTTTGGAAAACTCGGTGAACCGCCCTCGCACCCTGAATTGCTCGACTGGCTTTCCGGCTGGTTCGTGCAGGAGGGCTGGGATTTCCGTAAGCTGCATCGGTTGATTCTGACGAGCAGTGCGTACAAGCGCTCGTGCCGGCACCCGGATCCGTCTGCGGGTTTGTTGAAGGATCCATTGAACAGGCTGGTATGGCGCGCCATGCCTCAGCGTTTGGAGGCGGAGCAAATTCGCGACGCAATGCTTGCGGTCTCGGGCGAATTGAAGCTTTCGGGGAACGCGGTGGGTGGTCCGGGGGGTACAGCGACTGACGCAAGACGAAGCATCTACACGCGGGTCATGCGGAACACGCGCGATGTTGTTCTCGATGCTTTCGATGCGCCTTACTGGTTTTCGAGCGCATCGTCGCGTGATGTGACTACCACGCCGGTGCAGTCTCTGATGATGGTGAACGGGCCGTTTGTACTAGCGCGGGGGCGCGCTTTCGCAGATCGCGTTTTTCGTGAAACACCGGCATCAAAAAATGTGGTTGAACTGGTGCGGACATCTTACCGGCTCGCATTCGGCCGCAGTCCGTCCCCTAGGGAAGAAAAAGCTGCTGCGGATTTTATTTTGGCGCAGCAGGGTCTGCAGCCGCTTCCGAGCTCGGCGCTTGGTTTGGCGGGCGCGAGCGCGCGGGAGGGCGACGACGGGCTCGGTGGATTGGAGCAGGCTTCTATCACACAGTTTTCCGCGGACAAAATTCCATTCCGCGACGGTCAAGCCACGCATGTGAACGCTGAGGAGGGGCCGTTGTTTGCGGCGGGACTTGCGGAATTAGAGTTTTCCAAAGGATTAACAATCGAGGCGTTCATTCTTCCGAAGACGGTGAGCGAGGCGGCAACACTACGAGTCATCGCGGCGCAGTGGACGGGCAAACCCGCGGACGCGGGCTGGAGTTTCGGTATTACGGGAATGCGCTCGCGGCGCACGCCAATGGTGTTGGCGTTCCACGGATATGGCCCGAAAGAGGATGGGGCGCTCTCGGAGTTTGCAGTGTTTTCGAATCTGAAGCTTCAAATGAACAGGCCCTACTACGTGGCTGCTTCAGTCAGGCTTGCGGAGCCGGGCAGGCCGGGTTTTGTGGAGTTCACCATGAAAGACATCTCGAACGACGATGAACCTTTGCTCCATGACACGGTTCCGCTCGGGCTCGCTCATTTGCCGCCGGCAAAGCAACCTTTCACAATCGGCGGGCGCGGCGTGTCGGGCGGGGGGTTGTTTGACGGCGCGATCGACGACGTGCGGCTTTCGCGGATGCCGCTCTCCTCTGACAGGCTGTTGATCCAGCGCGAGGACGTGAACGAGTCGACTGTGGGTTACTGGCGTTTTGAGCCGAGGCCCGGCGCGCTGCTCGATTCCGGCCCCGCCGGGCGCCATCTCGTAATGCCGATTCTAAAAGGGGCTTCGTCGCGCGCAGTTGCTGTCGCGCAGCGCAGCAGCGGCGCCGACAACTCCCCGCCGCCCGCGAGCAGTGCTGAAAAGTCTGCGCTCGCCGCCTTCTGTCAGGCGCTATTAAACGCCTCTGAATTTCTTTACACCGAATGATGGATCCGCGCTGCCACCGATACGAGCCCAGCCTCTCTAGGCGTGACTTTCTTTTTCGCTCCGGCCTCGGCCTCGGCGGCGTCGCGCTCGAAAGTATGCTACGCAGGGACGCAGCGGCATCGCTTGTCTCGGCGCCCTCACCTCTCGTCGCGCGCCCGGGGCATTTTCTACCGCGCGCGAAGAACGTGATTTTTCTGTTCATGGAAGGCGGGCCGTCCCACATGGACACCTTCGATCCGAAGCCGCTCTTGAACAAGCTCGCGGGGCAGCCTTTGCCGGAGAGTTTTGGATCCGTGATCACGGCGATGGGCGAATCGCGGTCACCCCTGCTCGGATCGAAGCGCAAATGGAAGCAGCATGGCCAGTCGGGGCTGTGGGTTTCGGACTGGCTTCCGCACATTGCGCGACATGCGGACGACTTGGCGGTGATCCGTTCTTGCCGCGCGGATGGGATCAATCATTCCGCGGGTGTGTGCCAGATGAACACGGGCTCGATCCTCGGCGGCAGGCCGTCCTTGGGATCGTGGGTGAGTTACGGGCTGGGATCGGAGAACAACGACATGCCGGCCTTTGTGGTGATGCAGGATAATCAGGCTTCCGTGGTAAACGGGCCGAGAAACTGGAGCGCAGGTTTCATGCCTGCTGTTTATCAGGGGGTCCGCATTCAGGGCGGCAGCGAGCCGATTCCGAACCTCAACACTCCAGCTGGAATTTCAGAGCGCCAGCAGCGTAGCAAGCTGGATTTCATCCGCGGACTCAACGCCGGATTCGCCGCGAAGTACGATGATCAGACGGAACTCGCGGCCCGGCTCAACAGCTATGAGATGGCGTTCAGAATGCAGGCCCAGGCGCCATCTGCAGTGGATCTCAAGAGCGAGAGTGAAACGGTGCAGCGCATGTACGGGATCGATCACAAGGAAACTGAGACCATGGGAAGGCTATGTCTGCTCGCGCGTCGAATGGTGGAGCGCGGTGTGCGGTTTGTGCAGATTTACAACGGAGCCGGCAGCAAATGGGATGCGCACAAGGGCATTGAAAAAAACCACACCGATTTGTGCTATAGCATGGATCGTCCCGTCGGCGCGCTGCTTCGCGATTTGAAGGTGCGCGGTCTTCTCGACGACACGCTCGTGGTTTGGGGTGGCGAATTCGGACGGACTCCGATGAGCGAAAAGGGCGATGGCCGCGATCATAATCCGACCGGATTCACCATGTGGATGGCGGGCGGCGGAGTGAAGGGTGGCCAATGCATTGGGTCGACGGACGAACTCGGGTTGCGCGCGGTGGACACGCCGCTGCATGTGCACGACCTGCACGCCACCATTCTCTGGCTGCTCGGGCTTGGGAACATGGATTTGGTGTACAAGTACAAGGGGCGCCCGGAGCGGCCGACGCTCAACGAGGGCGAACCGTTTAAGGCGATCGCGTCCTGAGGCGGCAGGAAAAAGTGGCCGCGGGCGGCTGTATGTGCCAAAATGGCGCAGAACTCGACCTGCAGTTTACATGAATCCCACGCTGTTGATTGTTGATGATGAGAAGCATACCCGCGAAGGGTTGCGCTCTTCGCTGGACGATTCATTTGACGTGTACGTCGCCAGCGACATCGCGGGCGCGATGGGCGTGCTTGAGCGGGAGAACGTCGACTTGGTGCTCACCGACTTGCGGCTGGGCGGGGAGGACGGGATGCAGCTCATTGACAAGGTGCTTGCCCGGGCGCATCCGCCGGTCGTGGTGATGATGACGGCGTACGGTTCGGTTGATGCGGCGGTTGAGGCGATGCGGCGGGGCGCGTACGACTTTGTCACGAAGCCGGTGAACATCGATCGTTTGGAAATCCTGCTGCACCGCGCCCTCCGTTCGGTCAAGGTGGAGGCGGAGGTGGTCGAGCTCAAGAAGCAGGTCGAGAAACGGTATGGACTGGAGAGGTTGATCGGCGAGTCGCAGGTGATGCAGGAGGTTTATGAAACGATCAAGCAAGTGGCGCCGACGCGCGCAACGGTGCTGATTCAAGGAGAGAGCGGCACCGGCAAGGAGCTCGT
>JBILKY010000215.1:0-6561 GCA_044376395.1 Chthoniobacteraceae bacterium | reverse complement strand
GATAAGTGGAGCGCCTGCACCATGCTGGGTTGGTTGGAGCGCTCGCAGTCGCAGGTGATCTCCCTCTGATTGCGGCCGAAGGTTTTGAGAAAGTAGGACTTCACCGCCGCATCGTAGACCTGAAGAGCGCGGAATCCTTTTGGATAAAGAGACGTTTTCTCGCTCGACCCATCCTGCATCGCTATCGAATCAAATTGCTCGGGAACTCCGGTCACGGCGCTGATTGCGTCGCTGAGGATTTCCGCTGTCAGCCTGCGCGGGTAGTAGTGGGAAAAGTACCGTGTTTCATCACGGTTCCCAGGGAGCGCCTCGCTGGAGCGCTGGTACGCCTCGCTATTCATGATTAGCCGCATCAGGGACTTTAAGTTGTAGCGGTTTTCGATGAGGTATTCAGTGAGGCAGTTCATCAGTGCCTCGTTCGAAGCTGGGTTGGAAAGCCGGAGGTCGTCGATGGGGTTGATGATCCCCACGCCGAAGAATGCAGACCACACACGGTTTACGATGGACCGTGTGAAATACGGGTTTTCTGGTGAAGTCAGCCACTCTGCGAGATGTTCGCGGCGGTCGCGTTGGCTTTCGTCAGGGATCGGAGCGCCGTCGAGCGGGGCTGCGGGCTGGTGACGTCCTGTTTTTGGTTGGAGAAGCTCGCCGGTTGATACGGTGTAGAGGGTGCGCTTTCCGTCACCGTTACGCGCATCGCCGCCCCAGCCCTTGGCGCGGACCCGTGCAAACAGGTTTGCAAAGGCGTAGTACTGGTTGTTGGTCCATTTCTCCAACGGATGGTTGTGGCATTTGGCGCAGGCGATCGAGAGTCCCATGAATGCCTGACTGACGTTCTCCGCCATGCTTTCGGGATCCTGATGGACCGCGAAGAAATTCGTCGCTCCATTCTCAATGCTATCTCCGCGCGCTGTTACAATTTTCCGCGCAAGTTCGTCCCATGGGGTGTTGGCGCGGACCTCTTCGCGCAGCCAAAGAAAGTACGACTTCATCGGCTCGGGGCGAAGTTGGCGTCCGCTCACGAGGAAGACGTCAGCCCAGTAGCTAGCCCAACGGTCTGTGAACTCTGGGCGCTCAAGCAGCGTATCGATGAGGGCTGAGCGTTTCTGGGGTGAGTGTTCGTTCAGAAACGATGCTGTTTGTTTTGGGGTGGGGAGTACGCCGATTGCATCCAAGAACGCACGTCGTACAAAAGAGGAGTCATCGGCGGTGGGTGAGCTGGGAAGATTGAGGACGCGAAGCTGCTCGTTGATTGATGCATCGATTCGATTTTCGGGACCGCTTTGTTTCGCAGATTCAATCCGAGTTGGCGTTGCGTTGGGGTAGGGCGATGTGATTCGCGACATCACGATCCTGCTCGAGAACCAAGCACTGATCGCGCCTTCTCCAGCGCCCACCACTTCGATCCCGCCGTTGGGGTCAGTCACCTTTGCCACGGTCTCGTCGCTTGATGCAAACTTGGTCCAGCGCGTCACATCCTCAACAGTGCCATCTTGGTAGTGGGCAAGAACCATCAGGCGGGCGGTTGCACCCTTCTCTAACCGCCAGTTCTGAGGCAGGATTTCCAGCTTCGAAATGGGCGCTTCTTCAGCTTTTGGAGAAGGAGTGCCGTCTGCAATCCATTCGGCGAGCAATCGATAATCCGCAGAGCGCGTGTCTAAGCGACGTCCGCCTTTGTGCGGCGATGCCACTGTCGGTTTGGTGAGGAGCAGGCTTCTGAGCGGGTCGCTGGGTTCCACGCGGCGTCCGCCGGCATCGCGCGTAATGGCCAGATGATCGGCCGCAGGATCGTATCCAGCGAGGCTGAGCCTGAATCCACCTTTGCCTGCGAGAGCGCCGTGGCAGCCGCCGGAGTTGCAGTTCGCCTTGGTCAGCGCGGGAAGCACGTGGCGCGTGAAACTTAATTCAGGATTTTTTTCGTAGTCAGTGACGTCGACTTTGACCCGCGCGGCTTGGTCGGCTGAAAGAACGAGGATTTGAGTTGAGCCGTTCCCTTTCGGGGTGAGCTCCCCTGAAATGGAAACTTCCACCACGGCTGGATCCGCGGATTCAAACCGGAGATTGTCGGCGAGTTTGAGCGCTTTTGCGTCTCCCTCGACGACGCTCAGTAACAATTGTCTCTGGTTGCTGCCTCTCAAGGAGACCGATTGAGGATACACCTGCAGTCGAGCCGCAGTTTCTGCAGCAGGCGCAGACGCCGGAATGAAAGCGGCTAAGAGCAGGGGGGCGATGCGGGGTAGAAGGGGTCTCATTTCTGCAGATTTCCTAGTGGGTGGACGACTCTGCGCTAGGCGAACAGTTCACGGATAGGATGGCATCCGAAGTCCACCAACGGAAACGGTCTGCCAGCGGGCCCAGGCAGATGGCCTTCGTGATCCAGGCCAAGGCTGTGGAAAATCGTCGCGACCAGTTCACCGGGCACCACAGGGCGCTCTGCTGGAAACCCGCCGATTGGGTCGCTTTTACCGATCACACGTCCGCCCTTTACGCCGCCCCCTGCGAAGGAAACGGTGAAGCATTGAGGCCAGTGGTCGCGTCCTCCCGCGGGGTTTACCTTTGGTGTCCGCCCAAACTCGCTCAACGCGGCCACCATCGTGTTGGCGAGAAGCCCGCGTTGCTTGAGATCCTCGATCAATGCGGAGTACGCTTGATCGTAGAGCGGGCACACTACGTTCTTCATTCCATCGATGGAAGTGAACGGCTTTGAGCCGTGAATATCCCATGTGGTTTCTCCAAACACGGTCAGGAAGGTGTTGACCGTCACGAAGCGCACCCCGTTTTCCACGAGGCGTCGAGCAAGAAGGCACGATTGCCCGAAGCGGTTCATGCCATATCGCTCCCTGACCGATTGGGGCTCCTGCTGCAAATCAAACGCAGCCCTCGCCTGTTCGCTCGTCATAAGCCGGAATGCGGAATGAAAGTTTTCGTCCATCAATCGCGCATCCTCGCTTGCCTCGAAGCTTTTGACGGTTTGATCAACGAGTTCACGCATGCGCTGCCGTCTTTCCATGCGGAGTGCCGCGATTTGGTCCGGTGGGAGCAGGTCAGGCACCTTGAAGTTTGGCTTCGAGGGATCAGCCATCAAAGCGAAAGGATCGTGCGCTTTGCCAAGAAAGCCTCCGGATTGCCCGTTTGGGAGATTGCCTCCCCCGCGTCCCATCAACTCGGGGAGTACGACAAACGGAGGCAGATCGGTTTTGCGTCCCATCAGATGACTCACGACCGAACCTGCGTGCGGCGTTTGCACACCGCCGGTGAACCGGCGGCCCGTCTGCATGATCTGCCAGCCCGCGTCATGCACTGCCGCGCCGTCGTGGTGGCAGGAGCGAACCAGTGAAAATTCATCCGCGATTTTAGCGTGAAGAGGTAGCACTTCGGAGATGTCGATATCCGGGGATTTCGTGCGTATCGGTTTGAAGGGGCCGCGAACCTCGCTCGCGGCATCTGGCTTCATGTCCCACAAATCGACGTGGCTCGGCCCGCCGAGATTGAAAAGAAGGATGCAAGCCTTCTCATCGTTTCCCGGTTTGACCGCTCCAGCCTGTTTCGCTGCGAGGTACTGGGGAAGCGACAGGCCGATCGCCGACAGGGAGCCTACCTGCAGAAATTCGCGCCTCTTGAGGTGACTGCTGCCACAGAGACCGGGAAGTTGGCTGGAGAGAAAATCTAACATGGGAAGGGATGATTTTGTCCGCGCCGCGCGAGGCACGGCTTGATTGGAAAAGGATGCCAGAAAGCGTGGCGGCTTGATTGCAATGCTGCTGCCATTTTTTGTATTTAAGCCGCGCTCAGCTATCGAGTCAGAGCTGCTTTTTCTCCTTCATGCCAGAGAATCGCACGCTTCAAACGCGGCCGAGTCCAGTTTTTCGTCGCAAGTTATCAGGTTTTTGCTCAAGGCGACGTGAGGGAATAAAAAAGCGGGCAGCGTATTGGCGCTGCCCGCTTTCTTGAATCTATGCAGAGGTACCCTGCGTTGTTTTATGGCGCTGGGCTGATTTGCTGAGTTCTACTGGCAGGATTCGCAAGTGCCGCCGGTACGCATCGCTTCCAATGAGCAAGCGGCTGCTTTTTCGGGATCAACCTCTTTGGCTGGGCGCTTGTCGCGACTGGCACTATCCAGTGTGCTCTTGTTCAGAGTGCGTAGGTAGTAGGTGGTCTTGAGACCGCGTTCCCACGCCTCACGGTACATGAAGCTTGCCGCGCGTGCGTCAGGCTCTGCGAGCCACAGGTTTGTGCTTTGCGCCTGATCGATCCATTTTTGGCGCACTGCTGCGCACTGAAGAATCCAAGTCGGCTCGATCTCGAATGCCGTTTTGTACAGGCGCTTGAATTCGTCGGGAACTCTGTCAATCAACTGGACTGAGCCATCAAAGTACTTGAGTTCCGCCAGCATTTCGTCGTCCCACAGGCCAAGGCCTTGCAGGTCGCGGATCAGGATGTCGTTTGTCCTCACGAATTCGCCGGATAGGTTGGATTTCGTGTGGATGTGTTTGTAGCTCGGCTCGATGCAGGGCGTGCAGCCCAAGATGTTCGAGATCGTCGCAGTGGGCGCGATGGCAAGGCAGTTGGAATTGCGCATCCCGTTCTTCTTGATGGTGAGCCGCAACTCTTCCCACGGCAATCGCTGTTTGCGGTCGGTGAGTACAGGGACGCCGCGTTCCTGTTCGAGGAGTTCGAGTGTGTCCAGAGGGAGGAGGCCGCGGTCCCACTTGGATCCCTTGTAGGTCTGGTAGGCACCGCGCTCGGCCGCAAGGTTTGACGAGGCGTTGTACGCGTAAAACGCGATCGCCTCCATGACTTCATCGTTGAAATCAACCGCTTCGAGAGTGTCGAAAGGAATGCGTTTGAGGTACAGCGCATCCTGAAGGCCCATGACGCCGAGGCCGACGGGGCGGTGGCGCATGTTGGCTGTCTCGGCGGCTGGAACGGGATAGAAATTCAAATCAATCACGTTGTCCAGCATGCGCATTAACATCTCGACTGTGTTGCGGAGCTTCGAGTGATCCAGTGCATGATCCGCAGTGAGATGCTCCGCGATGTTTACCGACGCGAGATTGCAAACTGCAACCTCATCGCTAGAGGTGTTGAGAGTGATTTCCGTGCAAAGATTGGAATTGTGAATGACGCCCACGTGATCCTGGGGCGAGCGAACATTGCACGGGTCCTTGAAAGTCAGCCACGGGTGGCCTGTTTCAAAAAGCGTTTCGAGCATGCGCTTCCAGAGTTGAAGAACCCGGATTTTTCGGCAGAAAATCTTACCCTCCTCGGCGAGGCGTTCGTATTCTAGGTAGCGCATCTCAAACGCGGCACCGTGCAACTCGGGGAGATCCTTCACTTCATTCGTGCGGAACAGGCTCCAGGTTGCGTCCTTTGGGAGGCGCCCGTCGGAGATGTCCTTGAGGCGCTTCATGAACAAGTCCGGAATCCACTGGGCGGTGTTCATGTTGTGGGTGCGGCGGCGGTCGTCGCCGGTCTCCTTCCGGAGGTCGAGGAAGTCCTCGATGTCCATGTGCCACAATTCCAGATAGCTGCATAGGGCGCCGGGGCGCTTTCCGCCTTGGTTCACCGCGATGGCGATGTCGTTGGAAACCTTCAGGAAGGGGACG
This sequence comes from Chthoniobacteraceae bacterium, assembly GCA_044376395.1. Taxonomy (GTDB): domain Bacteria; phylum Verrucomicrobiota; class Verrucomicrobiia; order Chthoniobacterales; family Chthoniobacteraceae; genus Chth-196. Next base: position 955 of record JBILKY010000215.1, on the reverse strand, counting down.
ACTCCGCTGGACTCGCCGTTGGTGCCGTGGATGTGCGCGCCCGTTCCTCGCACAGCCGTCCAGGAGCAACCCAGACCGCCTGCCCATTTCGAAAGGTGCGCGAAACGATTCCACGTTTCCGTGATGTCCTCGATGGAGTCTCCGCAGTAGAGGAGGTAGCAGCTTGATAGCTGCGACTTGAGAGTGCCGGAATTAAAGAGCGTCGGAGTCGAGGAACACGCCCTTCGCGTCTTATACAGCGTGTAGAAGTTGATAGCGCTCGCCTCCTTGTCGGCTTCTTGGAGAGAGAGTCCCATCGCGACCCGCATCCAGAAAATTTGCGGCGCCTCCATCCGCACCTTTTTGTTGTTCGCGTCGCGGGTGTGAATGAGGTAGCGATCGTAAAGCGTCTGGATCCCGAGGAAGTCAAACTGCAGGTCAGCGAATGGGTCGAGTGCGTCGCTGAGTCGGCGGAGGTCCATTTCAGCCATCCGTGGATCGAGCCGGCGGAGTTCAACTGCCCGCGGAACGTAGGCCATGAAAGCGCGTCTGTGGGCTTCTTTCAGCGCCTGCGGGCCGTCGGAAATGCGCCATTGCAGGGTTTCTTCGTAGATGTATGTCAGCAGAATGCGTCCCGCTACAAAGCGTGAGTCGGCGTCGAGCTCAAGGAGGCTTTTCGCGTTGAGAATGATGGTTTCTCGCCGCTCATCCTCGGTGAGCGACATGGAAGTTGAGCGCAGGAGTCGGCTCACCAGTTCGCTGTCGGGAATGTTGAGCTTGAGGCCGATAAGTGAAAAAGACACGCGCGCGCGGATGTCGTTGAGTTGTTCTCGCGTGGCCAATTCCAGCTGCTCGGTTTCACCAGTGTAGGATTGCTGGTGGGTGAGTTCGCGTAGAGCGGCGCGCTTGGCGCGGTATTTTCCGTAAGACAAAGCCACGCGGTGGTGGCCAAGATCGAGTAGGATTTCCTCGACCA
>JBILKY010000214.1:0-6569 GCA_044376395.1 Chthoniobacteraceae bacterium | reverse complement strand
GCGTCCGTAGCTCAGCTGGATAGAGCATCAGATTTCTAATCCGATGGTCGCAGGTTCGAGTCCTGCCGGACGCGCCAGCCCCCCCACGCCTTGGCTGCGCCGTTTGAAAGCTGACACTTGGCAGATCCGTGTAAAGGTCCACGCTTGTCATGCGCGCATTCCGTCGCGCGCTACCGGAGGGGGAGCTGCGGAGGGTTTCAATAAAAGAGGCCTCTGGTATTTGCTCCCTGGGTTAGTAATTTGGTCCATGCTACGGCAGGGAGGACTTTATCAAGGGTTGCCGCTGGGCGTGTAACCTGGGGTTGCGTGGTGCAGGCCGGCGTTTTTGGGTGGGCCCCTGCGGGCGGTTTAAAAAGTTAGCCCCGAGCCCCGCGCGCTTTTCGTAGGAGTGGGTGTATGAAACTAAATTCTTTGCAGGATCTATTGGTGATGGAGCTTCAGGATCTGCTGGGTGCCGAGCGGCAGGTGCTACAGGCGTTTCCGAAGCTCATGAAACGAATCACGCACCCGGAGCTTCGAAAGTGCGTGGAGCAGCATTTCAAGGATAGTAAGAAGCAGGAAACGCGGCTCGAGAAGTGTTTTCAAAAACTGGGTGTGCCGGTCGTTGCCGGGCGCAGCCACGGCATCATCGGAATGATCTCCGCTTGGTCCGAGTTTGAAGCGACCGAGGCCCAGGCTGATGTCTTGGACGCAGCGATCATCTCGATGATCCAACACATGGAACACTACGAAATTGCGGGGTACGGGTGCGCCCGCGCTTTTGCAGAAGTGCTGGACGAGGCCGGGGTCGCCGAGCTTTTGCAGGAGACTCTGGAGGAGGAGGAGGAGTGCGACCGGCGCCTCACGAAGCTCGCGGAGACGGTTGTGAATGTGGACGCCGAGGCGCATTCGCGGTAGGGCGCATGGCTTGATGGTCCGGCTGGGAGGAGTGACTGCGCGCGCGCTGGGGGGGGCTGGCGGTTGGTTTGAGAGAGGGCTGGATTTTTCGGGCAAAGCTTGTTTTCTCCGGGAGTGCCACAGAGGTCTTTCCGAGGAGTGCGACCGGCGCCTGACGAAGCTCGCGGAGACGGTTGTGAATGTGGACGCCGAGGCGCATTCGCGGTCGGGGCTTTGTCGGTGGATTTTGTGGGTGGATCTTTCTGCGATGCTTTGCGGTTCAGTAAAGAAACATGAGGATTGCGTATGCCTGATGCGCGAACGCTGGTGCTTTTTTTAACGCCATTATTTTTTCCGGCATGTGTTCACTGGCCGGAAAGCAGGAGCTGGTATCGGGACGGGCGGAGGCACTCCGCTCAGCCAATTTACTGGCGCAACCCACGGGATCTAAATCGGGACTATCAAGATTATCGCTATCCAGGTGATCCCTCGCCTAGGCACCACCCAGCATGGGATGGGATGGGACGTCCGCATGAATTTTACCGAGGTCGGCGTTAGGCAGTCAGCACTTGCTCGATGAGGAGGCGGCAGGGGGGCTTCGACACGGCTCGTGGGAGCTCGCAGGTTAAAAAATGTGAAAACTCGAGTGCTGCTTTGGAGAACTCATCGAACCTTCATGCGTGATTCCACGCCCTCGACATTCTCATGCCCTGAAAAACGAGATTTTCTCGCCTTCTAGCCATTCCGCAAGTGCGCGCTCGGCGGTTCTGGGATCAGCGGGAGTGAGCGCAACGAACTGATGTTTCGCGACAATTCTACGGAATACGAAAACTTGGACTGATCGTGGTACAGAATGGAAACGCGGTGCCGGGAGAGGTTGGGGGCGACCCAGTCGAGTCGGCAATTTGTGCTTCGTGGGGAGGGAGGATGAGTGAACAGGGCGACGGAGATGGGAGCGTGCCGAGGGCCCGATTTCGTTGCCTAATGTAACAGTAGTGTAGGGGTGATACGGAGGGATTTTCGTGAAGTTTCCTTTTTCTGAAAACCCTTTAACCAGGATGATTAGGATGGTGGAGGTAAGGGGATTCGAACCCCTGACCTTCTCATTGCGAACGAGACGCTCTACCAACTGAGCTATACCCCCCTTTCCCAAGCTTCCTCAGAACTTCTAGATTTTTCTGTCAGAGCGGTCAAAAAATAAATCGACGATGATCCTTCGGGGGCAGCCGTAAAAAAAACTAGTGCGGCTGAGTCTAGGCTTCGGGGAAAAATGCCTTCGGGCTCTCGCCAAGGTGCTTCAGTGTTGGTTTTTTATGAGCGTGCCCGAGGCAACCGAGGGGAGGGGTGGCGGGAAGGTGGTGGGAAGTTTGAGTGGCCTTGTTTGTGGGCAGTTGCGGCGTCCTGATCCAGCTGGGATTCAGAACGGTTTAGTCGGCGTTGCGAGGCTTCTTGGGATGTGATCCGGTGGAATTGAGGGGCGGTGATTCTCTGGTTCATGATGGGGCAGGGGGGCTTGGGGAGCGCGCCGCCCGTCGCCTCAAAAAGTAAATCACACCGGAGAGTGTCCGGAGCCGTGCACCGCCGCGCCCGTTTCCGCTGCTTAGATCAGCATTGAACGGGCCCTGCGGCGTGTGCCATGCTCGCACTTCACCAGTCTTCCGTACCCACCCATCCCCGAGGAACCGGGGGTTTCTCGGCGCTCTCCCCTTCCTTTTATGAACCCACACATTCTTTCAGTCGCAGCGTTTGCCGGAATGTCCCTTCGACTCTTCGCGCAGACCATGAACTCGGCGCCTGAAAATGCGCCTCACGCCCAGATGCCCGTGCCACAGGGGGGCGCCGCCGCGCGCTCCCAGTCCGTCTCCGCGCCGGCGAAGGGGGAACGCATCATTTTCATTGGTAACGGTCTTGCGGAAAGGGACGTGCACTACAGCCGCTTGGAGACGGAGCTGCATCTGCGGTATCCGCAGAGCGAGCTCTTTGTCAGAAACATGGGCCATGTCGGGGATACGCCCGGATTCCGTCCGCACCCCTCGCGGGCTTCCCAGTGGGCCTTTCCCGGCGCAGAGAAATTTCATCCCGAACTCAACGTGCACCATGGCAAAGGCTTCTTTCCAATGCCCGATGAATGGCTCGCCTTCTTGAAAGCCGACACGATCGTGGCGTTTTTTGGATACAACGAGTCGTTTGATGGCCCCGGCAAGGTGGCCAACTTCGAGGCGGAACTAGATGCCTGGGTGCAGCATACGTTGAGCCGGGCTTACAACGGCAAGACGGCTCCGCGTCTGGTGCTCGCTTCGCCGATTGCGTTCGAGGATCAGTCCCCAAACCGTGACCTGCCAAACGGCGAAAAAGAGAACGAAAATCTCGCCCTTTACGCCGCGGCTATCCAGTCCGTGGCCAAGAAGCACGGGCTGGCCTTTGTTGATTTGTTCAACAGCAGCAAATCGCTCTACGCGAGGCATGGCAAGCCACTGACGACCGGCGGCTTCGTTCCAAACGAGGAGGGTTATGCGCTGATTGCCGGCATTTTGGCTGACGGCGTTTTCGGCTCCCAGTCACGCGTCTCGAAGGCGGATCCAACGAAGCTGCTTGAGGCCGTGCGCCAGAAAGATTGGTTCTGGAACAACGACTACAACCTCCTCAACGGCGTGCATACCCACGGGCAGCGCTACAACCCTTTCGGGCCCCAGAACTACCCGGATGAGGTTAAGAAGACCCGTCAGATGGCTGCCCTTCGGGACGCGCTCATCCACGACGTCGCCTCAGGTCGCAAGACGGATCTTTCGGTCGACGACACTGGGACACTGGTGCTTCCTCCGGTGCCGACAAATTATCAGCCGAGCGTCAAAAACGGGAGCGAGCGCTACCTGTACGGAGAGGAAGCCGAGGCCAGCCTCACTGTTCCCGAGGGGTACAAGGTCCAACTCTTTGCAAGCGAGAAGGAGTTTCCGAACCTTGCAAACCCCATCCAGATTTCCTTCGACAACAAGGGTCGGCTCTGGGTTGCGGTTGCTCCCACCTATCCGCATTACCGTCCCGGCGATGCGATGCCGAATGATAAAATCATCATCTACGAGGACACCAATGGCGACGGAAAGGCGGACAAGGAGACGATTTTCGCCGACCATTTGCATTTGCCGATCGGTTTCGAATTCGCGCCCGAGGGCGTCTATCTTTCCCAAGAGCCGAATCTCGTTCTTCTCAGGGACGCAAACGGGGACGACAGGGCAGACACTTCCGAGATTGTCCTCGGCGGCTTTGACACGCACGACACGCATCACGCCATCAGCGCGTACAGCGCGGATCCCAGCGGCGCGTTCATGCTTTGCGAAGGCGTTTTCCTCCACTCCAACATCGAGACTCCCTACGGCCCCGTGCGCTGCGTTGACGGCGGATTCCTGCGATACAGCCCCCAGCGCGGGCACTTGGAACGCACCGCGCAGCTTTCGATTCCAAATCCCTGGGGCGTGACTTTTGACAAATGGGGGCAGGACTTTTTTCTGCACACCTCGGGCACCAGCATGAACTGGATGTTGCCGGTCTCGGTTAAGCCCACTTTCGGGAGCAAGACGCCATCCACTCCGGACCTGGTGCCGGAAGGCCAAAAGGTGCGCCCGACCTCGGGCTTGGAGGTCGTATCATCCCGCCACTTTCCAGATGAGGTTCAGGGCGACTTGATTCTCTGCAATGCGATTGGTTTTCTCGGAATCAAACAGCACCAAATCGGGGACGACGGGACGGGTTGGAAGACTTCATTCCGCCATGATTTGCTAAAAAGTAGCGATGGCAATTTCCGGCCGGTGGACCTTGAGTTTGCCCCCGATGGATCGCTCTACGTGATCGACTGGCACAATCCCTTGATCGGGCACATGCAGCACAACGCTCGCGACCCGCTCCGCGACCATGTGCACGGCCGGATTTACCGGATCACGTATCCGTCCCGCCCCTTGATCAAGCCCGTGCAGGTTGCGGGCGCCACTGTCCCCGCGTTGCTCGAAAATCTGAAGGAGCCCGAGCTGCGCGTGCGTTATCGTTCCCGCCGAGAGCTGCGCGCGTACGCCGCAAGTGAGGTGTTGCCTGCGCTAAAGCAGTGGGTTGCCGTCTTGGATCGCAAGCACCCCGAATATGAGCGGTATGTGCTAGAGGCGTTGTGGACAACTTGGGGATTGAACGCCGTGGATGAAGCGCTCTTGAGGCAGATGTTGGAGGCGAAGGATTTTCACGCCCGCGCAGCCGCCGTACGCGTGCTTCGCTACAACACTCACAAAATATCCGATCACGTTGCGCTTCTTGAGAAGGCTGCTGCCGACGAGCACGGCCGGGTGCGGTTGGAGGCTGTCGTGGCTGCGTCCTGGCTGCCCGAGCAAGAGGTTGTGCAAGCGCAGAAAATTGTCAGCGTGGCCTCCGCTTTGCCTCTGGACAAGTGGAGCGAGGGGGCGGCGAAGACCGCTGCAGCGCGTCTTTCCGGTGCGGTTGAAAAAGAGGTTTCTGATTTCAAGGAACTGGCGGCTCCGGCGCATCTGAGCGACGAGGCAAAAAAGCAGTTCGTTGCTGGACAAAAGATTTATTTCCGCGAAGGGCACTGCGTGACCTGCCATCAGCCCAACGGGAAGGGCCTCGACCCGGCTTTCCCGTCGATTGCGAAAAGCCCGTGGATCACGGAAGACAGCGACCGATTGATCAAGCTGGCGATGTACGGTTTGATGGGGCCGCTTGAAATCAACGGTAAAAAGTACGATGGCCAGGTTCCGATGACTCCCTTTGCGGGAATGTTGAATAACGAGGAAATGGCCAGCGTCCTCACCTTCGTGAGGAATAGTTTTGGGAACAAAGCGGCGCCGATTGTGGCCTCGCAGGTTGAAAAAGTCCGGGCCGCCAACCCTGGGCGCGTCAATTTCTACAAGGTGGAGGATCTGCTTTCGGAGCACCCCCTTGCAAAGTAGCCGGAAAGTAGCCGGAGGGTGTCGTTTCAGAGGCCGCGCCGGGCCCGTAGAGGCGACCGCAGTGCCTTTTTTGCGTTGGCTTCCGACTTTACTCTGTGGGCGCCATGCCCTGGGGATAGGTATCCTGCGGCGTGAATTTTAAGACGTCCCGGGCTACGGAGAGGTCGATGCGTTGAAGCCTTTTCGGGATGCTGGTCACGTTGACGACCAAGTGCCTCAGGGTTTCAGGCGCGCTGACGCAGCATGCAAAAAAACGTCCCGCGTCTCGCGGGCTCAGATAGATATCCTGCGCCCATTCCGTTTCGTGGATTTCACGCTCCTGGCCCGGCCGCGGGCACCAACCGATCCGCGCCACGATCACGCTGATGCCGTGCATTTGGCTGTAGCTGTAGCCGATCGATTCCATGAACATTTTTGTGGCGGCATACCACGCCTTCGGTGCCGGCGGCTCATCCTCCTTGATAGGAAAAGGGCCGCTCAACCTCTGCCACCAGTTCACCTGAGAGCTGCTGGCCAGCACAATTCTGCGCACGCCCGCGCAGCGCGCCGCCTCCATGACGTGGTAGAGGCTCGCGATATTGTTTGGGAGTAGGCTTGCAATGAAATCGTCGTCGTCCGGGGTCGCCGCCAAGTGGATCAAGGTGTCCACTCCGTCCATCGCTCGATCCAGAGCCGCGCGATCCGTAATGTCGCCCGTCACAGTTGCCGGCAGTAATTCGGATGACTTTCGATCGAACCCGCGCACAG
>JBILKY010000213.1:0-6581 GCA_044376395.1 Chthoniobacteraceae bacterium | reverse complement strand
TCCGGCACGGAAACGGCCGCGCCGCCAAGCTTCTTGCTCTCGTCGGCAGCCTCCATAAATGCGTAAAGCTCGATGGTCTCCTCCATGCTGACAGGCGCCTTTCCAGAGCGGAACATTTCAACGATCGCGTAAAGCAAAACGTCGTACCCGTCGTAAGCGCCAACGGCTGCATCGCCCGACTCACCATGGGCGATTCCGCCGTAACCCTTCCGGTCTTTGCCGTTTTCCTGCCTGAAAATACCGGTGCGGCCCCCCGACCACTGCCCTTCGACGACCACCTTGCCATCCGCATCCTCGGAGCGCTTCACGGATTCGCACCCCGTCCCCAGCACCGTGAAAAGGCTCTCGCAGCCGTGGACTCCGTACCAAAACAAATCCGGGTGTGTCGGATCCATGGTCACGGGGCTGAACGTCTCGGCCGCAAGGACCTTGCCCACAGACCCGTTGCGGACTCTCTGTGTGAACGCGCCGTAACGCAGGGAAGAAGAGCAAAACAACGGGACATTCGCTTTCTTCGCAGCTTCTAAAATGCGGATAGCATCCACCAAGGAACCCGCAATGGGCTTGTCAATAAACACAGGCTTTCGCGCATTTAAAACGGGCTGGAGCTGTTCCCAGTGCACGCGCCCGTCGTTGGATTCGAGCAAGACTGCGTCCACCTTTTGAACCAACGCCTCAATGGAATCCACCACCTCGACGCCCATGTCGCGGACTTTTTCGGTGTACTCGGGCACCCGCTTGACGCTGCTTTCAATGTCACGGCTGCCTTGGGGATAAGCGGCGACCACGCGGGCGCCGGCCACTTTCGGTGCGTCCTCGGGTTTTTTCGGGCCCTTGTTGAGGGTTTGGGTGAACGCGATCACATGGGAAGTGTCGAGGCCGATGATGCCTACCTTGATTTGAGGATGCGCGGACTCGGTTTGCGCCGCTGCATGAGGGACGGAGACATTCAAAGTAAGTGCGAGGCAAAGTACAAACGCCGCTTGGAGCGAAGCAGGGGGGGTCATGCGCGGAATTATGAACCCGCCCTCTGGCGACTCACAAGCAACCATTTCCGAACCAGGCACGGCATTCGCGACCGCAAAGCAGCCACGGCACGTTTCGTCGTTGAAGATCCTTTCTCGCCTCCCGAAACTCGGTGCTCCATAGTCGGGTTTTGCATGCTTTCCGTCGTCATTCCGCTGTTCAACGAAGAAGATAATATCGCGCCTCTCTGCGAGGAGGTACGGGCCGCCTTGGCGGGCCTTCCTTTTGAGATCGTGCTCGTGGACGACAAGTCGACGGACCAAACGCTCGCCAGCATCCCGAAGCTGCCGGAAATCAGGGTGATCGAGTTTGCAAAAAACACAGGGCAAAGCGCCGCCATGTACGCGGGCATCCACGCTGCCACGGGTGATATCATCGCGCTCATGGACGGCGACCGCCAGAACGATCCGGCGGACATTCGGAAAATGCTGCTGGAACTCGAAAGAGGATTTGATCTGGTCTGCGGCTACCGGGCTAACCGGCAGGATTCGCTTTCAAAGAAGATCACCTCGCGCATCGCGAACGCCGTGCGCTCAAGGTTCACCAAAGACGGGGTGCGCGACACGGGATGCACGTTAAAAGTGATGCGCACCGAATGCCGCGAGGCGCTGCTGCCCTTCTACGGCATGCACCGTTTCATTCCCGCGCTGATCAAGGGCATGGGCTATCGGATCACGGAAATGGCGGTGAACCATCGCCCGCGTGTGGCAGGTGTGAGCAAGTACGGGTTTGGCAACCGGGCGTTCAAAGCGACATGCGACATGTTCGCAGTGCGCTGGCTGCTGACGCGGCAGGTACGCATCCGGATTGCGAGAGAAAGGCAACAGTGAAGTTGCGGAGAATCCATGTGCGGCGCATGTGCGGCGCATGTGTGATGAATGGGTGATAAATGCGGGCTGAACGGATGCGGCAATTTTCGGAATCAAGGCCGCGAGGCGGTCTCCTGCGATTTAGAGGTGAGACATTTCTCACATGGGGCGCGTTTTTCGAACAGGGAAGAGTGAGTTCAAGTCAAAGCGGCAGCGAAGCAGCGTGCTAATCGTTGAGGACCATCCGATGATGCGGATCGGGATCCGCAGCCTGCTGGATCGTTCGGAGCATTTCACTGTTTGCGCGGAATGCCCGAACTCACGCACGGCTTTGGCCCAGCTGCGCGGAGATCAACCGGACATAGTGATCTTGGATATCACGCTGCCGGGCGGCCTGGACGGCATTGAGCTCATCAAGTGCATGGTTTCCGAGCACTCAGGCGTCGGAATTCTGGTGTTCAGCGTACACGACGAGGCGCTGTATGCGCTTCGTTCCATCGCAGCGGGTGCCAAAGGATACTTGATGAAAGGCGCGGATCCGAAAGCGGTTTTAAAGGCGTTGCAAACCATCCGCGACGGAGGCGTGGCCGTGAGCCCGGGGATCTCCCAGCGTCTGGTGCAACGGGCTGTAGGACACAGCCCCACCGCATGTCCTCAAACAACGGACCATCTTTCGGACCGCGAATTGGAAGTGCTTAGCCTGATCGGACGGGGAAGCTCGACACAGCAGATCGCAACCTCACTCGGCATCTCGACGAAGACTGTTGAGACGCATCGTTCGCATTTGAAGCAGAAACTCGCGCTCAAAGGGGCGTTTGAATTGTTTCGCTACGCAGTTGCATGGCGTTTCTCGGAGGGCCATGCACACCCAGCGAACGGACTGGATGCCTGCACTCATGCGGGTGACGTCGCCGGTGCTGCTCAATCAGCTGCACCGCTGGACGCAAACCCACCAGCAGTTTTGCATCCGCAACAGTCGCTTCACCCGGGACAGCCCCGGCAAACCATCAACGAGGCGTTCGCAGAGGCAGACCGGGGATGATTCCCTCGGCGCCGGATGCGTTTTCAGCTCCGCCACGCGGAGCGCGCGGATCACTCGAGTCAGGCGGCGCAAACGGGTCACGATCGCCGGCGTCCTTGGGTGGTGGCGCAGGGCGCCACGGGGACGGGGCGATCTTCGGCGGCGAATCGCCTGTCAACGCTGGCGCAGGCGCAGGCCTGCTCTTAGGAGTGGAAGTGGCGGGAGTGGAGGTGGCAGGCGGGCGCGGCTTCACCGCCACGGCGTCCCCGACTTTCGCCTCGCCGGAGACAATATCTGCAATCAGGTAGGGACGCTTTTGAAAACTGCTGACAGCCAGTTCAGCGGACGGATTTGCCTCGGTGTACGCGAGCAGGATCGTCCCCGCCGCAGGCGCGGGTGCCGTGCCGATGTCAACCAGCACGAACTCCAGCTTGTCCTTCACAACCAAAATTTTGCCAAGCCTTGGCTGCCACGCTTCCGCAGAAGGGCTTTTCTGCGCTAAAGCACCCGCCTCGGGCGGTTTAACAGCCGCCGCTTTCTTCTTGTCGGAATTTCTGGCGCATCCTGCCGCCAGCGCCATGAACAACCCAACTCCAATCAACGCGGCGCCGCGGTGGAATTTTTGCGCCGCGAAAAAAGCGCTGGTCGAATTAACCGATTGTTCTTTGAGGTTTTCAGACATGTCTGAGGCCGGACTCCAGATTCTAAAATGTCCGGCCTTCTTCTCAACCAATCCCCGGCAATCCGCAACACGTGTTTGCAGGCACCTGCCGGATTTGTCCGCCGCAGGACCACCCTTAAAACCTCAGGGTTTCTCCAGGCTCCGGCAAGTGAAGGGTTTTACCCGCCTTGGCAAACAAGCTTTTGGCGGCGCGATGATTGATTTTCAGCGGTGGCCACGTGTCGAAATGCACCCCGATGATTTCGTCGCACTCCAGCATTCTGGCGGCTTCAAGGGCGTCTTCGGGCCCCATGGTGAAACTGTCACCGATACATAGCACTGCGAACCGCAAAGCCCCTTTCCGCGCAATCAACTGCATGTCCATGGTAAGGGCGGTATCCCCCGAATAATAGAAGGCGCCCGCCTTCGGGGTGCGCACAACAAAGCCGCCGGGATTCCCACCGTACGATCCATCGGGAAGCGAGCTGGAGTGGACGGCGTTGACCATCTGAACCGTGCCGACCTCCAGCCGAACGGTGCCGCCGTGGTTTAAAGGCGTGACTTGCGCCGCATCCAAGCCCTGCTTTTTGAGCCATTCTCCCACTTCAAAACCCGCAAGGACCTTTGCCTTGGTCCGCTTGGCGATCGCCGCAGCGTCCTCGATGTGGTCAAAGTGGCCGTGCGTCACCAGCACAACGTCCGCTTTCGCTTTGGACGCCGCGATACTCGCCCGCGGGTTACTCGTGAGAAACGGATCGAACAAGAGCCTTTTCTTCCCGGCAGAGCGGCCAGCGACCGGCAAGGTGACCGAGAAACACGCATGTCCGTGATATTGGAATTCCATGCCCAACTCCGTTGCAGCGAACGCCGCGCCAAGGCAAGAGCGAAAACTGTTTATTGCTCAACCGCCCGGACGAACTCGAAATCTAACCCGCCCCAATCCCGCGCAGCTGCCGTCCTGGCCAAGCCAGCACTAAGGTTAAACGGTTGGGCGGACGTCCGGCAAACAGCGAACCGTTTTTCTAAAACTTGTTCAGGAACACTCTCGCAACCAGAGCCGTTTTTAGAGAGGGTGAACAGCCCTCGGTGCAGCAGCCGCACCTGGACTCCACCCTGCCTTGAAGCGCTTTCTCTCCAGTTTAATCAACCCCGATCCACTCGGAAATGCGCCCCAGATCCTGGTGCTGCAGCTCAAGCGGATTGGCGACTTGATTCTGACCACACCCGCGCTCCAAAAAATCCGCGACGCACTTCCTGACGCCCGCATCACTCTGGTTACGAAAGCCGATTGCGAGGGGTTGGTGCCCGCTTTGCCAAAGGTGGATGAAGTCCTCGTATTTCATCCGGCTCAAACCAAAAACAAAGTCCTTTTCCAGCGGCTGCTGACGGGCACTTTCGATGTTTGTCTAGATTTCACGGGAACCGACCGGTCGGCCCTCTTCGCGATGGCTTCGCGCGCCCGCCGAAGGGTCGCATTCGCTTCTGCACACAAGGGCTGGGTGCGCGGCTTGATTTACCAGAATTTCGTAAACGTATCGTCCCCAGCCGCTCATGTCGCTGACTACTATATGGAGTTGCTGCGCGCCATTGGGCTGCAACGGCCGGATGGCGAAGCGCAGTCGCTGCTCCGCGTCCCGCAGATCGCGGGCCAGCGGGCACGGATTCTTCTGCGTGAATGCGGCATTGCAGGTTCCTTTGCGGTAATTCATCCGGGGGCGAGAGAGGAAACGTGCTACTGGCCTGCGGAACGTTGGGCAGAGTTCATACTCCATCTCCAGAGCGTCCACAATTTGCCGTGCGTGCTGGTGGGCGGATCCAATGGCTTCGAGCAAAATCATCTGCGCGACATCCGCACGGCGCTGGCGGTGCTCGGTGCGGGCCCGCTTCCGCAGCCGCTCGTCACACTCGCCGGGCAACTCGATCTCACGCTTCTGACAGCGCTCGTCGAACTCGCGCGCCTTGTGGTAAGCTGCGACAATCTGCTGGTGCAAATGAGCGCCGCTTTCGCCCGGCCACAAATCGCCTTGTTCGGGCCGTCCAACCCGTTTTCCAAGCGCCCGCGCCAGGCCGCAGCCCGCATTATTTCGGCGATGCGGCCGGAGCGGGCTCTGGCCACTTTCTCACCTGACGACCAAGGCGGCCCCATGTCGGACATTCCTACCGCCACGGTGACGTCAACCGCGGACGAACTTCTAGCCGGCGGCGCCGCTGCGCCTGCAGCCGAACTACAAATCGAGCCCATCTGATCTGACAGTGCGAAGCGCCCCTTTTATCACAATCTTCAAACACTGCGTGTCAGCCGCAACGCTGTTCGCGCTCGCATTCGCGCAGAACGCCGCGGCTCAAGCCAACTATTCAAAGCCCTACTCCAAGTCTTTACAGCAAAAGGACGGCACGCGACTCACTGTGAAAGTGGATCCCTCCAACCGCCTCGTGGAAGAGATCCTGTACGCCGCGGACAAATCGATGCTCTGGCGCCTTGTGCGTGAACTGGACGAAGCATATCAGCCGATGTCGGCAACAAAGTTCGATTCCAACGATCAAGTGCTTTCACGCCACAAATATTTGTGCCTGAAAGGCCGGATTGAAGAGGAGGAGTTGTTCAACTCCCGCGGAACGCTCCTCACGCGCATGCAATATTTCTACGACAAAAAAGGAAGGCTCGACCGGATTGAACATTACAACCCGCAGGGGCGCCTCTTAAACATCACGTTCAACACTTCCGCACAGGGCGCAGAACCCGTAATGCGCGACGAGGGGACCACGGTCATCAAAGTACCGAGCCGCAAATAGGCAGTCCCCGTTTTAACGCTCTCTTCTTCTCCTATGCATAAAGACACCCTGCTACTTTTCGACATCGACGGGACATTAATGACAAGCGGAGGCGCCGGCGAACACGCGCTCAAGGTTGGTTTCCGCGAGGAGTTCGGCATCGAAGATGATCTGCGCAACATCGAGATCGCCGGACGCACCGACTCCGGCATCGCACGGCAGATGCTTGCTTATCACAACATCGCCGTAACCGCTGAAACGCTTGAGCAATTTTACCAAGGCTACCTGCGGA
>JBILKY010000212.1:0-6645 GCA_044376395.1 Chthoniobacteraceae bacterium | reverse complement strand
GCCCGCGATGAGGCGGCGGGCCTGCTCGATGTCGAGCGGGGTGCCTGGGCGAATGCAGTCGGCTTTGAGCGACTTGTGCCAGCGTTCGATTTTGCCGTTGGACTGGGGATAGTAAGGCGAAGTTTTGGGCAGTATCCGAAATTTTGTGTGTGGATCGGGTTTACTTGGGTTCACTTTTTGGAATCAGCGAGCTGATTCCAAAAATCTCGAACCAAATTGGATGGCAAATTGGCTGATCGCAGCCCTCCAACTAATCGGTGGACTCTTCCATTTCCGCGTGATGTTTTGCAAGGCTAGGTAAATCAATTTTGTTGCCGCTTCATCGCTCGGAAAATGGCCCCGGTTTTTTAACACCTTCCTGAGCTGCATGTTCAAACTTTCGATCGCATTGGTGGTGTAAATGATCTTTCGAATTTCAGGACTGAAGTTAAAAAACGGGATCACCTGTTCCCATTGACGTCGCCAACTCGGGCCGATCATCGGGTACTTTTTCGCCCAGGCACTCGACTCAAATTCCGCCAACCGCTCCTGTGCCACCTCAGCGCTCTCGGCCCGGTAAATAGCCCGCAACTCCCGCCCCACAGACTGGCGGTCGTTCCAGCCGCAAAAGGACAGGCTGTAACGACTTAGATGAACAATACAGGCTCTTCGCTACTTTCAGTGGGTGGCAGGGATGCAGAGGCTTCGGATGGGTATTTGTCATCGGCGCTGTGCGCAAAAAATGCCGGCGGTAAGGGTTTGGTTCCGACCGGCGGCACTACTCCATCCGGGCCTTCGCGCAACATGCTGTCAGGCTTATCTTTTTCGAATAAATACGCTGTATACACCATCACCGCAAAATCAGGCCGCGGCGCGTCTGCATCAGCCGGCGAATAAGCGACTCGCGCCGCCAGGTTTCCGCCAGCCGAGAATCCGAGGATCCCGACTTTGGAGGGATCGGCGTTCCATTCGGTCGCGTGTTTTCTGACGATCCGCAGCATTTCGCGGGCGTCCAGAACCGGCACCACCCAGGGCCAGACTGGTTGTGGAGCCATGGGTTCAGCGAGTAATTGAACCGGGATCAGGAGCGCCAGAGAGGTGAGCAGCAGGGAGTAGTTCATTGGATGTTGGGGTGGGGAAAGAGCCAACAGTGGAAATGGGTATGAAATTGCATTTTCTGCGCCAACTCAAGGCGGGGAACTTAGACAGGATCGCCACGATAAACAGGCGAAGCTGGGTTGGCTCCCGAGGCCTACAATTTTGGCGTTCCTTCGCGGTTCACCGAATCCTGCGGGTTAGCGTGATGGTAAAACATCAGATTCAGCGATTTCCCGCCGGATCATGCGGCCGGCCTGTCCGCACAGCCAGAGATAGTGGTCGGAGGGGACATCAGACAGATCCACGAATGGGCTCCCGCCGACGGGACGCTTCGGCGAGCACTTCATCACCGCGGTGCCTTCGTCGACCTCGTCAAACATTGCGACGTAGAGAGTTTTTGCTCCCGCCCGCTTTGCCTCTAGAGCCTGTTTCCAAAGAAAGCGCCCGCCTTGCCTCGGGATGGCGTCCAGTTTTGCTTCCTCTCCCCGGTTCTTGGATAAGTTGTGCCAGCTGAATCCCGGGAAGATCACGGGCACATAGCCTTTGCCCTCCTTGTCGCACCACTCTGAATCTTTTTTCCATACATTCGCGGCGATGTGATCTACGTCATTGATGCGCGCCATCCGGCCGACTGTCCATGGGCTGAGGATGTCAGCATCGCGCAAGAGTTCGTGAAATGCCTTGTCCGAAAGCGCGTCTCCTTTCGCTTCTCGCCAGTAAGTTGGAATGCCAAGCATGATGGAACATCCGCTGGTGCGCAGTTCTGCAAGAAGGGTGCGCCATTCCTGGAGTGCGGCAGGTTGTTTGGCGAAACCGAGGCCGTAAACAGCCACAAGCGGTCGGCTTTCATGTTTTTGTGCGCATCGATTCTGACCCCAGCCATTTTCCAAAATCCGGCGCCAGTCCCGCGCAATTGTGGAAAACTCTGACGCGGGAAAGTTGGTGAGGTCGTACATCACAGTAAGCGTGCGGTCCTCTGCAATCGCAGCCTCGATGCAATGAGATAGAACTTGATCGGCCGAGGGCCGATCGCGCGGTGAGGCGATCACCGTCCCGAAGCGTTGGATGAATGCGCCGTCGATGCCATATTCGCGCATCCACTGAAAGTGGCGGCGGACCGTCTTCGGATGAGTGCTCGAGAAAAGTTCAGCAGTGGATCCATCCTCGAACACGAATGGAGTGGGAAAGCGCTCTGAAACTTCAAACCCACTTGTGTCAGGCCATAGGTCGAATGTGCAGGACCCCGGCGCGAAGCGTTTTCCGGCACCGAAGTGGACCCATCCAAGACCGCTCCCGTCACCTTCTGCGCGAAACCACCCTTGATAACCGCAGACTATCTTTCCTTCCAAAGACGATGTGTCCGCTGCACGCCCATTCGTGGCGATGATGAACGCGAGCAGTAAGCCGACAAAAAGTTTCATGATGTTCACAATGAAAGCATGAAACCGGGCAGGCAAGGCGTTGTCTTTCGCGAAACAGGCGGCATGGCGCGTGGCTCGGACTCAACTCGGTGTTCTTGTCCGGCGGGGGCGGCTTTTAGAGTGCCGAACAGAGGGACCCAGAAGGATGACGGCGCTCAAGTCTTGGCTTTTGGTGCCTTTTGGATCGGAATTTTTGCTGTGCGATCGTTGCCCAGCAGAAGGCAGTCTGATACACCTCAACAACTTTGCCCATGCCCCGCGATAACTCCATCCACAAGATTTTATTAATTGGTTCTGGCCCGATTGTGATCGGTCAGGGCTGCGAATTCGACTATTCCGGTGTCCAAGCCTGCAAGGCGCTCAAGGAAGAAGGATACGAAGTGGTTCTCATCAATTCGAATCCGGCAACGATCATGACGGATCCCGAGTTTGCTCCTCGGACCTACATCGAGCCAATCACGCCGGAGGTGGTGACGAAGATTATTGAGCGGGAAAAACCTGATGCACTGCTGCCTACTTTGGGCGGACAAACCGCGTTGAATTGCGCGATGGCGCTGGTGGCCTCGGGCGTGCTGGAGAAGCACGGGGTCCGCATGATTGGTGCGAAGGCAGAAGCCATTCACAAGGGGGAGGACCGCCAGGCGTTCAAAGAAGCCATGGCGCGGATTGGCCTTGAGGTGGCACGCTCAGTCACCGTGCATTCGATGGAGGAAGCGCGGAAGGCGGCCGTGGAGTTGGGCACCTTCCCTCTGGTCATCCGTCCGGCGTTCACGCTCGGAGGCATGGGGGGCGGAATTGCCTACAATCGTGAGGAATACGAATCAACTGTTGCGCGGGGTCTTGACCTCTCGCCGGTCACAGAAGTGCTGGTTGAAGAGAGTCTTTTGGGGTGGAAGGAATTTGAAATGGAGGTGATGCGTGATCACGCCGACAACTGCGTGATTGTCTGTTCCATCGAAAATTTCGATCCGATGGGCGTGCACACGGGGGATTCCATCACAGTGGCGCCAGCGCAAACATTGACGGACAAGGAGTACCAGCGGATGCGAGACGCTTCATTCGCCGTGATCCGCGAGATCGGCGTTGAAACAGGGGGCTCGAACATCCAGTTCTGCGTTCACCCGGACAACGGGCGGATGATCGTCATTGAGATGAATCCGCGCGTTTCGCGCTCCTCGGCACTGGCGTCCAAAGCGACCGGTTTTCCAATCGCGAAGATTGCTGCAAAACTTGCGGTTGGTTACGCGCTGGATGAAGTCAGGAATGATATCACGCGGGAGACACCTGCGTGTTTCGAGCCCTCGATTGATTACGTGGTGGTTAAGCTTCCGCGGTTCACGTTCGAAAAATTTCCGCAGGCCGACACCACTCTCACTACGCAGATGAAAAGCGTGGGTGAAGCTATGGCGATCGGTAGGACCTTCAAGGAAGCCATGCAGAAGGCGCTCAGAAGCCTGGAGGTCAAAAGATTTGGTTTGCTTGGGGATGGGGCAGACCAAGCACTTGACGCCGATACATTGCGCCGCCGCCTCAGCATCCCGAATTCGGAGCGGATTTTTGCGATCGGCCAGGCGTTGAAGGGTGGGATGTCCGTCGAGGAGATTTTTCAGCTCACGAAGATTGACCGGTGGTTCCTCGAGCACCTCTCACAAATCGTGAGTGAGGAGTCCGTGCTGAGTGAGTCGCTCAGCTCAGAGGAACGGTTACGTCGCGCAAAAAAGATGGGCTTTTCTGACCGTCAAATCGCGTTTGCGTCCAACGTCACCGAGTCCGAGGTTCGCGCCACCAGAAATAAGCTCGGGGTCGAACCTACCTACCGTTTGGTGGACACGTGTGCTGCTGAATTTGAGGCCTACACGCCTTACTACTACTCGACCTACGGCGTGGAAAATGAACGCCGAGAGAGCGGTAAAAAGAAAGTGATCATTCTGGGGGGCGGTCCGAACCGCATCGGGCAGGGAATCGAGTTTGACTACTGCTGCGTTCACGCCGCTTTTGCCCTCAAGGAGATGGGTTTTGAAACCATCATGGTGAATTCAAACCCCGAAACCGTCTCAACGGATTACGATACGAGCGACAAACTCTATTTCGAGCCGTTGACCCTTGAAGATGTTTTAAACATCTGCGAGCAGGAGAAGCCATGGGGCGTGATCGTTCAGTTTGGAGGGCAAACTCCGCTGAATTTGGCGCAGGGACTCTCCCGCGCTGGCGTACCGATCATCGGCACTTCCCCGAGTAGCATCGAGATCGCGGAGGATCGGAAGTTGTTTTCCGCGATGTTGGACAAATTAGGCATCCGGCAGACGCCCGGAGGCACGGCAACAAATGAGGTGGAGGCTGTGGAAGTTGCCGCTCGCGTGGGGTATCCGGTTCTCGTGAGGCCGTCATTCGTGCTCGGTGGTCGCGCAATGGAGCGGGTTCACTCCGAGGCGGATTTGCGTCGTTACATCCGCACTGCTGTGGAGGCCAGCCCTGAGCGGCCGGTGCTGGTGGATCGCTTCCTGGAGGATGCGACGGAGGTTGATGTGGACTGCATTTCCGATGGCGAAACCGTGGTGATCGGTGCGATCATGGAGCACATCGAGGAGGCTGGAATCCATTCTGGTGACAGCGCTTGCGTGATTCCTCCCTTTAGCTTGAGCGAAAGCGTGAAGTTGGCGATCGCGGATTCCACCAAGCGGATGGCGAAGGAGTTGCAGGTACTGGGGCTGATGAATGTTCAATTTGCCGTCAAAGACGAGCAAGTCTATGTGCTTGAGGTCAACCCGCGTGCGTCAAGGACGGTGCCGTTCGTATCCAAGGCGATTGGATTTCCTCTCGCGAAACTCGCGGCGAAAGTGATGGCCGGAGCAAAATTAAAGGACCTTGGATTCACCAAAGAGGTGGTTCCGAGTCATTTCTGTGTGAAGGAGGCGGTGTTCCCGTTCATTAAGTTTCCTGGGGTGGATATTGTCCTGGGACCGGAAATGCGCAGCACGGGAGAGGTGATGGGGATCGATCGGATTGCGGGCCTTGCTTATGCGAAAGCGCAAATGGCTGCGCAGCCTCCGCTTCCGGAAAAAGGTAATGTTTTCATATCGGTGCCGGACCGTGAAAAGGCTCGGGCGGTTGAGATCGGGCGTGGCTTCGCTGATCTCGGTTTTGTTCTTTTTGCTACGACTGGAACTGCTGCCGCATTGAAGGCGGCGCATGTTCCAGTAAACGTTTTGTTCAAGATCGGCGAAGGCAGGCCCAACGCTCTCGACATGGTAAAGAATGGGGAGATGGCGCTGATCATCAACACGCCAAGCGGGAAAACTGCTCGTGAGGATGAAATCAAGATCCGATCGACGGCGAGCAGTGCGCGCATTCCGGTGATGACAACTCTGCGTGCGGCTGCGGCCAGCCTTGAGGGTATTCGCGCGATTCGTGAGCATGGGCTTTCAGTGAGAACCCTGCAGGAGTTCCACGGGATTTGATCAGGCGCTGGCGGTCCAGGTTTCCTCACTCCGTAAATACGGAAATTCCGTTACGGATGCTTGACGGTTGTTTTGGGGCAAGTATGGTTCACGGCCCGATTGGATCCGGCCCGTGCGGTTGGAAGTGATCGGGGCGCGCTGTGGATAGCGCGGGGTTGGCAGGACGGCAGCGGATTTCCGGTGATCCCAGTGATGAGCGGAGGTTCACGCAGACCGAGCAGAGTACGCCGAAAAAAAGTTTGGTGTGCGATGCGAAAGTGGGTTGACCAGTGCTGGAAGTCTGGTATGGTCCCCAACCCGCCGCGAATAGCGGCCTTGTTCTTTGAAAGTTTGGTTCCAAGTCGGGATGACAATCCGGTACTAAGAAACCGGAGGAAACTCGGTGCGTAAAGCGCCGGAAAGAAATCCCAAAACAGGAATGGCTTTGATAGTGGGAAAGCAAAAATTGAATTGTGCGTTATACGTCAAGATATTTGGGTTAATACAAAAGTTAACTTGACCGGTCTGGACAGACGAAAGCCCGTGGGGCCGTAGTTTGCCGGACATTAAAAGGTCAGATCGTTTCAAGAGGTAGCACTCTTGGCGGAATTCTCTTAATGGAGAGTTTGATTCTGGCTCAGAACGAACGCTGGCGGCGTGGATAAGACATGCAAGTCGAACGGATCAGATGGTGTAGCAATACATTGTCT
>JBILKY010000211.1:0-6649 GCA_044376395.1 Chthoniobacteraceae bacterium | reverse complement strand
GTGGGTTCGCTTCTAAAGGCAGGGAAGCTCGCGCTCAAAGACGACGGAATCGAACTGCCCCGTCCATAAGGCCCGCCTTCCGCGTCCGGTGAACGCGTCTGCTAAAAATCAGCGCGCAGTCCGACAAGCACACCGCGGGCCGGCAACGGCGCGACATCTTTGAGGAATGACGTGTGCACGCGTGCATCGCGGTCCGTGAGGTTCGTGCCGCGCACGTAAAACTCAAGATTAGAGGGACCCGC
Organism: Chthoniobacteraceae bacterium; assembly: GCA_044376395.1. Lineage (GTDB taxonomy): Bacteria > Verrucomicrobiota > Verrucomicrobiia > Chthoniobacterales > Chthoniobacteraceae > Chth-196. The sequence continues at coordinate 6,407 of JBILKY010000211.1, read as the reverse complement.
CTTGAACTGGTAGCTCACCGAGGCGTTCAGGAGCGTGTAGCTTGCGGTCCGTGTTTCGTTTTCAGCTAGGGAATTCTGCCGTGCGACGTACTGCGTTTCGATGCGAGATTGCAGACCGTTCCAGTCGTGAACCAGTGCCGCCTGTACGCGCATCGGCGTGATTCGAGGCAGAGAGCGGTCCGCATTCTGATCCACCGCGCGCACGTAGTCGGTGCGCAGATCGAGGTGAAGTCCCTGGATGATTCTGCGCGCTGAGTCATCGACAGCCGGGCTGCCTTTCTCCTCGGCAAGCCTTGGCTCCAGCAGGTGCACGACGAGCTCCGCTTCGGCGCCATACAGCCGCGCGCGCGTCGCGCCGTAGCTGTATTCTGGCAATTCCTCCCCATCCTCATCGATGATCTGCCTGCCAGTGGGTGACATCGCAAGAAAGCGGCTGAATTGGTTGTAAAAGACGCTCACACTCCCGGTCACACGCCCTGTTTTTTTGCGAAACGAGAGGTCAAAAGTCAGCGCGCGCTCCATGCCGAGACTTGTGCTGCCCAACTCGAAGGTGCCAGTCGCATGATGCGGGCCTCGTGCAAAGAGCTCCACGGCTGTCGGCGGCCTCTGCGTGAAGCCGGCATTCAAGGCGAGCGAATATTGCTTGTTAAGGTCGTAGACTACGCCGCCTGAGAGGCTGAAAGCGTTGAATTCGCGAGATGCAGCGGTTATCTCGTCGTCACTGTTGGGATCTATCGACCCAGTACCGTCTCCATTGTCCGTAATCGGATGAACAGATCGCGCGCCGCTTTCAACGGTTGTCCGGTCGAACCGCGCTCCGAATTGATACCGCAGTGGCTCCAAGGCGATCTCCTCAAAAATAAAGATCGAATGCATCTTTGTTTTGTTCGCGGGCAGCAACGCGTGGGCCGGGTCCGAGGAGTTCACGGACATGTTCGAGAGCTGCATCTGATAGCCGATCGCACCCTCGAGCAGCCCAATTTTTTCATGCACCAATTCCACGCGCCCCATCGTTCCCCGCGTTTTGAAAAGCTGAAACTCGTCCTCGCCGGATTCGAGATGCTGGTAGTCGGTGGAGGAAAACTTGTAATTGATCGCCTTGATGCCATTGGCTGGCGCCAAGAAAGACCCGCGCGCGTCCCATCTGCGCTGCTTGAGGTCAATCAGCACGCCGCGCTCGGCCACCGCTCCGTAGGTGGAATTGAAGCCGGAATAGGACAAACCGAAGAAACCCTCGTCCCAAACCGCAGAAGCGCCCGCCGCACCGCCGTCGCTTTGCGATGCGCTGTTTGGCAAACGCCCAAACACAGACTCTGTCTCTGACCGTTCCTTTCCCGCCGACGTGTGTGTTTCCTTCGGAATACGCAAATTTGACGAATTGCGGCGAAACCCGTCCAAGTGAAAGACCATCGGTCCGAGGCCGAACTTGACCATCCCGGAGCCCGCACCGCCGCTATCGACAGAGTTGTAACGGCCGTCAAACGCCCCCCTGATCGGTGACCCGAGCGAGTTGGGCTCAAGCGGCTTTTCCGCAATGCGGCTGTCGATCAGGTTCACAACACCCCCGATGCTGTTAGGCCCGTACATCAAGGCGGCCGGTCCGCGCACGACCTCGATGCGATCAATGGTGAGCGGGTCCACTGCGACGGCGTGGTCGGCGCTCACGTTGGAAAGATCCAGATTGGTGACCCCGTTGCTGAGGATTTGCACCCGGTCGTCCGAGAGGCCTCGGATCACTGGGCGGCTGGAAACGGGTCCGAAATAGCTGCTGCTGATGCCCGCCTGCTGGCCGAGGGTATCCCCGATGGTGGGCTGAAGCCGCAGCCGCAGCTCTTTGCCATCAAGGATGTTCACCGGCTGCGCTTGCTCAAACAAGGTCCGCTGGATGGGGCTTGCGGTGACCACGACCGTGTCCAAGCGCACGGCGGCGCTGGAGGAGGTCTGATGATCCTCCTCGTGCTGCGCAAAAGCCTGCGAAAAAGCGTTTACTGCAAGAAATGAAACCGAGAGTAGGCGGGCGGAAGCTGTCTTCATGCCGCAGGATTTAGCAATCCGCGCCGTCTATTGCAACACTTTTGCAATAAGAAGCAGGCTAGCTCTGGTTGTGGTGCCGCCTCAGGCCAGCAAGGAATGCAGCACGCGGCCGTGCACATCTGTAAGCCGGCGTTGGATTCCGTTGTGATAAAAACTGAGCCGCTCGTGGTCCAGCCCGAGCAAATGCAAGGCAGTCGCATGAAGCTCATAGGAATGCGCCGGGTTTTTCTCCGCCTTGAACCCGAAAGCGTCCGTGCTTCCATACGAGACACCGCCTCGGATGCCGCCCCCCGCCATCCAGGCGGTGAACGCCCCGGGGTTGTGGTCGCGGCCCTTGCCTCCCTGCGAGGCGGGTTGCCGCCCGAACTCGGTCGTGCAGATCACCAGCGTGCTCTCGAGGAGACCACGTGCTTCAAGATCCGCGAGCAGCGCGCTTGCTCCCCCATCGAGAACAGCGCCCCAGTAGCCGTGGTCGCGGACCAGATCTTCGTGGCTGTCCCAGTTCGGCCTGATCTTTTTCGCGGTGGTGTTTTCGGCCCCGCAGTAGATCTGCACAAACCGGACGCCGCGCTCCACGAGGCGCCGGGCAAGCAGACACTGCCTTCCAAATGGGCCGATGTCGGAATTCTCGAGTTGATAACAGTTTTTGGTATGCGCCGATTCGCGGTTAAAATCAGCCACCTCGGGCGCGCTCAACTGCAGTCGCGCGGCAAGTTCGTAGGCGGCGATCCTCGCCTCGAGTTCGGTGTTTGCAGAGCGCGTCGCAGCATGCGTTCGATTGAGTGTCTGCAAAAAATCACGGCTCGCCATTTCGCTTTCGGCGCGATGCGCTCCGGAAGAGTTCGGAGGAAAGAGATCCGCGATGGGCGGCCGCGCTGGATCCGTTTCGAGAATGGTGCCTTGATGCAGGGCGGGAAGGAATCCCGCGCCCCAATTGATGACGCCGCCCGGAGGCAGTCCGCGGGAATCCGGCAGCACCACGAACGCCGGGAGGTTTTCGTTTTCGCTGCCGAGTCCGTACGTGACCCACGCGCCCATGCTTGGAAACCCCGGCAAAATGAAGCCGCTGTTTGCCATGAACATCGCCGGCCCGTGCAGCGCGCTCTTGCTCTGCATCGAGTGGATGAAGGCCATTTTGTCAACGTGCTTGGCGAGCCGCGGAAAAAGATCGCTCATCCATTTACCGCACTGCCCGTGCTGTCGGAAAGGCCAGTAGCTGCCCTGGTAGTTGCCGGGCTTTGAAGCAAAAAACTGCACCTTCCCATCCGCGTCAAAAGGCGTGCCCTGCCGCTTGGCCAGCTCGGGCTTATAATCCCACGTATCCACATGGCTGAGTCCTCCCGGACAAAAGATCTGGATGACCGCACGCGCCTTTGCCGCGTGATGGGTCGAGCGTGGCTGCATGGCGCCGGTGTTCGGGTGCGCGGAGTCAGCACGCGCATTTTCACTCAAAAGAGCGGAAAGCGCCATCGCGCCGAAGCCGCCGCCTAGCTGCGAAAGAAACATCCGCCGCGGCCCAATTGACGGCAGTTCGGCGGAATCCATCACGCGATGCGGGCCGTGTTCAGTCGACATAAGAAAATTCGTTCGTGTTGAAAAGCATCCTGCAAAGCTCCTGAAACCCTTGACGCTCGCAAAGGGAGACTGCAGCGGCGGCTTCGGACTCGGACGGACTCCTAGCGAGGCAGATCCGGAAAGCCCGTTGCACCGCTTCGCGGGGCGAAGCCGCGCCGTCCTGCACCCGCGCAGCGAGGTGCGCCGACTGTTCGAGCATGAACGGGTTGTTACTCAATGTGAGCGCCTGCAGCGCGGTGGTAGTCTGCGCGCGGGCGGGCGTCAGGTTTGCGGGATCGGGACAATCCAGCGTTGTCATAAACCGGTGAGGCGTCGTGCGCACTACGAAACGGTAAATGCTCCTGCGCCACACCTCGGGCTCGTTCGGCGTCAAGTACTCGTAAATCGGCGCGTACGCTTCCGTGTATTTGAAGTCTCTGTAACCCGGGCCTCCCATTGCGAGATTGAGCTTTCCGCTCGCGAACAAGACCGCGTCATGCATGGACTCCGCGTCGAGGCGGCGCGGATTTTGCCGCCAGCACAAACGATTCTGCGCGTCCATCGAGGCGCCGCGTTCGTGCGAAGCCGAGGACTGTTTGTACGCGCGGCTATTGAGAATCAAGCGATGGACAGCCTTCAAAGACCATCCGCGCGCCTGCAAATTTGAAGCAAGCCAGTCGATAAGTTCTGGGTGCGAAGGCGCCTCGCCCCCGAGTCCAAAGTCGCTGGGTGTGCGCACGAGTCCCTGCCCGAAATGATGGTGCCAAAGCCGGTTTATGATCACACGCGCGGTGAGCGGATTCTCGGCACGTGTGATCCATTCGGCGAGGGCGCGCCGCCTGCCTCCCTCCTCGGTTTGATCCGAACCAAAATCAATCCCGCCTTTCCCGGCCCATGCGATCGTTCCGGGAGTAACCTGCTGTCGCGGATCCTCCGCATTCCCCCGGTGGTAGACGTGGGTGGGCGCCGGGAGGGCCTCGGTGGTCACTGCGTAAACGCGGCTTGGCGCGGGGAGCGCCTTGAGTTCATTCTGCAAATCACGCGCACGCGCCTGCAACTCGCTTAGACGCTGCTTCTCATCCTCCGTCCGCGCTTTGTTTAATTCAGCCGGATGCAGCCGCGCGTCGCCGAGGAAAAGCAAATCGCTGCCGATCCCGTCGCCTCCATCTGTCGCAATCAATGTGAGTGTTTTGGCCGTCTCCGGGACGGCGACATCGACTTCCGCAAAATCGGATTTCTTGAGCTTCAGTCTTTGAAATACCTGCTCGGCGTCGATGTACAGTGAGAAATCCGCGCGTGTGTTGAGCGCGCCGGGGGAGGCGCCGAACCCGACGGTAGCGCTGAAGCGGAGCACCCGCATGCCGCTATGCTCACGAATCCGGCTTAAATCAAAAGTGACGCCCGCATTGGCATGGAGCCCGAGAATGGAATGCGACGCGGCTGCATAATCGATGCCGTTGATTTTGGTCGAGACCTGGCCGTTGATCGGTCCGTTGCGCACGATATCCCAAGCATTGCCGCTGGTTGCAGGTACGCCCTGGACCTCCTGCTTGAAAGCGACCGGCAATGGTTTAGAGCCATCTGGCACGAAAACCCACTGCACGAAGCGCAGTGCAGTTTCCGGGTTCCCGGGCCACTCGAGCTTCTGAAGCCGATTGGTCATGATGTCGGGATGATAGCCCATTTTTTCCGTCACCAGGGCTCCGGTCCGCGGATGAATCCCGCGGCCTCGGACACCGGTTCCACGGCCGTCGCCGCCTCCAATCATATCGGCCAAATCCAAGGGGTCGCCAGTGAGCTTAGCCACTTCAGCGCGAACAGCCTTAAGCTCCGCGTCCAATTTCTTTTTCACCCTCTCCACGCGCCGCGCCTCCGCCAAATCGATTTCCCGCTCTCCCCGCTTCACTCCCGCAAAAACGGCGCACAAACGGTAGTACTCCTCCTGCGAAATGGGATCCAGCTTGTGGTCATGACAGCGCGCGCAGTTGATGGTGACAGCGGTTGCTGCGGTCATGACCTGCGTAACAATATCATCCAAATCACCAGCCCGTGCCGCGCGCCTGAGCTGTTCATTTTTGGTCTCCATGTGGCCCACAAAATCCCAGGGTCCTGCGGCAAGAAAACCAGTTGCTATAGTTGCTTCAGGATTTTCGGGATCGAGCACGTCACCTGCGATTTGTTCACGGAGAAAAGTGTCGTAAGGTTTGTCCTCGTTGAATGCTTTGATGACGTAGTCGCGATACCTCCACGCATTCGGACGTAGTTGGTCGCGCTCGAAGCCGTGAGTGTCGGCATAGTGGGCGATGTCGAGCCAGTGCCGCGCCCAGCGCTCGCCGTAACGCGGGCTGGAAAGAAATTCATCCACGAGCATCGCGTAGGAGTCGGGGCGTCGGTCGTTCACAAACGCCTGCACGCGCTCGGGCGAAGGCGGCAGCCCAAGCAGATCAAAGGAAAGCCTGCGGATGAGCGTGCGTCGGTCCGCCTCCGGGGACCAATCAAGTCCGTATTGGAGGAGCGTCTTTCCGATAAAATCATCGACGTCGGATTTTTCCGGCCACACGCGCTTGATCTGCTGGACGGACCAGTGGGTGTTGCGTTTGTCGACGGCGGGCTTTTCTGCAGCCTCCTGCGCCGGCCAGGCCGCTCCCTCTTCGATCCAACCCTGCAGCCTGCTTATTTCCGTTGCGGAAAGAGGCCGCCCCTTGGGTGGCATGCGCTCGTCGTCGCTCTTCGAATTTACGCGCGCCAGCAGCAGACTATGGGCGGAATCGCCGGGCGTGATCGCAGGTCCATTTTCACCTCCTGTGATCATTGCTCTG
>JBILKY010000033.1:0-18830 GCA_044376395.1 Chthoniobacteraceae bacterium | reverse complement strand
GCTTCACAGAATCTGCGGTGCAATTGTCGGGCGGACATGTGCACGCGAGCTGCGAGCTCTTCGACCGAGATTTTTTTTCGGAAATGTTCTTTAATGAACGAGACCGCCTTCTCCAGATTCAGGAACGGCTGCAGGAAGGCCTTCCTTGCTTCGATGCTTGCAGTCGTGCCCATGATGCCGATGACCCTCCCGGCCGAGTCGCGCAGCGGAAGTTTGTTTGTCACGAACCAGTCTGGAATTCCCTGCCTGTTGAAAAATAATTCCACCAAATTCAACCTTGGCTCGCCTTCTTCCAGCACCGCCTTGTCATCCTTCCGAAACGTCTCAGCGAGGCGCACGGGGAACAGTTCGAAATCATCCTTGCCGATGATTTGAGATTCCTTCTGAAACCCGAATCGCTCATAGAACAGGCGGCTCGCGCCCATTATACGGAAGTTCGAATCCTTCAGGAAAAATGCAACATCAGGTAAGTGGTCAAAGAGGCGGTAGAAAGGGGTTTGCTCCCCAACAGACGCCAGCAGCGCCCGCCTCGCCGCTTGGGCATCCAATGGCACCTCGGCCTGCGCGACTTTCGGTTTCTTCGTCTTAAGATAGGCTTTCTTGGGCGAGACACGCATAGGGTTGGTTCGTCGTCAGTTTGGCGGGTGGCAGGGGCCCCATGCATGCCCCTTCAGAACGATACTAACCGACTTCAGGTCTTTTTATTTGGTTTGAAACGCAAACCGCCCCTCAGTCGCCTAGGGCTGTGTCGGTTTGAGGATTGCTCGAGAATTCTGATTCTAGGCGCAACGCGAAGGGTAGCACTGCGAGCCAGCTCATGAGGGCATTCAGCAAAACCAGAAAATCAAAAGTGGTCCAAGAACCGCGCAACGCCTCGAACCATCTGCTCGGAATCTGGTCTTGAAGCACCCCGGCAAGCATCGCGCCGGCGCACCCTCCCAACCCGCAAAGACTCCAGTGGACCGCCATCGCAATCGTGCGCCCATTCGGCGAGGTTGCCATCTGCGTCATCCTGAATTGGCAAAGCAGCGCGCCTGATAACAGCAATCCTTGAAGGATCGCGACCGGAGTCATGCACGCGACTGCGAGCGAAACCTGGACGCTTCCGATAGCCAATGTTCCCATGGGTGCAGCCCACCATCCTAGGATGCTAAGGGGAGCCAGCGCGACCAGACGCACAAAAACTGTCGGTGCACCTGCGGAGTCAATCCAGCGTCCGATTCTAGGCATCATCGCAAACGCTCCGAATGCGCAGCAGCAGAAAATCCATGACGCTTCTGCGTGGGTTGCTCCAAATTGCTTCTTCAGATGTACCATGCTGAAAAATCCAGGCATCGCGAGTGTGTAGCCCACGACTGACTGCGCGCAAGTCCAGCTTCCCATCACGAATGTAAGGCGGCCGAAACCAGTTCTGCCAAAGGGCTCGCGCAAACGGGCAAAAACGCTGTCGGATGTGGCGCGGAACGGTTGCGGAGGTTCCCGCACAAAACTGTGTATGACCACATCTGTTACGCCGAAGCCTGCGCACAGGAGGAACACCCACTGGAACCCAGCAAGTGAATCACCCGGTGCTTTTGCATTTAGAATGCAGCCGAAACTGAAGGTCGCCAGCATGAGCGCGAACGAAAGAATCGCCTGCCGAGTTGCCCAGAATCGCCCTGCAATCGGCGAGGGAACCAGGTCAGCCATCCAACTCAACCAGGAGGCGGTACCAAGATTTGCTAGCAGATTGCTGACCGAAAGAGCCGCGATGATCATCGCTGTCCATTGAGACTTTTGATTCGGGAAAACTATCGGCACCAATGCCGGCGCGGCCCAGAGAAACCTGTGAGACAGGCAAACGATCACCCACGCGGGCTTCCGTTTTCCAAGACGTTCCACCAAGAATGCCGCCGGGATTTGGGCGACTGTGGCGATTTGCCACGACGCAGAAAGGATTCCCAGTTGGGTCGCTGTCGCCTCCAAGCTCTGCATCAAAAGCGGGAGTGGCGCGCCAAGCGGCACGGCAATCCAAAACATTCCAAAGAACCCGGCGATGATGTTGAGGCGTAGCGCAGGGTCGAATCGCGAGGCATCCGGTTCTCCGTCACGTGCTTTGAGATCGGATGCCATTGGTCGCCGTCTTATCTGCGGGACTCCCGCGCAGCAAGCGTTCCGCTGGTGACTCCGAGCTGGGTGACTGCATTCAGGTTCTTTCCTACGCTGGAGCCGTCCTCTTCATTGCGAAGCAATTTCTGGTAGGCCTTGATGACGTGCTGCGACTCGGCGGCATCTTCCTCAAGCAGTTCGATCCGGAAATGCCGGATTCCAGCTGAAAAAAGCGAATCATAAAATGCAGCCCCAGTTTGCGCTTTTGCGTTGAACAGCGTGTTTCGGCATCCCACGTCTGCACGAAGTGGGTGGCGTACACCTACTCTGTCCATGAGGTGCACTCTGTGCCGCTCACATGGCCGTCCGCAGTCCAAGTGCGAGGTGCCTTTCGATAAAAAAGCGGCGAACACGCAGTGCTCCATGTGAAACATGGGCATGTGCTGGTGAAGCGTCAGCTGAAGCTTGTCTCGTTTCGAGTCCGGCAGAGACAACGTCAGATCGATGACCTGGCTTGCGGTCAAATCGTAAGATGCCGTCACGCGCTCAAGCCCTCGCTTCAAAAATTCGCAGGCTGTGACTGGGTTTGCGATGTTCAGCGAAAAGTCCCCTAGAAGCCTCAGAGTGCGAGGTCTCGCCGAGCGGTTAAAGAAATCCATCGCCCCGAGATTTCGTACCAAAACACCATCGGGTGCAGAGTTCTCGATTAGTTTGAAGAAGCCTTGCTCGCTCGCCTTTTGGATTCGTGGCGTGGCGACCCAAACTTGTGCCTTTGATTTGCTTTTAATGAAAGCGACGGCTTCATGGTAGTTCCGAACATCCTCGAAATCTAGTAACACCTCGTTCACTCCGCATTCCAAGGCCGCCTGAATCTGGGCTTTGTCTCTGCAAAGCACCGAGAGTGTCGGAGTAAAACCATAAAGGTGAGGTTTTTCTTCCGGAAGATCTGCCAGCACGATATCCCGCCAGTTTGACGGATTGTCGCGGCGGACCGCTGCGGTTGCATAGTCTTGTTCAAGCGATTCAACTAGCTTGCGCCTCAATCGGTTTAACTCTGCAATCGGCAGGATCACAGGATCCGGGAAGTTGCAGGTCAAAGTTGTGAGTTGATAGCGGGTGTCTTTGAGCTTACCGAGATGTTCCGTAAGGCGCTCTCCGCTCAAGGGGGCGGTCCTCGCAGCCTCAAGCAGCACATTTGAAGAGGCCTCTACAACAACGCCGGGTTCGTCCACTGGTCTCGCCACCAACCGCAGCGGGCTGCCAGATGATCCCTCAGCAGATATCGTCAATCCGATGCGTTTTCTTGCGGCAATGTGCCCTGCGTAGGACTGCTGAAGCCTGCGTTCGAGGGCCGGGTCGTGCGTCTTCCAGAGACGGTGTCCAATCTTGATCTTCCTGAAATCAATCAAGCCGTGTTGAAAGAACAAACGGCTCCCCCGAATTTCATAAATGCGTCCGCCTTGTTCGTTGTTGGTGTCACCCCCCGTGTCGAAAACCACGCCGTCGCCTGGCGATAGCGGTGTTAAGGCCTTCACCTCGACATGGTCCTTTGCCACCGCAGACACGAACCCCGCGAAGGGGCCGCGCTTCTTCCCAAAACGCGCTGGCACGAGTTTTTGATGATTCACGCCCTCCATCCAGCCGCTGAAAAGACCACGCGAAAATGACATCTCGAGCTGATACCGATCACCCGCTCCAACCGGAGTGAGGCACCTCTCAAGGGCGCTATCGATGGCTTTCCGATAAACCTGACAGACTGCTGCGACATATTCTGGAGACTTGAGGCGGCCTTCGAACTTAAAGGAGCACACACCTAGTCGGATGAGCTCGGGAATATGGTCTGCAGCGCAGAGATCTTGGGGAGATAGAAGGTACCGCTTGTCTCCGAGCGGTTCATGGCGGCCGTCTACAAAAAGATCGTAGGGCATCCGGCACGCTTGCGCGCATTCTCCGCGGTTTGCACTCCGTTGACCGAGCGATTCGCTTGTCAGGCATTGTCCCGAGTACGCCACGCATAGTGCCCCGTGCACGAATACCTCAAGCGGCATGGACCCAGGTGCCTCCGCTTTAAATTGGGCCAACTCCCGCAATGAAACCTCGCGTCCCAAAACCACTCGCTCAACGCCAAGGTCGCGAGCGAATTCGACGCCCTCTGGCGAGGTGAGTGTCATCTGGGTCGAGGCATGAATTGGAAGGTCAGGGACGACTTGCCGTGCGAGCTTGATCAGACCGACATCCTGAACAATCAACGCATCGACACCGGAGCGGCTTAGAAGCAGCAGAGCTTCCACAGCATCGTCCAATTCATGAGTGAATACGAGCGTGTTGAATGCAACGTAGGCCTTCACTCCGTGGAGGTGGCAGAAGTTGACGACTTTTGGCAGGTCTTCCTCCGAGAAGTTGTCCGCGCGGATTCGCGCATTGAACCGTGGCAGTCCGAAGTACACCGCGTCGGCTCCGTTCGCCACGGCAGCACGTACACAGTCCCAGTTGCCGGCGGGCGCAAGCAGTTCGGGTGGTTTGGACATCAGTCATCGATAGTCCAGAGGGTGAACCTTGGAAAGAAAGTCCGACAGGAGCCGCAGTTCTTGTAACGGGAATTCAGGAAATCTCCTGTAACCCTGACAAGTCCCTCGCCATATCTCGAGATGCATCTGTAGCTGGGAGATGCCTCCCCGCGTATCAATCGGTGCGGGGGGGTGACGGAATCCACGCAAGTGCAGCATCGTCTTGTGGAGATGATTTACGAGGCACTTTATTTCCACTATTCCGCGTCGAACTTTATCCACGTTGTCGTGAACGTCGCCCCGTTTGACTCCGCCTCCGTTCGGCCTTGCTCGGAGGGCCTTTCGGGCTAACTGTGCGAAGTCAAGGGCTCAGTTTGGGCTGGGGTGCTAAGCTGCCGCTCATGGGAGGGTGTTTTCGGTGAGGAGAGCTATTTGGTTTTGTATTGGGATGTATGTAGCTGGCGATGTTTAAATTGCGGAGTAAATGTGGGGCTTTGCTCGATGCTGCATCGAATGATTCAAGCTTTAAAAGCAGGAGTTTCTTAAAATTCTTCGTTGTTCCTTTACTGCGGCGCCTTGACATCCGGCCTTAATTTCGCGAATCCCGATGCATGGCAAAGAAATCCACCCCAATTAAAGTCAGACAAACCAAGAGCCAGATTCTGGAGCAGATTGCTACCAGCACTGAACTAAGCCGCAGACAAGTGTCTTCGGTGCTCGACGGTTTGGCTGACGTCATCGAGGCACACATCAAGAAGAACGCTGTCGGTACTTTCGTTCTTCCGGGTCTTTTGAAGATCAGCACCGTGCGCAAACCCGCTACCAAAGCTCGTAAAGGCATCAATCCTTTCACAAAGGAAGAAGTGATGTTCAAAGCAAAGCCAGCATCCACTGCTGTTCGGGTTCGTCCGTTGAAGAAGCTTAAAGACATGGTTGGCTAAGGCTGCGTCTTTTCGACGTCTGTTTCGATAACGACTTGCCCGCAGTTAGCCCCAAGCGAAGTTTCACCGGTTTCGATTTCTCCTCCTGCGCTTCTCGCGCTTGGATCAGACATCAGCGGTGAGCAAGGTTTTGGAGGCTCTGTGGGCGGGTCGTTTTTTTGTGTATTAATTCTGGAGTCGCAACCCGATTTCGTCCACGCGAGTCGGCGCGGCGTTTGGAATGTCTCTTTCCATCTGGAAAAAGTGACGGTAGTTTGTCGGGCTTTTGTGATGTTGAACTTAACGGACAGGGGCGAATTTGAGCGGGGGCAGCGGTTGGTCAGCGACAGTGAACCCGCTTTAGGTCTTGGGATAGTGCTCAAAAAGGAATCAGGTCGCCTCGAGGTCTTTTTCCCAGCGGCCAATGAGCATCGTCAGTATGCTCTGCGCTCGGCGCCACTGCGCCGCGTGCGCTTTAAAGAAGGTGACGCAATCACGCTCCACACGGGCGAGAAACGGCGAGTGGAGTCTGTGCAGGAACTTGGGGGACTGTTGGTTTATTCAACCGAGCAGGGGCAGGTGCAGGAGGCCGAACTCGCAGACTCTATCAGTTTCAGCACGCCTGAAGCGCGGTTGCTTGGCGGGCAGACCGATGAAAGTCACCTCTTTGACCTCAGGAGCGAGGTGCTACGGTGGCGGTCGAGAATCCTTGGTTCTCCGGTGCGCGGGTTTGTCGGCGGGCGTGTCGATTTGATCCCCCACCAGATGTACATCGCGAGCCAGGTGGTTTCTGGCATGCAACCTAGGGCATTGCTTGCAGACGAGGTTGGCTTGGGTAAGACGATCGAAGCGGGCTTGATTCTCCATCGGTTGCATCTGGCAGGAAGGGCTAGGAGGATCCTTGTTCTGGTGCCTGACCCGCTCGTGAACCAGTGGTTTGTGGAGCTCTGGAGAAGATTCAACCTTTTATTCAGTGTCTTCGATGTAGAGCGCTGCGAGTCAATTGAAGCCAATACACCTGAAGCAAATCCGTTTTTAGACAGTCAGTTGGTGATCGCAAGTGTTTCGTTTGTGTGCTCCGACTCAGGACGATCCTCGCAGGTGTTGTCCGCCGGGTGGGATCTGCTCATTGTTGATGAAGCGCACCACCTTCGCTGGGCGCCGGAGGACCCGAGTCTCGAGTATCGTCTGGTCGAGTCGCTCGCGCGCAGTATTCCGGGTGTGCTTCTTTTGACTGCAACTCCGCAGCAGCTTGGGCCTGAGGGGCATTTTGCAAGACTGCGTCTTCTGGATCCCGAAAGATATCAAAACCTGGACTCTTTCAATGCGGAGGCAGGCCGTTACCAGACGGTGGCCCGCTTTATTGACGCGATCCTTAACTCGGAGTCGCCTGATGAGTTTTTGGCGAAGGATTTTTCAACACGTTCCAAACGGGTTGCGGCTCATCTGGCGGACATTCGAAAAGGAAACGAGCAGGCACGCTCGCAGTTGGTCTCGGAGTTGTTGGACGCATTCGGCACTGGGCGCGCGATGTACCGGAACACTCGTTTAGCGTTGCAAGGATTTCCGAAGCGGATCGCCTTTCTTAAGGAGTTGATTGTTGCGCGTGGTTCGGATGGATTCGCCGAAAAGCTGTGTTGGCTGATTCAGTTGCTTGATTCGCTCGGTGAAGCGAAGGTGCTTTTGATCTGTTCGGCGCGTTCGCTGGCCGAACAGGTTGTTGAGCAGATTCTTCAGCGCGTGAACATTCGTGTCGCACTTTTTCACGAGGGGTTGACGCTTCTTCAGCGCGACAGGAATGCAGCTTATTTCGCTGAGCCGGAAGGGGCCCGGGTGCTGGTTTGCTCCGAGATTGGCAGTGAAGGGCGGAACTTTCAATTCGCCCATCATCTGGTGTTGTTTGATCTGCCCAAGGACCCCGAGTTGCTCGAGCAGCGGATCGGACGTTTGGATAGAATCGGTCAGTCGGAAGCGGTGCGGATCCATGTGCCGTTTTGCAAGGGAACAATGGGGGAGGTTCTGGCGCGGTGGTATCACGAGGGGTTGAATGCTTTTGAAAGCAGTGTGCATGGCGGCGGTGAAATATGGATCTCTCAGCGCAAGGACATTGAAAAGCTGGAGAAAAAATTCAGCGCCGCAGGCCTTCGCAAGTTGGTGGTTTCCGCCGCACAGCTCAGGGATGAAGTGGGCAAGAGGTTGGAGCAGGGCAACGATCGGTTGTTGGAGTTGGCCTCCTGCAGGCCCGAGCTTGCTGGAGAAATCCTTGAGCAGGTGCGTGTGTGTGATGAAGACCGGGACTTTGAGGAGTTTGCACTCAGGCTTCTCGATTGTTGCGGAGTTGCGATTGAAAATCTTGAGCAGGCTGGGCGTGGGTACCTTTTCACGCCGGGCCCGATGATGCGGGAGGCATTGGGGTCCCTGCCTCCCGAGGGATTCGCAGCAACGTTCAGCCGCAAGAGGGCGATGCAGCGCGAAGACGTCCGTTTTCTGACCATGGATCACCCGATCATCGCCGAGGCGATGGATGCCTTGCTCGCGGGCGAGAAGGGGAATGTGAGCTTTGTGATTTGGCCAGGGAGCGGCGCTGAATCGATCCTTCTCGAGTTTGTCGTCGTAGTGGAATGTGTGGCGGAGAACGCGCTGCACATGGAGCGGTTTTTGCCGCCGACTCCGATTCGCGTGGTTGTTGACCCATCTTGTGAAGACATCAGCGCGACCACTTCATTCGAGGGGGCAATTTTTCAGGAGGGCGATGTGTTTCGCTTGCTGGACCGCGGGGCGGTTAAGAAAAAACTTCTGCCCGCGATGCTCGAAAAAGCGAAGGCGCTTGCGGCTGAAAAGATGGGCCTTTTTGTTTCAGAGGCTCAGATGCGGATGGAAGAACAGTTGCGGGCTGAGCTTCTGCGTTCCGAGGAACTCTCGGAGCTTGATGCAACGGGTCGCGGCGGCGAGGGGTTGCAGTTAAAGCAGCGTGCGTCGATGATGCGCGAGGCGCTTGCCGGCGCGAGATTTCGGGTGGATGCGCTGCGCTTGATCTGGCGGATGTCGTGATGCGCCGCGGGGAGAGTGCACGCTTTCAACTCAATGTGCGCCCGCTGTTCCCGCGCACCTTTGTCGCGGTCAAGTCCGACTTATTTGCTCTTGTTCAGGATTTCCTTCACTTCTTCGACGGAGAGCACACGGCCGAAGGTCACGCTGCCTGCTGGTCCGTTTCCGGGCGTATAGGGGATTTTCTTTTTCTGCGCTTCTCTCCCCTCAAAGGTTTGGTTGAGAGCGTCAGGCGTTTTCGGAATGGTGACTGTGGGTATCCGATACGCGGGGGCCGGCTCTGTTTTCGAAAGAAACGAGGGTGCACCAGACTCGTTCGCAGTCCCCAGAGGAACGGTCTTTTCTGCGGTGAAAGTTTTGCCCCCGCTGTTGGCCTGGCCTGTGATGAATTCCGATGAGGTAAACGATTTGGCTTCGAATGAACGGTTCAAGGTGGTGTTGGCCTTGGACTCAAACTTCGGCGTGAGAAAACTGGGGGCGGGAGAAGTGGAAAAGGACTTTCCTGAATTAACCGGCGCGCCGCCTGATTTGAGAAGCGACAGGTTGAAAGTCTTGTTTGGATTTAGCTGAGCAGTGGGGGTGGCGCTTTGCGGCGTCTGCGAGTCTTTGGGTGAGCCCGCTAGCGAGGAGGCGGGGAAAAGCACGATCAGCGCAGCCGGGACAGTGAGAAGGGGGCCTGCGCCCTTGCCCCAGCGGTTTCGCCGGGCGGTAGGGCGCTGATTTTGGTCGTGCGCGCTTACAGGCATTATTTGATTTTGACAGGGGCGGGGTTTTGCCGCAAGGCGTGTTTTTCCGGTTTTTTTCGGATATACCTCAGGGCGAGGCGAGTATTTTCACCAAAATCTGTGAAGAACAGGAGGATTGGGTTTGCCAAGTGAAAAATTTAAGGGCAGCATCCCGCCGCATTAGTTGAGCAGAGCCTCGGCAACGGGGAGCTGTCAGAGGGCGAATAGCCTCTTTGGTTGCTTGAGATCCGATGACCGGAAACCTTACCGAATTCTTTGCTTGGCAGTTAATTGAGAAAACGGAATGGGTACCAAATTGTATGTCGGAAACCTTGCATTCACTATGACTGAAGGCGAACTGGAGGACTTGTTCCGCCAGGTCGGGGATGTCACTGAAGTGCAGATCATTTTCGATAAGTTCACGAACAAATCCCGCGGTTTTGCATTCGTGACCATGGCGACAGATGCCGCAGCAGCAGAGGCAGTCAATCGGTTCCACGGCCAGTCCGTGGAGGGCCGTCCCCTAACAGTCAACGAAGCACGTCCACGTGAAGCGCGCGGCCCAGGTGGTGGCGGCGGCGGCGGTGGTGGCGGTGGATTCGAGCGTCGCGGCGGTGGCGGCGGCGGGCCTCGCGGATTCGATCGCGGCGGTGGCCGTGGGGATCGCGGTGGCCGTGGGGATCGCGGTGATCGTGGAGATCGCGGCGGTCGCTTCTAGTTTATCTCTGTCTAACAGAGTGCGGATTCCAAATTTTAATGAGGAGTCGGCCTAGATAGCTCCTTAAGCAGCTGAAAAGTATGGCGGGATTTTCCGGAAGGGAAGTCCCGCTCTTTTTTGCACGCGTGTCGCGCTGCCTGCCATTTGTGGCTCTCTCGTAAGCCGGAGCTTGCGGCGGATTTTTAGCATCATGACACATTTGTGATTTTGCCCGAGGTAGCTTTCCAAATAGATAAGGCCTGTTAATCTACACACCGCTTATGTCGCAAAGTATTATTGACCCGAGTCGTCTTGAGAAAATAGAGTTTTCCAACGACGAAATCGCCCGTTATTCGAGGCACCTAATCATGCCGGAGGTGACCATGGAGGGGCAGAAACGGCTCAAGGCCTCCAGCGTGCTGTGTATCGGTACTGGCGGGCTCGGATCACCCATCGCACTTTACCTCGCGGCGGCCGGAGTGGGGCGCCTTGGACTTGTGGACGGTGACACGGTTGATTTTTCGAATCTGCAGCGCCAGATCCTTCATGGCACAAAGGATGTTGGACGCAAGAAGCTTAACTCCGCGCGAGACCGGATACGGGAAGTTAATCCGAACGTGCAGGTGGATTTGTACGATGCCTTTTTCACCGCCGCTAACGCGCGCCAGATCGCGGAACCTTACGACGTGATCATTGATGGAACCGACAACTTTCCAACCCGCTACTGTTCAAACGACATCTCGGTGTTTTTGAAGAAGCCGAATGTGTACGGGTCGATCTTTCGCTTTGACGGTCAGTGCACGGTTTTTGCTCCGCACCTTGGCGGGCCCTGCTATCGCTGCATGTTCCCCGAGCCTCCGCCGCCCGGGATGGTGCCGAGTTGTGCGGAGGGAGGGGTCTTGGGAGTTTTGCCCGGTGTGATTGGTGTAATTCAGGCGATCGAGGCGATCAAACTAATCATTGGAATTGGCGAACCGCTGACTGGGCGTCTTGTGCACTTTGATGCGCTGAAGTTGAAATTCCGCGAGTTCAAGCTGCGGCGGGATCCAAAGTGCCCCGTGTGCGGCGACAACCCAACCATTACGGATTTGGTGGACTACGAGCAGTTCTGCGGGATTCCGCAGGCGCATGCCGCGGAGAGGGAGGAGGCGCTGGTGCCGTCGCTGAGCGCGGTTGAGTTGAAAGCGAAGTTGGACCGGGGCGACAAGTTTGTGTTGCTTGATGTCCGCGAAGATTTCGAGCGCGACATCTGCAGGATTGAGGGCGCGCGTTTTATTCCGCTTGGGCAGCTGCCTTCGCGCATGAGTGAACTGGATAGCGCGGATGAAATCGTGCTGCAGTGCAAGTCAGGGGTTCGCTCGGCGAGGGCGCTGAAGCTATTAAGTGAGGCTGGATTCGGAAAGTTGCTGAATCTAGAGGGGGGCATTCTTGCATGGGCGGAGCAGGTGGATCCCTCGGTGCCGAAGTATTAAGCGTTTTTGAGCGTGTATATGGCGAGCCTGACTCAAGAGTTTGTGGATTTGCTGCGCTGCCCTGCTACGGGACAGCGTCTCATTGAAGCACCGGACTCGTTGGGCGTGCGGCTGCGTTTGCGCAGGCCTGACTCCGAGCGCTGGCTGCTGCGAGTTGATGGACGGGCGGCTTATCCGGTTTGCGAGGGACTGCCCTTGTTACTGGAGGAGGAGGCCGTCGCCGTGTGTGATACTGAGAGTGAATTTGATCTAAACTAAGAGCAGATGGGAAAAGAAGACGGCATTTTTGAATGGAAAAAAGGGCTGAAGTTGGACGCGATGGACCATCCAGCCATCGAGGAAGATGATTACAAAAAGTCCCTGAAGAACGCGCAGCTTAAGTTGCTGAACTATCAAAGGAGTCTTGCGGAATTGAACCGCAACTTGATTGTTTTGTTCGAGGGCCCGGACGCCGCTGGCAAGGGCGGAGCAATCAAGCGTCTTGTCGAGCGTTTGGATCCACGAATGTTGCGGGTGCACTCCGTGGTCAAGCCTACGCAGGAAGAGTACGCGCATCATTACATGTGGCGCTTTTGGCGAAATCTTCCGCAGTATGGACAGATTGCGGTGTTCGATCGCTCATGGTACGGCCGTGTGCTGGTGGAAAAGGTTGAAGGGTTCGCGTCGGATCGCGAATGGAAACGGGCGTATCAGGAGATCACCGAGTTTGAGCGGATGCTCGTCGACGATGGCACGGTGTTTGTGAAGATTTTCATGCACATCTCTAAGGACGAACAGTTGCTGCGATTCAAACGGCGCGAGAGCGATCCTTACAAGCACTGGAAGATCACCGACGAGGATTGGCGCAATCGGCGGAAGTGGGATGAGCACAATGAGGCGGCGGAGGCCAATTTTGAAAGAACCTCCACGGATTTCGCGCCATGGTTGATTTTGCCCTCAAACTACAAGTGGCACGCGCGGGTGGAGGTCATCAAGGCGGTGAACAATGCTTTGGAAAAAGCCGGTATCAAAAAGTTGAGCTGACTTTTTGCGAATGAAAACCCTCCCAAAATCGTTCGCTTTCCTCGCACTTGGACTCGTATTCACGGCTTGCGACAAGTTCAACGACGCTCGGTATCACAACGGTTTGGTGGAGGCGGACAAGCGCGTTCACGCCATGGATTACGAGGGCGCCCTCAGGGTGTACGAATCTTTGATCGACGGCTCCCCGAAAACTGCGGAGGCGCATTACCGGTTGGGCCATGTTTACGCAGATCACCTCAAGGACCCGCTGGGCGCGCTCTATCATTTCACCCGCTATGTCGTGGTTGCTCCCGAGGGGCAGTTCGCAAAGGATGCGCGCTCCTATGAGTCCGAGGGGCAGATTCGTTTGATGAATCACTTGAGCAAAGGCGCGCCCCTGACTCAGGAGGAGGCGGCGCGGATCAAGAACGAGAACCTGGCTTTAAAGAAAACAGTGGCGGAATTGCGCGCAGTGAAGACACCGCCAGCCGGCGCGCCGCTGCCTGGGAAGCCGGGTGACTTGACTCAGAAACCGATTCCTCCGGGAGCGCGGACACACGTGGTAGAGAAGGGGGATACGCTTGCTTCGATCGCCACCAAATATTACAAGAACAAGGCTCGGGCCAAGGATATCTTGGACGCCAATTTCTATTCCGCGGATGCGGCGACAAAGTTAAAGATCGGTCAGAAGCTCACCATTCCGTAGAGCGCGGGGCTTTTGAGGATTCCGCGCTAAGGGGTGACGGGAATGATGCGGACGCTTCTGCTGGAGTTTGCGTCGAGGTAGAAGCCGAAGCCCCCGTTTGCATTGGTCGAATTTAGGAGAACTCCAGAGAACACGCGGCGTTTGACAGAGGGCGTTGTTTCAAAAAAATAGCCCGAGAATTCCCCAGTCCGGGGATCGAAACGCAAAAATGGATTCAGCGTGCTCGTTGGTTGCTGGAAGGTGGCGATGATGTTGTTACTGACGGTGAAGTTGAGCGTGTTGCCATTGACAAGGAGTTGCCCTCGTGGTGGTAGGGTGGAGAAAGGCTTCATCACCGCATTTGCTGCGGGTGCTGTCCACGGAGTCGTTGCTGTAAGATTATTCACAACGAGCCTGTTTTTGAGTGGAGCACTGGCGAAAGTTGTCTCCGGGTGAACCCAGATCAGATCGCCGAGTGCCGCAGTAGTGCTTGATTTTTCATCAACTTGCACCGACCCAAACGCGATCGACCTTGCATAACGATACGTTATTTCGTACAGAGCCGCCAAATTGTATCGGGGAAAAGTACTCCGGAGACTCTCGATGTCCGCCGGGAAGGAGCATGTGTAAATTGGCAAGATGGTTGCTCCGTGCTCAGAGCCAAAGATCCTGCTGGCTGTGAAAGGGACTCCGTCGGAAAATCTACCTGATAAGAGGGAGATTCCGAGTGAGGGAGTTACTTGCATTGAAAAATGGCTGTTTCCAGTAACGGAGGTGTTGTCAGCCTGCCATCCGGTTGAAGGATTGTACCGGGATGATCGGGTTGGTTCTGCCAGCACCGTGTATCGCGTCGACAAGGAGTTTCTACTTGGGGTCGATAGTGATTCAGAGAACCCACGGGCCACAGGGGTGACTACGGAGGGCGATTGGATTGATGCCACGGTGACACCGATCGAGTTTTTTAAGCTGCCTGAAGAGTATGTATTGTGAAGGCGTAGCTCTACTACGAGAGGAAAGGCTGATCCAGAGTCTGAGAGTACTGTGAGTTGCTCCATCCTTGCTCGTCTCCTCGGCAGGTTTGAGTCAGGCAAGGCTTCATCGGAGGTAACGAATTTACCAGAGAATGAAATTCTCCGAGCGAGGTACTCAACCACAGCCGAGAAAGCGCCGTTTCGTTGAACGGAGACATTGTATCGTCCCAAGACCTGCGAGCGATCGGGTGGGCGGAGTAGCCCGCTGTGGGTGGTAGACTCGTAGGAGAAAGGAACCGTGGCTTCGTCTTGAATCGCGTCATTGATCGCTAAAACACGGACTGATTGAATGGCGATTCGGTCGATCGGTTGGTCAACTTTGATAGGAGCGCTGTTTTGCGGGTCGTTCAGTTCATCATAAGTCAACGCACCGTCTTGATTGATGTCCGTAAAGCCAGCCATGGCATTTGTGATGAAATTCCGCTCATCAACCGTAAGTTCTTGATCAGAACTCTTGCCGAACAGCTCTTTCCACGTCGTGCCCCATTCCGCTTCAGTGCCATTGAATGTTTGAAGGATTAGTTGTTTTTCTACCTCTTCAAAAACTCCCGTATTGTTCAAGTCGAGGATGGTTGTCTGTTTGCTAGAGGTCTGTGAGTTTTCGATCGCCTGTAAAAATTCATAACCTGACGTCATCGTTCCGAAGGTCGAATGGACGCCGTCGAGGTGTTCAGCTGTTCCAAACATCACAAAGAACTGGCTGCCACCTGTGTTGAAAATATTTTGTGCAGGGTTATTCGAGTGCGCCATCGAAAGGACTCCCCGAACGTGCCTGCGTTTTTCCCACGTGGCATCCGTTATTTTTGCGAGCTCGTCAGGGATTTTGTAGCCGGGGTCGCCGCTCCCAAACGACTTTACGTTTGCCGCGTTTCTGGTCAGTGGATCACCCGCTTGAACCATGAAATTTTTGATCAAACGGTGCGATGCGGTTCCGTCGTAAAATCCGGTGTTCGCAAGGTGCTTGAAGTTCTGCACTGTCTTGGGTGCGAGATCAGGCCAAAGTTCGAAAACCAAAGTCCCCGTGTTCACTGGGGTGCTGGCTGCAGTTCCGATTTTGATGGAGATGACGGCGTACTCTCGCACCGCTGCGTCGCAGCGGCCAAATACGGCGATCCAAACGAGAGCTCCGACCAAAGCGATCTTTAAACAGTGGAGGAGTCGCTCGTAAGGCATGAATCGGGGGCGGAGTGGGGGCATTTGCCTCAGAATGTGGGCTGACTGCCCTACTCTTATAGCACCCGGGAGCCTCGGAGGGGCACTAATTTCTCCGTTTTCGGAAGTCTGGCTATCAGGCGGCCTCTGCGCTGCGAATCAATCAGTGGGGGTATGGCAGGTTTATCAGAATTGGAGGTGCAGGCGCGTTGGTTTGCCGGCGAGTTCGGGCGGGCGTTTCAGAGTTGCGACGGCGAGCTGATCGAAGTCGTCCAATTTGGTGTGTGGAACCGTGCTGCCGGCCCCGACTTCACTGAAGCTGTCGTCCGAATTGGCTCACGGGAGCCGGTGAAAGGCGCTTTAGAGATCGATATGGACGTCCGCGACTGGGAACGGCATGGCCATGGCGGTAACCCCGAGTACGAGCATGTGGTGCTCCATGTCTTTTTGAACGGGGGCAGAGACCGTTTTTTTACGCGCTCGCTTTCCCACCGCAGGATTCCCCAGCTGCACCTAGACCGCACGGCATGCAATCCAACTGGTAGCGTCAACGCGCCTGCGGAGGTTCCGCCTGCGGTAGCAGGCCGCTGTTCTGGCGTGATCCGCGAGCTTCCCCTTGCCGACGTCGCCTCGCTTTTGCTCGCAGCGGGCCGGCAGCGTTTCCAACGTAAAGCCGCTTTGTTCGCGCGAACCCGTGCGGTGCATGGCGAAGCAGAGGCCCTGTACCAGTCGGTCGCGGCAGCCTTGGGCTACCGGGGAAACGAATTGCCTTTCCGCTTGCTGGCGCAGCGCTTGCCAGCCCGTCGTCTTGCCACGGATCTGCGCGCTCGCGAGTCGCTTTTGTTCGGGGTTGCGGGTTTCATTCCATGGGATGATTTGCGTCAGCTCCGGCCCGAGGCGCGTGCTCTGGTCCGGCGGCTTTGGCGTCATTGGTGGATGCACCGTTCATCGGAAGGTGGTCTGCAAATTCCCGAGACTGCATGGCGTTTTGGTGGACAGCGCCCAGTCAACCATCCCCACCGGCGCTTGGGCGCGCTGGCCGTTCTAATAAACCACTGGCGCGCCATTCGGCGTATGGCGTCTGCGGGCGACTGGCGGTCGCTGGAGCGCCTGTTGCTTGGCCTGAGCGATCCATTCTGGGATGTGCACTACACCCTTGGTTCGAAGCCGTCCAAACGTCGGATGGCTTTGCTCGGGCGCGAGCGCGTGTTGGATCTGCTCGCCAACGTGTTCCTGCCTGCATTCGAGGCTTGGAAACCGATGCAGGGCATGCGCACCCCCGAACGGAGCAAAAGCGTGCGGGTGGCCGCCGCCCGCCTGCTTGCGGGCCGGCACGACGTGCGGCAAATCCTGCATGGCATGGCCCAACAGCAGGGGTTGCTCGAACTATACGAAGGCTTTTGCCGATGTGACTCTTCCGACTGCCGGAATTGCCCGATGCCTGAGCAACTGCCCGGCTGGAGTGCCACCGAGTAGCGGGGATCCTCGTTAGACCTCATGGAAGTGCAGGATCCCGCGGTTTTGGCGGCTTGGTTGAAAATAGGCTTTCGTCTTGGACGCGTCCTCCTTTGGATTGGGGGATGAGCTCTGAGCGCCACGCCACTCTTTGTCAAATCGTCCATGAAGTCGTCGAACACACTCCCGTGTTCGATATCCACACGCACCTCTTCGATCCCGCGTTCGGTTCCCTAGTGTCGTGGGGAATCGATGATCTTCTCACCTACCACTACCTCATCGCCGAATCCCTGCGCTGGACCCGCGGTTCGAATGACTTTTTCTGGAACCTCACAAAAACCCAGCAGGCCGATTGGATCTGGAAACAGCTTTTTATCGAGCGCTCGCCGGTTTCCGAGGCGTGCAGGGGGGTGGTCACAACGCTGCGCTTGCTCGGAATCGACCCCAAGGAGCGCGACTTGTCCGTTCTGCGAAAGCATTTCGCAAGCTGGACTGCGGAAACTTACGCGGACCATATCCTGAAAATTGCCGGTGTCCGGAAGGTTTGCATGACCAACCTGCCTTTCGACGACTCGGAGCGGGTGGTGTGGGAGCGCGGCATTGAGCGCCATCCTGCCTTCGTCGCGGCGCTCCGTTTGGACCCGCTGCTGCTTGAGTGGGAGAAAACCTCCGCCCAGTTGCACGGCTGGGGCTATGACGTGCGTTCCGATTTGTCGGGAAAAACCATCGAGGAGGTCCGCCGCTTTCTTGCCGATTGGACGCGCAAGATCGGGTCGCAGTACTGCATGGTGTCGCTTCCCCCGGAGTGGGCGTTTCCCGAAAATTCTGTGACGAACCGGCTCATCGCGGAGGCGGTTTTGCCGCACGGACGTGAGCACGGGCAGGCGTTTGCGATGATGATCGGCGTGCGGCGCGGGGTGAATCCAGCGTTGCGGATGGCGGGCGACAGCTTGGGCGAGGCCGACGTGGAATCCGTGGAACGGCTCTGTGCGGAGTACCCGCAGAACCAGTTTTTGTGCACGATGCTGGCGCGCGAAAACCAGCACGCGCTTTGCGTGGCAGCGCGAAAATTCAAGAATCTCCACATCTTCGGCTGCTGGTGGTTTTTGAACAACCCATCTCTCATCGAGGAACTCACGCGCATGCGCCTCGAGCTGCTTGGGCTCAGCGTCACCCCGCAGCACAGCGACTGCCGGATCATGGACCAACTCGCGTACAAGTGGGCGCACTCGCGTCCCATCATCGCGAAGGTGCTCTTTGAAAAGTATTCCGACTTGGCCGATTCGGGTTGGCAGGTTTCGCGTGCGGAGATCCAGCGCGATGTGCACGGACTGCTCGGCGGCGAGTTTGAGCGGTTCATCTCGCAATGAGCCTCGGGACCACACTCAATTGGCGGTTCGGATGGCGTCGCGGTGCGGGCTGTGGGCGGAATTGACTTTGGGACGATGCTTCCAGCGTTTCTCACAACATTTTTGTTTTCGGCGTCGATCCTGTTCGCCTCCCGCTCCGCGCGTGAAATCGGCGGGATGCGGGCGAACGTTTCGCGCCTGCTGATCGCGCTCCTTTTACTGGGAGTTTGGTCCCACGTGTGGGGAGGGGGACTGGGGGGCGCGGGGTTGCCGTGGTTTTTTCTCAGTGGCGCGATCGGGTTTGGCATCGGGGACATGTCCATGTTCGCCTCGTTGCCAAGAATCGGCCCGCGTTTGGCGATATTGATCACCCAGTGTCTGGGTGCGCCCATCGCGGGCGTCGCCGA
Source organism: Chthoniobacteraceae bacterium (assembly GCA_044376395.1). Lineage (GTDB taxonomy): Bacteria > Verrucomicrobiota > Verrucomicrobiia > Chthoniobacterales > Chthoniobacteraceae > Chth-196. The sequence continues at coordinate 292 of JBILKY010000033.1, read as the reverse complement.
ATATTTTCTCCTGGGAACGGTGCCCACCCTTCCCGAGTTGGCGTGCGCGGCGTTGATTCTGACGGGCGTCGCTCTGGCGCTCGCTCCCGACCAGCACATGCAGGTCGAGCCCAGCCGTTTTCGCCTCGGGCTGTTGTTCGGGCTCGGTTCTGCGATGGGACAGGCATTTGGTGCGGTGCTCTCCCGCAAAGCGAATTCCGTGGCGCAACTCACCGGATTCGCGGTGGACGGTGGCACGGCGGCTTACCAGCGCATCATCGCCGGGGTGGCGTTCACTCTTGCCGGTTGGTGG
>JBILKY010000032.1:0-18902 GCA_044376395.1 Chthoniobacteraceae bacterium | reverse complement strand
TCTTGGAGACGCGCAGGTGTTGGCGCTTAGCAGTGCGCAGGTTGTAGTGATCAGCACGGCTGGATTGATCGGCTTGACAACGTCAGCAGTGCAGGTGTTGACGAGCGCTCAGGTTGAAGCGCTGACGACTGCTCAGATCAATGGGTTTACCAGCGATCAAGTGCGCGCGTTAGAGACCCGGGATGTTACCGCCATTGAAGAAGAAGATGTGTCGCAGCTAAATGTTGAAGCCGTGCAGGCATTGTCTGGTGCACAGGTCGCGGCAATGCTCACCAGTCAAATATCAGCACTTACGACGCTTGAATTGGACTCATTGACTTCATTGCAAGTCGGGTTTATGTCCGTCGACCAAGTCCGTGCAGTCTCATCAGACAAGCTCAGTCAGTTGACCGGTATAGCGGGGGTCATCGACGCTGCGGTCCCAGGATTTACATCCCGCGATATATCTGTACTCACGAGCAGCCAGGTGACAACCCTGCAGAGTTCGCAGGTGGCACAACTTAGCGAGGAGCAGCTCAAGAGCGTCCAAGAGGCGGCGGTATCTGCCCTGACCACAGTTCAGTTGACTGTGATTGGTCCTGATTTGTTGCGCGTGTTGAAGACATCGCAAATTAACGCGCTCACTGACGTTCAATTTGGTGGATACACGATCGCCTGGGGTGCCCTCACCAGTGCACAACTGCCTGCCGTTGCTGTTTCGAACATTGGGCTTTTGAGCAATACTCAGTTGCGTGACAGAATCGGGTCACGAGTGACTGAGTTTGTCCCCGATCAAGTCGCCGCAATCTCGAATGATGCGTTGCTTGGTATCGGTGCTGACTACTTCGGTCTATTTGCGACAGCTCAGATTGCGGCGCTGACACCAGTTCAAATTGCGGCCGCTTCGACCGATCAGTTGTTCAAACTGACGGCCGGTCAGTTCTCTGCCATCGCGCCGGAGAGCTTAGCCTCGATTGCTCCGTTGAGCATGAGTGTCTTCAGGGCGGACCAGATCCGGATGATCACCTCGAGAGGAGCGTCTGGTTTGAGCAGCGCGCAAGTCAATGGGTTGACTGCCGGACAGCTTTCGGAGCTCTCGACTGCGGCGTTCTCGGGTTTGTCCCCAAATGTCATGTCGGTGCTTGGCCTGAACTCATTGACCACCGCGAGGATCCGATCCTTGGTTGCGGTTCAGATTGCGGCGTTGAGCTCGGGTCAGGTAGGGGGGGTAGACAGCCGGCAGTTGGGGGCCTTCAGTGCCTCGCAGATCGGCGCAATTGAGACACCTGATTTCGCTTCAATCTCATCCAGCAAGCTAAGGGGGTTGACGACGATGCAGGTTGGTGGAATCTCAAGCGCGCAGCTCGGTAATCTGCCATCCGGCTTTAATCTGCTGAGTTTCTCATCCGTGCAGATCGGCGCACTCTCCCCTGCTGCATTTGGTTCTGACCAGATAGCCGCCCTAGGGACCTCTGCGCTTAAAGGTCTGCTGTCCGGCCAAATTTCCGGATGGACCACGGCCCAAGTGGCGTCTTTGGGAAGCCATCAGATTACCGCTCTGGGCGCGAGTCAGGTTGCCGGTTTTGAAGCGGCTGATTTGGCACTGCCGATTGGGGAAAAGACTGTTCAAGGCTGGCTGATGAGCAAATCGAGCAGCACGCTCAACACGCTATCAGCGCAGGCGATTTCAGGCCTCTCGACAAGTGATGTTGCATCGCTGCTAACCAGTCTGAGTCCGGCACAGATTAGTGGGTTAACAACCCAGCAGGCTGCAAGTTTGACGCTGACACAGTTGAACACCTTAAAAACCGCTCAATTTGGGGGCTTGGACGCGGCGGACCTCGCCGCAATTGGATCGGGCAAAATACTATCGTTGAGTTCCGCTAGTATTCCGGCGCTTTCCACCAGAGCCGTCAGCGAACTGGACGGCGGTTTGTTGGCAGGTCTCCTTCCAAGGCAGGTCAGTCTGTTCACCACAGCGCAGATCAAGGCGCTTACTTCCGTCCAAGTAGGCTCTTTGAGGGCGGTTCAACTGGCGGCAATCACATCCCGCCAGATTCTCGGATTCGAGGCGGATGACCTTTCTGCGCTGAGTCCGTCGGCATTTTGGGAATTCTCTTCAGCGGCACTGCTGGCGATGCCAACGCAGTTAATCGCTGCAATCCCTACGGAGACATTGAACGCGATCTCCCTCGAACAACTGCATGATTTACGGACTGCGCAGGTCAGGTCTTTGTCTAGCGCGCAGATAGGAAGTTTGGGCTCCGACTTAGTGAATTCGCTGAACACGAGCCAAATTCGTGCTCTTGCGTCAGCGCAAATTGTGGCGTTTTCATCGAGCCAAATTCAGTCCGTGAATTTGAACCAGCTAGCGGCATTCTCTGCGGTTCAAATCGCAGGTCTTGAGGGTGGTGACTTGGCGGCGAGTCAGATTGCGCAAATCTCTACAGCGCAACTGATGTTGCTCAACTCGGGGCAGATTCAGTCTCTGACGAGTGCGCAGGTCTCCGCACTTGCGCCTGCGCAAGTTGCGGGGCTCGGATCAACCCAGATCTCGAGTTTGCAGGCTGAAGACATATCGGTGCTCACCTCAATTCAGGTTTCAAGCATCAGCGCCGCAAATATTCGTGCACTTGGTGATAAGTTGATCGCGATCAACTCAGGAGCACTCCAAGCTCTCGGCGCTGCTCAGGTGTCGATTTTATCATCCGCGCAAATTCGTGCACTCTCTTCAACACAGGTTCAGTTGCTGAACCCGATGCAGTTGAGTAGATTTGGATCTCATCAGATCGCGGGGCTGGATACTGGGGACTTGAGTACAGGTCAGCTTTTGGGCCTTTCAACAACTCAGTTGAGGATGTTCACGTCGCTTCAAATCAACGGTTGGACCACCCAACAGGTGCGGGCTCTCTCTGCCGCACAGATTAGCCAGATGTCCACGGTTCAGATTTCCGGTTTGGAGGCAACTGACCTCTCCGTTTTAACCGCCAGTCAGATCCGTGCTCTCACGGCCTCCGCAATACCAGCTTTGGCTGGGAATTTAGCAGGTTTGCAAACGTCTCAAATCGGGAGGCTCTCAGTTGCACAAGTCCAGGCCATTACCAGCGCTCAAATAAGAGCCCTTGGGTCATCGCAAATTCTCGCGCTCGGTGACGGTCTGATTGAATTCCTGACCACTAGGCAGATCGCGGGTTTAGAGGCGGATGATGTGCGCGCCTACGATGCGAACGTTTTGGCGGCATTGCTTGAGGGGAATCTCGCCGCGCTTTCCTCTGATGCGATCTCTGCTTTGAACGAGGACGTGGTGGGCACTTTATTGCAGAAGTTAAATTCCGCCCAGATCAGGGGATTATCGACTGGCCAGTTGGCTGGGTTGAGCTTCGCGGATTTTTCTATGAGCCAGATCAGTGGGCTAGAGTCCGATGACTTGAGTCCGACCGCAGTGGTAGGATTGAAGACAGCTCAAGTTAAGGCCCTGAGCTCTACGCAGATTCGTTCGTGGAATACGACTCAGGTGTCGGCTCTGTTACCGGCGCAGATCGCTGTGCTTTCCACGTTGCAGTTGGCGGGGATTGAATCCGGTGACTTACATGCGTTTACTTCAAGTCAGCTGAGGGCGATTGTCGGGAATGGATTTGCGGCTCTGGGATCGAGTGTGAGCGGTATCTCCGATGGGCTGATGCCAGCATTACAGTCCGGCCAGATCTCAGCGATTGGATCAGCTCAGGTTCGTGCATTGAGCGCAGCGCAGGTCTCAGCTCTGGGGACCTCCCAGATCAGTCTGTTGACGGCTGCGCAGTTAGCTGGATTGGAATCTGAGGATCTTCAGTCGCTTTCAACCGCTCAGATTGGGGCGATTTCAACGAAGATTGGCTCGGTTGGGACGGCCATTACGGGGTTGAGCATCTCGCAGATTAGCCGGTTGGCGTCCAACCAGTTCAGGGTTCTGTCTGCGGGGCAGGTTCGCTCTCTGTCGTCTGACCAAGTCGGCGCTCTTGCAACCGGTCGGATTTCACAACTAACGACGGTTCAAATTAGTGGGTTTGAGAGGGAGGACTTGGAACTGCTCGATAAGTCGAGATTTTCTGGTCAGTTCAGAGTGCTTGCATCCGATGCTATTTCCGTGCTGAGCGGTGCCGATGTGTCGGGAATATTCTTGGTGCTCTCCTCCGCGCAAATCAGGGGTCTTTCTTCAGAGGTGTTCGGCTCAATCACGACTTCGCAGATCAATGCGTTATCCGACGATAAAATTGCGTCCTTGGAGGCCGATGATCTCACTGTGCTTGGTGCGGGCAAGGTTACCCGGATCAGTACTGCGAAACTTCGCGCGTTGTCTACCCAGACGCTGTCGAGTTTGACCAGTAGTTCATTAATCTCATTTGCCACAACCCAAATTGCGGCTCTTTCGACCCGTCAGGTTGCCGCATTTACGGGCTCGCAGGTTCCGTCATTCCAGACCTCGCAGATCCGATCGTTGCTTACTGGCCAGATTGCCGCGCTGACCTCTTTGCAGGTGGCAGCACTCGTCACAAGTCAGGTTTTGGGCCTAAATCCGACTCAAATTGGAACCTTTTCAACCCGACAGATTTTCGGTCTTGAAACTTCGGACCTCGAAGTATTGACAACCCAACAACTGCAGTCATTGAAGCCACAGATTGTCTCGGCCCTCGGTTCCAAGGTGTCAGTGCTTTCGATAGATCAGGTAGGAAGTTTGAGTTCAGCTCAGTTGAACGCTCTGAGCGCAGACCAAGTCGGAGCTATGGGCGGACAGAAACTCGCAGCGATCAGCGCCACTAAATTCGCGCAATTCGGCGGCATGCAGGTTGCCGGATTGGGCGCGGAGGCAGTCTCTCTGCTTTCGACTGCTCAACTTTCGGGGATTAGTTCGGCAAGGATCAACTCGTTGACTGGCGCGGCGCTTGCAGCTTTCAACACAGACCAATTGAGGGCGATGTCGGTGGGACATTTTGCGAAATTGAGCGCCAGTCAGTTTGCGTCACTGTTGACTTCGCAAGTGGCCGCTTTGGAGACGCGGGATCTTGCGGCTGTATCAACCGGTGCAATCTTTGTACTGAATACAGCCCAGATTGTGTCGCTCACGCCCTTGCAGATTCCGAGTTTGACGAGAATCCAAGTGGCCGGGCTTTCTGCAGTTCAGGCGTCAGTTGTTGAGGCGCAAGATGCTGCGGTTCTTCTGTCTGCGCAAATATCCGTGTTTAGTACACAGTCCCTCGCGTCACTAAGCACCGGCGCGGTTAGAGCTCTAAGAGCTGACGTGGTGGCTGCCTTTACGACCCTCCAAGTGCCGAGTTTAACCCTTGATCAGTTGAACTCACTCTCATCCGGCCAGATCGGTAGGCTCACGACGATCCAACTGAATGCTCTCGGGGCGGAGAAACTCATGAGTATGTCGACAACGCAGTTGAAGGCGTTCTCTGACGCGCAGGAAAACCACTTCGCAACATCTGCACTATTCGGAACAACTCAGCTACGCGCCCTGCCGAGCGGCAATGGGTACAAACTGTATGATCTGTTTGATGGCCCGAATAATGGTTAAGTTGGAGTGACCGATGAAATGCGCATTCGGTTGGGTGGTTGGAGCCTCAGATAAGTGTGACCCAACTCCCGGATGCCCATTGAATCAGCCAGAGTCAGGAAACAGGCTATCTGGAGAGCTCAAGAGTATTGATCGATCTTGATAGCCGGATCTCAACCCCGGGGTCGTGTGCTGCACGAAACTTGGAGCGTTTGTGGATTGCGCACATGCGGAGGTGCAACGCGCTTTCAGGCAGAAACGGCTGATACGCCCCTTTTAAAACGCGACGGTCTTTCCAGCTACAGCGATAGGATACAATCCGTTCGGGCCGGGTTGAATCGGAGCGGGATCGGAAAAGCTCTTGATTTCCTGAGCGAGCGTCAGCGTGGACTGCATCGCCGCATCCCATTCCACGATTTTTCCGGAGTACGCCGCCATGCGGCCCATGATCGCTGTCATAGTGCTCTTCGCTCCGTAATCGCTCTCGTCGTATGGCGTGTCTTCGCGGATCGCTTTGAAAAAGTCGTCGTGCTCGAGTTGGTAGGGATTCTCACCGCGGGGCACTTTCATTTCCCATGGGTTGCGGCCTTGGATGGAGTAAACCTCGCGCCCGTCCAAAAAGTCGGCCCTCCCCACGCTGCCCACGGCGTGGTTGGTGACGCTAGCCCAGCAGCCGGGCCTCCGGTCGCATTCACCGAACAAACGCGCGCCGCTTGGGTACTCCCACTCGATGGCGAAGTGATCGAACAAATCCCCGTAGTCCGGGCTGCGTTCGCTGAGGGCGCCCATGCCGTGGGCGCGCACGGGGTACGCGCCATGGATCCAGTTCGAGATATCAATTCCGTGGACAAGGTTGTCCACAATGAAGTCGGCGGATAGCCACGAAAAGTAGTACCAGTTGCGGCACTGGTATTCGAGTTCACCCATTTCGGGGCGGCGCAACAAGCCCGTGCGCAGGGGGGTGTTTGCGAATGCGCGCGTGTAAATGACCTCGCCGATTTGTCCGCCGTGAATGCGTTTGATCATCTCCTGAAAGCCGCGCTTGTGACGGCGCTGGAAGCCCACCGCGACCTTAAGTTTTTTTTGCCGCGCCTCCTCCGCGGCCTTGAGCACCCGCCTTACCCCGGTCGCGTCGACTGCAACCGGCTTTTCCAGAAAAGCGTGTTTCCCCAAGCGCACCGCCTCCTCGAAATGCGTTGGACGGAAAGCGCACGGCGTCGCCAGAATCACCACGTCCGCAAGCGCGATCGCCTGCTTGTAGCCCTCGAATCCGAAAAAGCGGCGCTCCGCCGGAACGTCGACCTGATCCCCGTGCTTGGATTGCAGGCCGCCAAGCGCCGGAGCGAGGCGGTCTTCGAACAGGTCCGCCGCCGCGACCAGCTTCAAGTTGGCGTCCGCGAGCAGGGCCTGGCTGGCAGCCCCAGCGCCGCGGCCTCCGCAGCCGACGAGCGCGAGTTTTAAGGGTTCGACGAGGTTCTTGCCGTTCGTGATGGAAGGGAAGGACTCCACGGCGGCGGCCGCGAGGGCGATGCTTGAGCGGGTTAAAAATTCACGGCGCTGCAGTGCGGGGAGGTGGGGGGATGGACTCATAGGGATTGGGGGATGTGCGAAAGTTGTGCCCCGCCGCGTCCTGTCCGTCAAACTTGCGTGGTTTTAAGTCGCGTAAACGCGGTATAAAGAGGCCCGGTCGCGGTCTGAATTCGCCCAGACGCAGTTCGAAAGGCCGCCCGGGATTATCCGATGAGTTTGTAGAACAGGTACGCCATGAGTCCGGAGGCGGGGATCGTGAAAATCCATGCCCAAATAATGCGTTCCACGATCACCCACTTAATGCTGCTCCAGCGCTTGGCGGCTCCCACCCCCATGATGCTCGTGGTGATGGTGTGTGTGGTGCTGACCGGCATCCCAAGTTCGCCTGTCACGTAGAGAATCGTGGCGGCGGTGGTCTCAGCGGCGAATCCGTGCACCGGCTTCATCCGGACCATTTTGTGCCCGAGTGTTTTGATGATCCTCCAGCCCCCGGCATAAGTGCCGGCGGCCATCGTCGTGGCGCATACGAGCGTGATCCAAAAAGGAATCGGAGCGTTTTTTACGGTCGAAACTTTCAGGAAATCAAGCCAGGGGGGAAGGGAGTCAAGGTCGCCCGAGGACGCCGCACCCACCAAGGTGAGCATGATGATGCCCATGGTTTTCTGGGCGTCGGCCTTGCCGTGTCCGAGGCCCATGTATCCGGCGCTGAAGATCTGCAGTACGCCGAACACCTTGTTCACCAGCAGCGGCCGCCAACTCCTGACAATCAGGAACAGAATACCCATCAGAATGAACCCCACGCTGAGGCCGAGCAGCGGGGAGCCGATCATCGGAATCACCACCTTGTGGTAGATACCCTCCATGGTGTGCTTGGCGTCGCCCTTGTCACGCGACCAGATGAGGATGCCGAAATTCATGTTGGCCTTCGCAAGGCCGGCTCCGATGAGGCCGCCGATCAACGCGTGGCTCGAACTCGAGGGCATGCCGAACCACCAGGTGATGAGGTTCCATGCAATGGCACCCAGCATTGCGGCTAGGATTACGAGAGAGGTCACCTGCACCACCTTGTCGTCGAGGATCCCGCCCTGGATGGTCTTCGCGACGCTCTGGCCCATGAACGATCCAACCAAGTTCATCAACGAGGCAAGAACCAGCGCCTGGCGCGGAGTCAGTACTTTGGTGGAAACAACCGTCGCGATCGCGTTGGCGGTGTCGTGAAAGCCGTTGATGTACTCAAAGGCCAGCACCACCAGGATGACGACAAGCAGCAGAAGAAGAGCGGCGCTCATGCGTTGAGTGTCGCGGTCAGGAATACTTCAGCACGATCGTCGAAAGCACGTTTCCGGCATCCCGACAGCGATCAATCACCTTCTCCATCAGATCATAGATGTCCCGCAGCATGATCAAGCGGATCGGGTCGGACTCGTCGTTGTACAGGTCCCTGAGCAGTTCGGACATGAGCTTGTCCGCGGCGCCCTCAACGGCCTGCATTTCCGCGTTCTGCCCCTTCATTCTCTCAAGGTGCATTTTTGTGCACAGCTCGTTCACCATTTGAACTACAATGCCAGCGCTGGACTCCATCATCGCGAGTTGCTTCGAAAAGTCGCATCCCGCGATTTTCCGGCGATAGATCGTGAACCGTTCGGCGATTTTCTCGACCGTCTTCGGGATTTTGTAGAGGGCAACACTTAAAGCCTCGATGTCCTCGCGCTCCAACTCGGTCACGAATGTTTTGCAAAGCGCTTCATTGATCTTTTCGGTGATCTCCTTGTCCCGCCGGCGTGACGCGGTGAATTCGGCTATGCTTTTTTCCTCGCCGGGTTCCAGAAACATCCCGTGTAGCGCGGTAATACTGCGTTGAACCTCCTGCGCGCTCTGTTGGAGCAGGGGAAAGAAGACGTCCGACTTGCCTAAAAGCTTTTGAAGCGAAAACATAGGGGTGGTAGCTGCTTTCGGAGCGTCGATGTAAACATCCAGCCGTGTCAATCCCATACCAAGGCGCAGATCTTCACGCTCTGCCACTTGTTCGAGCCGGAACTGCGCGTTCTGGCGTTTACGGACCACCAGCCGCTCAGGATGGGCGCGCGGGATGGACACATCGGTCAGGCTGGCGCACGATAAGGGCCGCCGGTCGGCGGGCCTGACATAGGTCAAAAAAGCGTGGGAAAATTTGACTCTCATGCTTAACTGAATCAGTCGTCCCCGCCCGCGTTGGCAGCATGGAATCTGGGGGCGCAGTCGGCATAGCGTTAACGCAGCATCGGTCCCACGCAGGCTTCATTCGCACCTTCCTCTCCCCACTCTCCCCACTCAATGGACATCAAGCGCAAACTGGAGATTCTCGCGGACGCGGCGAAATACGATGCCTCGTGCGCGAGCAGCGGTGCTGCCCGCAAAGACTCCCAGGGCAGCAAGGGCGTGGGGTCCACCGGCGGTTCCGGCATCTGCCATTCCTACACGCCGGACGGGCGCTGTGTGTCGCTCTTAAAGGTGCTGATGACCAACGCCTGTTTGTACGACTGCCACTACTGCATCAACCGACGCTCCAGCAATGTTGTGAGGGCGCGGTTCAGTCCTGACGAAGTGGTGAAGCTCACGCTCGATTTTTACAAGCGGAACTATATCGAGGGTTTGTTTCTGAGCAGCGGAATTATCCGCAGCGCGGATTACACCATGGAGCTCGTCATTGAAGTCGCGCGCAAATTAAGGGAGGACCACCAGTTTCGTGGTTACATCCATCTCAAGACCATTCCGGAGGCCTCGCAGCCGTTGATTGAGCTCGCCGGTCGCTACGCAGACCGCATCAGCATCAACGTCGAGCTACCGAGCCAGAAGAGTCTCGACACGCTGGCGCCGGAAAAAAATCTCGCCCGCACTGAGGACGCGATGTGGCATATCCGTGAAAAGATCGACGAGCGATTTGCGGAAAAAAAGCAGCCCGGCGCCGCCAAACCAGCCCCATTTGCCACGGGACAAAGCACGCAGATGCTGGTGGGCGCGGACGCGTCCAGTGACGCCGTGATTCTCGGCTGCGCCGACAAGCTCTACAACGTGCACCGACTGCGCAGGGTTTATTATTCAGCGTTCAGTCCGATCCCCGAGCCGTCCTCCATCCTGCCCATCAAAGCACCGCCGCTCATCCGCGAGCATCGGCTTTACCAGGCGGATTGGTTGCTGCGGTTTTACGAGTTCAAGGTCGAGGAAATCGCCTCCGAGGCGCAGCCGAATCTCGATCTGGCTCTGGACCCAAAGCTTTCCTGGGCGCTGCGCAATCGGGAAAGGTTTCCGGTTGATGTGAACCGCGCGCCCCGCGAGATGCTGCTGCGCATTCCCGGGCTCGGGGTTCGCAATGTGGATCGCATTCTCAGCGCGCGCAGGTTCACGCGGCTTCGCCTCGCGGACTTGGTGCTGCTGCGGCTCCAGCTCAAAAAGCTGATGCCTTTCATCGTCGCCGCTGATCATCATCCGGCGAGGATGGGGCTCGACAGCGACTCGCTCAGGGCGCGGTTTCTTCCGCCTCCAGAGCAGATCGAGATGAATTTCGAAGCAGCGCCCAAGCCTGAGGCGAGCGATTTTGTTTCGGTGCGCTCCGGCGAACTCTAGGCATGCGCACCGTTGTCATCGAGCCCGAGTACGAGGCGTGGCGCGGGTGTGCGCGCCGGTTGCTCGCCGACGGGGTGGCGCCGGGGGCCGTGCTCTGGAGCGAGGATCCGCAGGAGGCTAACTTGTTCGGCGGTGGCGGGGAATCCGCAGGCGCGCAACCCAAGCATCAGCCGGAGTCCGCGGGTGAGGTGAGGGTGCCGCCCGCGTTTCTGGACATGGCCCGGAGCGCCGCCGCGCACACCGATCCACGCCGCTGGGGGTTGCTCTACCGGGTGCTTTGGCGGCTCACGCGCGGGGGCGAGCGGCATCTACTAGCCTTGCCGACCGACGTGGATGTGCGCCAGATTCAAAACTGGTGCAAGGCAGTGGGGCGGGATCTGCACAAAATGCATGCTTTTGTCCGCTTTCGGTTGGTCGGGGTCAGCGAGGAGACGGGTCGCGAACAGTTCGTGGCGTGGTTTGAACCGGACCACCGGATCGTGCGGCTTGCCGCGCCGTTTTTCCGCAAAAGGTTTGCAGGCATGGACTGGTCCATTCTCACGCCCTACGAGTGCGCGCACTGGGACGGCGCGACCCTTCATTTCACCGAGGGCGTCGCTCGCGGGAGCGCCCCCGATGAGGATGCGCTGGATGGGCTTTGGCGCGCCTATTATCAGAATATCTTCAACCCTGCGCGGGTGAAGATCAGTGCGATGCAGTCCGAGATGCCGAAGAAGTATTGGAAGAACCTGCCGGAGGCGCAGCTCATTCCAGGACTGATCGCCGATAGCGCGGGGCGCGTGAAAGACATGCTCGAGACCCCTGAGCGTCCTGCAAAGCCTGCCCCGAACAACGGGTACCTCAAGTCGCTGCGGGAAATGAACCGTGTCGCACCGTCCGGCTCCGGCGAGGAGGCCGCGCAGCCATGAAGGGCGTGAAAAAGCAGCATCTCCCTTCGAAGCCCTGCACAGTGTGCGGCCGCCCTTTCGCGTGGCGCAAAAAGTGGGAGAAGGTTTGGGATGACGTGAAGTTTTGCAGCGACCGCTGCCGGCGCAACAAGGGCGGCGGCGCGTCTGAAAACAAGGGCTGCGGCGGGTCTTGATCCGCGCGCGGCGTCGCGCCTTGAACTGAGCGCAGTGGCTCGCTCTGAGAGTCGTTTTTTACGGATTGAGCGGGCGCACGCTCGGGCCCTCGACCCATTGGGGCGGGATCATGATGTGGCGCGGCACCTCGGGGATGCCTCGCTCGTGCATGGAGAGTTGTGCGACCACGAGGTCGACAGCCGCAGCTGCGAGGTGTTCGCGCCGCTGGTGGATGCCTGCGAACTTTTTCATCCGAGGTGTCCAGTCGTGCACCACGAAGCCGATGTCGCGCGGAAAGCTAACATCCATCGAGCGCAGCCAGTCCGGCACGTGGGTGTCAAACGTGATGAGCGCGTCGGGGGAATGCTTGTCCATCCAGCTCACAAAAGCGTCTCGGCCGCGGCTGATGTCGTTGCTGGGGAAGAGCAGCAGCGGCACCCGGTTTTTTACGGGCAGACCGTGCTGCCAGTGAAAGAGGCCGCCGCTGTAGCCGAACTGCGAGCGGGTCACGATCCATTGCGTCACCGCGACGCCGATTCTGCGGTAGCCCCGCGCTGCGAGTTGCTCGGCTGCCGTCTGGATTCCCACCGTCATGTTTCCCGCGCACATGTGGAGCGCGGGTTTTTGCATGGCGTTGCCGAATGTGACGGCGGCGAATGGCGAGTAGTCCATCTGCGAGCAGGGGAGTTGCGTGCTTTGCGGTGAAACAATCACCGATTCCGTGCCGCGGGCGTATAACACCTCCTGCAGGCGCGCCGGAGTGAGTCCGTCTTTGCCGAGAAAAAACTCCTCCACCTCGTAGCCATAGCCGCGCGCCCTTCTGCGGATGTCCTCGATGGGCACGTATTGGTAGGAAGGCCCGAGCAGACCGTCCTGCGGTACGTGCTCGCGCAGCACGGCGATGGTGGCGCGCGTCCCGCTCGTCTTTCTGCTGCGCACGGCTTCCATGAGTCGGGCGAGATGCGGGTCGGGTGCGTACCCAAGTTTTTGCGCCGCTGCGAGGACCCGTTCCCGGGTGGCAGGTGCGACCTTTGGGGCGCCACGTAGCGCCCTGGAAACGGTCATGGTGGAAAGCCCGAGCACCCTGGCGAGGTCGTGAAGGGTGGGTGGATGTTCCGGCATGATGTTAGCATAACACCCGCGCGGGCGTTGTCATCCGCTCCGGTCGCCCCACCCTCAAGACTTGTTTATGAACCGCCGCTTCCTCCCCGTTGTCTTGGCCCTTGGCCTCGCCTGCATCCTTCTTTGCCGCCCGCAAGCTGCGCGGGCCGCCGTGGATTCCAAGGAAACCATCGCGAATCGCGTCTGGCAGGGGATCCCCGGTTTGGAACGCACGGCGAAGGGCAGGGTGTTCTCCTCGTGGTTTACCGGCGGCCCGAAGGAACCTGCGCCCGAAAACACCGTGCTGCTGTCGTGGAGCGATGATGGCGCCAAGACATTCACCCTCCCGGAGGTGATGGGCGAACCCAAAGACGGCACCCGGTGCTACGACCCTACGGTGTGGATCGATCCCAAGGGAAGGCTTTGGTACATTTTCAACCGCGGCAACAAGGACACCGCGCAGCACGACGTCTGGGCCCGCATTTGCGAGCAACCGGATGCGAAGACGCCAGTGTTCGGGCCTGAGTTTCGGGTCGGTTACGAGGTGCCTTTTGCATTTCGGATGAACAAGGTGACGGTGCTGTCCTCGGGCGAATGGTTGATGCCGGTGACCCTTGCGCAGAAGCCGATTCTCGCTTGGTCGACCGGCTACAACGATCAGCAGGAGCCCACGCTTCATGGTGTCGGAATTTCCACCGACGAAGGCAAGACTTGGAAACTGCACGGCGCTGTGAAATCGAGGCCTTGGGCCCTCGAGAATATGATTGTCGAGCTAAAGGACGGGCGTCTTTGGATGCTTATCCGCACCAGCAGCGGGTCGCTTTGGGAAAGCCATTCCTCGGACAGGGGGCGCACATGGACGGAGGGCAGGGCTAGTGCCATCGCCAGCCCTGGGTCGCGGTTTTTCATCCGCCGTCTGGCGTCCGGAAACCTGCTGCTTGTGAATCATTTCAATTTTAAAGGACGCAACAACCTCACCGCGCATGTCTCCGCGGATGAGGGCGTGACATGGCGCGGCGGCCTGCTGCTCGATGAACGTGCAGGCGTGTCTTACCCTGACGGCGTCGAGGACAAGGACGGTTTGATCTGGATTACCTATGACCGCGACCGTGGGGGCAGCGGGGATATCCTGCTGGCGAAGTTCAAGGAGCAGGACGCGCTCGCGGGAACGAATGTGTCGGGAGCGGTCAGTTTGAAACAAGTAATCAACCACATCGAGCGCCCGAAGCTGGTGCCTGAGGGATGGGATGCGGCGCTTGCGGGCGACATCGTGATGCAGAGGCTGGTGCGGGTCACCCCGTCGCATGCCAAGGGGGCGCACGACGCCGAGTTTGTGTGCGTGGGAGGCCGCGCTTATGTCGTCGAGCACGACAACGATGTGCAGCCGGGACACGGGGCTGGTAAGGCCGAGTACTGCGTACTTTCAATCGTGGATTTGAAGACGCAGGCGGTTGAAAAGGTGGTGCCGCTTGCGAGGTCGGAGGAGGTGTTTGAGAACGAAACGCTGCCTGTCGGTGCGTGTTTTGTGCCGCGCATCCTGCAGAAGGACGCGTCCACCTTGCGTTGCTATTTCACGACCGAGGACGGCAACAAGCGCGAGGCCCAGATGTGGTATCGCGACTTTGATCTGAAAACGGACAGCTTCGAAAAGCGCATCCACAAAGCCAAGCTCAAGACCGGTACCGGCGTGTTTGACATGCAACCGGTCCATTTCCATGCGGACGCGCAGGCCTCGGGCTTTCAGAAGCCGGCACAGAAACACGGGCTCTACATTTTTGACTCTTTCAAAAACTTCGACGGACGGCGCTACGTCGCGCTCAACAACTTTCCGGGCAAGCAGAACGCTCTCGCGCTTGTGCATGAAGACCTCGAAACCTTCGAGATCCTCGGCCACTACAACGAACCGCAGGAGGCGAAGTTGAGCGAATCCGCGGTGAACCGTCTGCCCGACGGAAGCTGGATGGCGATCTGTCGCAACGACGCGGGCAATTACCATTTCACGACGAGCAAGGACGGCAGGCAGTGGACTGCGGGACGCGAGATGCCGTTTGTCACCGGCGGTCTTAACTCAAAGCCGGTCTTCGAGCATTTTGACGGCGCGTATTATCTCGGCTGGCAGGAGAACACCAAGATCGGCGCATGCAACCGCAGCGTGTTTAACATCGAGGTCTCACGCGATGGGAAAAACTGGGAGCGCAAGTACCGGTTTGAAACGCCGGAGTCCTTCCAGTACCCGACCCTGCATGAGCATGAGGGCGCGGTGTGGCTTGCGGTCACGCAGAGCGATCACGGTGGTTCGTCGGACAGGATTATGTTTGGGAAGCTTGAGGATTCCGGGAAGTTCGAGGCGCAGTCCGGAAAGAAGCGCGTGGCGCGGCCCGCTCCGGCGGAGCAGCCTGCGGTGATGCGCGCGGGGGTCACGTTGTTCACGGACCGCGATTACACCCTTACCGAGGCGCCTGATTTTCTCATGGGGCGCGCTTTTGTCCGTACAACCATCGGCGGCTACGAACTCGAGTGCACAAAGCCCGGCGAGCTGTTTGTGATGACTCTCAGCAAGCCGCACGAAGCCAATCAAAGCGCCGCTTTGGAAAAGGCGGGTTTTCGTCAAACCGGGCCGCCCGAGTTCCAGCTTTTCCCGGGTGAAATCAACCGCGTCTCGACATGGCGCCGGCAGCTCAACCCCGGGGACCGTGTTGCGTTCAAAAAACTCGCTTTCGCCGTGCTGGGTGAGGGGCTCGAGGTGAAATCAACAGCAGCCGGCCAACAGGCACCGGAGAGCCCGGAGCAGCGGGCCGCTCGGATTGCGAAAATGGAGGAAGTTGCGGCGCACGCGCTGGTGCCGCCTGTTCTGAATACGGCGCCGCTTCCGCAATACGATTATGAGAACCTCGACTACGGGATGACAATCGGCATCGAGCGCACGCCGCGCGGGCGTCTTTGGGCGTGCTGGGTGGCCGGTGGGGACAGTCCCGCCGCGTATTTCGTGCTCGCGACCTCGGACGACGATGGCCGGACCTGGTCGAAGCCACGCGTGGTGCTGGATTCGCATTCGAAGGATCTTCCGCGGGAACGCAGCATTTTGGTCGGGAACCTGTGGACTGATCCGCTCGGAAAACTCTGGCTCATCTTCGATCAGTCCATGGACATGTTCGACGGCCGCGCCGGGGTTTGGGCGAGCGTCTGTGAAAACCCGGATGCGGATGCGCCAGCGTGGTCCGCGCCGAAGCGGATCTGGCACGGGGTCACGCTCAACAAGCCAACCGTTCTTTCCAATGGCGAATGGATGCTTCCGGTTTCGCTAGACCCGCGGGGAGGGTTCGGTCCGTTCAAAGGGTGTTTTTCCGAACTCGATCCGGTGCGTGGAGCCAACGTGTTTGTTTCCGTGGACCAAGGGAAGACGTGGGAGCGCCGCGGGATGGCCACCTTTCCGAATCCAGACTGGCAGGAGCACATGATTGTGGAGCGCAGGGACGGCTCGCTTTGGATGCTTGCGCGCACTCAAAAGGGCATCATGGAGTCGGTCTCCATAGATGGCGGGCGCACATGGACGGAGGCCGTTGAAGCGCCCGGGATCCGCCACCCGAACGCGCGTTTCTTTGTGCGGCGTCTGCTCTCGGGGCGTTTGCTTTTGGTGAAGCACGGGGATGAGATCGACGCGCATCAAGGACGCGTCCAGCTCAGCGCTTGGCTTTCCGATGACGACGGCCGGACGTGGCGCGGAGGTCTCGTGCTGGATGAGCGCAAGGGTGTCTCGTATCCCGACGGATTCCAGGCGCCGGACGAGACGATTTACATTTCCTATGACCGGAACCGCTCTCCCGATGGCGAGATTCTGCTCGCGCGCTTTACGGAAGCGGATGTTTTCGAGAAGAAGCTCACGGGACCGAAGTCTAAGCTGAAGACCCTCGTGAGCCGGCCGCTTGCGCGGTTTACCAAGCCGGAGTCGGAGTTCTCGCCGCTCTTTGACGGCAAAACTTTTGCCGGGTGGGAACATTCCGGGAACTGGAGCATCGAGGAGGGCGCGTTCTGCAGGAAATCCGCCGGAGGTTCGCTGAAGTACACGGCTGCGACTGTGCCCGACGACTTCGAGTTGCGCTTTGATTGGAAGGTATCCCATGGATGCAACAGCGGCGTGTACTATCGACCCGGGCAGGTGGAGTACCAGGTGCTCGACAACCGCGGGAGTCCCTACGGCGAAAATGCGCGGCAGGCCGCGGCGTCGCTTTTTTTCTGCATGGCGCCGTCCAAGGACGCCACACGGCCGGTGGGCGACTGGAATACGGCAAGGATTCTCTGCAAAGGCACGGTGATCGAGCATTGGGTCAACGGCGAACGGGTGCTGTCGTTCGACTACGCGGACCCGAAGTGGGAGTGGTACGTGCGGCTTCTTGCGGCCCGGGGCGGCGATCTTACGGGACGCAAGGGGCAGATCTCGCTGCAGGATCACGGTCAGGATGTGTGGTTTAAAAATCTGCGTTGGCGCGAGATTCCCAAGAGCGAGGCGGTTGTGCCCGAGCCGTACTTCGAGCCGATGCCTGTTGGGGGCGCCGCGCTTGAGAAGGAGGAGGCGCGGGTGAAATCGATGCTGGAGGCCAAGGAAAAAGCAAAGGAGAAGAAAGAATAGGCGCGCATCGGATTCAGCCTTGCTCTCGCCAGGGTTTGAGCCGTGTTCTGGGACTTCTTATGCAACCGATTTTAAACGCGGTGACAGGTTATTATCCACTATGGCTTGCGGGCTGCGCGGCGGTCGCGCTCGTGAATCCCGCGTCTTTTGCGTGGTTCAACGGCCCGTGGATTACCGCAGCTCTCGGGACGGTGATGCTCGGGATGGGGCTGACTCTGACGATCGCGGATTTTCGACGGCTCTTGAGCGCGCCGGGCGCTCTGAGCCTCGGGTTCCTCGCGCATTACACGATCATGCCATTGAGCGGATGGTTGATCGGGCGGATGCTGCAGCTGGAGCCCGGCATGGCTGTGGGGCTGATTCTGGTTGCGAGTTGTCCGTCGGGAACGGCATCGAACGTTGTTTGCTATCTTGCGAAGGTGGACGTCGCGCTGGCCGTTTCTGTCACGCTGACTTCGACGCTGTTCGCATTCGCAACGACACCCTTGTGGTGCCAGGTGCTGGCCGGACATTACGTGCCGGTGGACGCTCTCGGGCTTTGCCTCTCGACGTTGAAAGTGGTTGTTGCCCCGCTCCTCATCGGGGTTTTATGCAATTGGCGCGCGCCTTCGTTTGTGAAGAATGTGGCGCGGTTTGGCCCTGCGGTGTCTGTGATCGCTGTGGTGCTCATCACCGCTGGGATTGTCGCTCAGAATGCCGAGGCTGTGATCGCAAATGCTGGAAAGCTCACGCTTGCTGCGTTGCTTTTGCACGTCTTCGGCTTTGTCCTGGGTTATATTGTGGCGCGGTTGCTCGGCTACCCGGTGATCACGGCGCGCACGATCGCGATTGAAGTCGGCATGCAGAACGGTGGAATGGCTGCGATGCTCGCAAAAAAGAATTTCCCGACACAGCCCCTTGCTGCAGTGCCCGCGGTTTTTAGCGGTGTGATGCAGAATCTTATTGGGAGCATTGTCGCCGCGTGGTGGCGCCGGAGGCCGCACGCACCATGAGCCGCGAGGGCGTTTATTACTGGAAGTGCGACCGGCCCGCGGCATTTCATGTGGCGGGCCCGAGGGCTGCCGTGCAGGAGTCGCTGCATGGCGCGCTGCGCGGTGAATTGTGCCGACACTTTCAGACCGGTAGTGTTGAACTTGCTGTCGCGAATTCGCAGGGCAACCATCTGACGTGGACCGCGGAGATTTGCGGACTGCCGCTGTTTATCCGGGTGGAGGACGGGCCCGAGGGGGACGCGCATCTAGAAATGGAGTCTGCAGTCATGCGCAGGGTCGCGGAGGCTGGTGTGCGTGTACCGGAAGTTCATGCGGTCGACGCTTCGCGCAGTCGCGTGCCGTTCGCCTGGCAGGCCATTGAAAGGGTTCCGTTCGGCGACTTGAATCAAGAGGCCAAGGCGGGCCGGTTGAATGTTCCATCTGTTGCCCGCGCCATCGGGATGGCCGTGGCGCGCTGGCAGCAGATCCAGCCC
>JBILKY010000210.1:0-6729 GCA_044376395.1 Chthoniobacteraceae bacterium | reverse complement strand
CTCCGACGATGTTCTGCGCAATCTCGCTGCTGCCCTGTGCGGCCTCAGTCACGTTGCGGTTAATCTCGTTGGTCGTTGCAGTCTGCTCTTCGACGGCGCTCGCGATGGTGGTTTGGTAGTCGTTGATCTTGTTAATCACATCCGTGATCTCCGCGATCGCAGACACGGCGCGCTTGGTGTCCGATTGAATTGTTTCGATCTTCTGGCTGATATCCTCGGTGGCCTTCGCGGTTTCCTTCGCTAGTTCCTTCACCTCGTTTGCGACCACGGCGAAACCCTTCCCGGCCTCGCCGGCGCGCGCAGCCTCGATCGTGGCATTCAAAGCCAGCAAATTGGTCTGCCGGGCGATCGATGTGATGGTTTTCACCACCTTGCCAATCTCTGCGCTGCTGAGCCCGAGTTTTGAAATGGTTTCGGTAGCACTGTCGGAAGCGGTCACACCGACCGCAGCCACTTTCGCAGCCTCCTGCGCGTTCTTCGCGATTTCGCGGATGCTTGCGCTCATCTCTTCGGTGCCGGAGGCTACGGTCTGCACATTGCTGCTGACCTGTTGCGCGGCTGCGGAGACGACGCCGGCTTGCGCGGAGGTTTCTTCTGCGTTGGCCACCATCTGCTGGCTGTTCGCCGAGAGTTCTTCGGACGCGGACGAAAGAGTCTGCGCACTGTCAGCGACCTCCTTCAGCACGTGGGCCAGCGCGATTCTCTGGCGCACCTGCGCCGTGATATCGGTCGCAATTTTCACTACCTTGATCACGCGCCCCATTTCATCGGTAACGGGTGCGTAGACGGCTTGCAGCCAGAGTTCCTTTCCGCTGCGCGTCACCCGCTTGAACTCACCGGACTTGCTCTTACCCGAACGTAAGTCGGGCCAGAACTCCTTGTACTCGTTCGAATTCACAGTCGCGTCATCGCAGAAAATCCGGTGATGCCGCCCCTTGACCTGGTCCTCCGAGTATTCCATGACTGCGAGGAAGTTGTTGTTCGCCTTCAGCACATTGCCCTCGGTGTCGAACTCGATGTAGGCGTAGACGCTGTCGATCGCGCGAAAAATCCCGCGCATGTTCTGACGCTCCAATTCCGCGTCGGTGATGTCATAGCGGACTCCGAGATATTTCTTGGGTTTTCCATTCTCACCGAGGATCGGTGCGATCACAGCGTCCACGTAATACGGTGTGCCATCCTTGGCGCGGTTCTTGATAATGCCGCGGAAAGTCTGTCCTTTACCGATCGTCGCCCACACCTCCCTGAAGACTTCCTTGGGCATGTCGGGATGCCGAGTGGTGTTGTGGGGCTTCCCGATGAGCTCGTCACGGCTGTACTTTGAGACTTCGCAGAACTTTTCGTTCACCGAAAGAATGTCACCGCGCAGGTCCGACTCGGACACGATGCTGGTGAGATTCATGATCTGCGTGCGAACCTGCAACTCCACTTTGGAAGCGGTGATGTCGGTCGCGAATTTGATCACTTTGAAGGGTTTCCCTGCGCTGTCAAAAATCGGGTTGTAGGATGCCATGATCCAGACTTCCTTGCCGCCTTTCCCGATGCGCTTGAATTCCCCGGACTGAAACTCTCCCGCCCTGAGCGCCTTCCAGAACTGGCGGTACTCGGGGGTCCGTGAATACTCATCGTCGCAGAACATCTGGTGATGCTCGCCTTGGATTTCGCGGAGGCTGTAGCCCATCACGCTCAGGAAATTCTCGTTGGCGCTGATGATGGTGCCGTCCATTTCAAACTCGATCACCGCCTGTGATCGATTGAGCGCCTCAAGTTGCCCGCGCATTGCATCCATTTCAGGGGATGAATCTTTAACCTTCGCAGACGCCTTTCGAACAACGCCGTTCCCGGAGCGCGCAGCGCCAAGGCTGCGGCCGTTGCGACCATTCTTGGAAAGCCTCTGGACGACGGACTCGGCCTGGTTGTCCGGAGTTTCGGCTGCATCGCTTTCGGTGATGATGTTTGTGCTCATAATTGAATGGGTTGGGGGTTGGCAGGATCGCTCAGTTGTTTGATTTCGAACTTTTGTACGTCGCGGGAAGGTTCGAGGCTTTTTCTGTGTCAAGGATCAGCAGAAGCTGCTGGTCGAGCTTGTAAACGCCATTGATCAAATCGCGGGAAAATCCAGTGACCGTCTCGGGGACGGGTTCAAAACGCTGGTCATCGACCTCGATCACGTCGCCAATCTCATCGACCAAAAGGCTCACGGCGCCGTCGTCGGAGCGGATCACCACGTTCATGGGCAGTTCGTCGTCGGCGCGGTCCGCGAGACCGAGACGGCGGCGGAGATCAATTGCTGTGATGATCTGGCCGCGGAGGTTGATGAGCCCCTCGACCATCGGAGGCGCAATCGGCACACGGGTCATTTCCTGATACCGGATGACCTCCTGAACTTTCAGGACGTCCACGCCAAGGAAAAGACCGTCCAGATGGAAGGTGGCGAATTGTTTGCTTCGATTCACGGTGATAAATGGGGTTTCAGCAGTGTTTACGCGGCGCTAGGCGCGGGTTTGCCAGTTCCGAAAGTCGGATCCACCGAGCGGATCACCGAGTGCACGTCCAGAAGATCAGTCACCTTGTCCTGAATCACGACCGAACCAAGAATTCCATTCCCGTGGGAATGCCGTTTTTCCGTAATCGCCTCGCTGACAATGTCCTCGATTTTGCCAACAACGAGACCGACACTGCGTCCGTTTTCGGAGTAGACCACGACCTCCATGGGATCGGGCAAATCCACGTTGGAAGCCGAGTCCAGATGTTTGGCAACCTCCACCAAGGGGAGAATTTCGCCACGGTATCTGACCACGGGTTTCCCGCCGGAATACTCGATGGAAGAGCGTGAAAACTCCTCGAGTCGCGCGACGGTTGAGAGCGGGATCGCCATTCTGCTCGATATTCCTGATGAAAACAGGAGGAGCGTTTGCTTTTGTTGCTCGGACTTGCGCTCCTCCGCTTCATTTGAGAGGCGGTTGCTGCGGTTGTGCGCTTCCGAGACCACGTTCGAATGCTGCGCGAGGCCGAGAACATCGAGGATCAAGGCGACCTTGCCGTCACCCATGATGGTCGCGCCCGCAAAACAGACAACGCCCTTGAGCTGCTTGCCCAACGGTTTCACCACGATCTCCTGGGTGTCGTTGATCTTGTCGACCACCAAGCCGAACGGATGGCCGTCGGCCTGCAGCACGACGATGTTGGTTTCTTCCTGAACATCCGCCTCCAAACCTTTGCGTGAATCACCCAACTTAAGTTGTTTGTTCAAGTACACGAGAGGCAGCAACTGGCCGCGGAGCCGGTAAATCGGCGCGCCGTGGATGTACTCGATCTGGCTGTCATTCTGGGACTGCTCGAGGCGCACCAACTCCAGCAGACTGACTTGAGGGATCGCGAAACGTTCACCGCCGCTGGTCACAATCAAGGCGGGAATGATCGCAAGCGTCAGCGGAATCTTGATCTTCAACGTGGTCCCCGAGCCCTTCACGGACTGCATGTCCACCATGCCGCCGATCTTCTCGATGTTGGTTTTCACCACATCCATTCCAACGCCCCTTCCCGAGACGTTCGTGATTTTCTCGGCGGTTGAGAAGCCGGGCATGAAGATGAGCTGGATTGCCTGATGATCCGTGAGAATCGACGCCTGTTCCGCGCTGATGAGCATCTTCTGAACCGCCTTCTGTTTGACGCGCTCCAAGTCCAAACCGCCACCGTCGTCGGAAATCTCAATGTTCACCTGCCCGCCCTCGTGATAGGCGCGCATCTTTAAGCAGCCTTCCTCGGGCTTGCCGTTGCTGACGCGCGTGGCGGGATCCTCGATTCCGTGGTCCACAGAGTTGCGAACGATATGGGTGAGCGGATCTTTGATCGCCTCGATGATGGTCTTGTCGAGTTCGGTTTCCTTGCCTTCCATCTCGAGCCGCACCTGCTTTCCGCAGCTTGAGGCGAGGTCGCGAACAACCCTTGGCAGCTTGCCCCAGATGTTACCGATGGGCTGCATGCGCGTCTTCATCACGCTGCCTTGAAGCTCGGTAGTGATCAGGTTGAGACGCTGGGAAGTGGCTTGGAAGGCGCTGTCGTTTTGCTGGTTCGTGAACTGCAAGACCTGGTTGCGGGCCAGCACCAGTTCACCAACCAAGTTCACCAGCTTGTCCAAGAGCCCGACGTCTACGCGGATGTTGCTATCGGAGGCCGAAGGCCCCTTGTGCTCGGAGACCTCCGGATGGGGGTCAGCGCCGGGCGCCGCCGCGTGGACCGCTTGCACAGGCGCCGCTATCGGGGCCGATGTAGCCAACGGGGGTTTGGAAGATTCGGCTGGAGCCGCTGGGGTAGCCTGGATCGGCGCGGGGGTTGGAGAAACCGGTGCGACGGCAGCCGAGGTTACCGCTGGTTTGGCGGGCGCGGTTACCGGGGCGGGCGCGGTTACCGGGGCGGGCGCGGTTGCTGGAGCCGCCGAGGCGGCCGAACCCGCCACGAGCTGTGTGCCCCCACTGACAGTCTCGCCGCTGGCTGGAGCCGGTTGCGAAGGAGCGCCTGCGGGCTCTCCGTCCTTAAGCCGCTCCAGTCGAGCAATTAATTCGCTATAATCATGCTCAGCCGGACTGCCGCTGGCCTCGATCTCACCGAGCATGCCCCGAACAGCGTCCACCGTGGCCAGAAGCGCACCGGTGATGTCCGAGTTACTGAGCAGCAAGCCATCCCGCATCTTGCTCAGGAGATTTTCCCCGACATGCGCGATCGCCTCCAGCTGCCCGAACCCGAGGAATCCGCTGGAGCCTTTCAGGGTGTGGATGGTCCGAAAAATACTGCTGAGCGTCTCCCCATCGCGGGGGTCTTTTTCGATCGCTACAAGATCGCGCTCCAAGCGATCCAAATTCTCATGACTTTCAATCAGGAACTCTGTGAGGATTTCTTCCATAGAAAGGCGGGGGTCGGAAATCGTGCCTTCCTGCGGCAGGTAGCGCAACCTAAAAGGCTACCTAACGCCCTCCAATCGGGCTGGTAAATAGCGATCTATCTTCTACCGATCAAATACTTACAAAAATCCCCTTTAAACCGGAATTAACCCAAAAAAACTCCGGACACCGCCTGTCCGGAGTTAGATTTCGCCGCCTTTCGTCTTTAGGCGTTGAGCTGCGCCAAAACTTCCGGATCCCTCACGTCCGCCCAATCCCCGGACAACTCCACCGCCCGCACCCGCCTTGACTCTTGGCCCAAAGCCCGAATGGCGTCGGTCAATTCATACTCCCCGCGGGGCGACCTTTGTAAGCGGGCCGTGAATTCGAAAATGGAAGGCCTGAACGAGTAAACCCCGGCGTTGTACCACGGGCTCGGAGGCTTCCCTTCTGGTTTTTCGATCAGATCGGTGAGGCGCATCTGATCGTCCACCACGACACACCCCCCTTTTGCCATCTCGGCCTCGTTGCGTTTGACGCTCACCAAAGCCTCGGCGTCCCCCAGGGCGGTCAATCTGGCGTAATTTTCCGGCGCGATGAGGATATCACCGTACGACAGCACGAACGGTTCACCGCCCACAAAGTCGCGGGAGAGTTCCACCACCCGCCCGGTTCCATCCTGAACCACCTGCGTCGCATAATCGACCGCAACGCCGCAAACGGAACCGTTCCCAAAGAAGTCCTTCACCACCTCCGCCTTGTAGCCAACGATGATCTGAACACGCTCAACACCGGCGCCCTTCAGGCCTTCGATGATGTGGAGCAGGATGGGTTTTCCGCGAACCGGAATCATCGGTTTGGGCAGATCCTCGGTGAGTTCGCGCATCCGGGTTCCGCGCCCGGCTGCAAGAAGCACTGCGCTACGCGCAAAAGAAGGAGAAAAGCTCATTGAAAAGAAATTTGACGTCGTGGTTTGCAGCCATGGAAATGCCCCAGCTGCGGCGTCACAGGCCAAGCGCGGTCTTGATGCCGGACTTTTCCTTGGGATCGATCGGCCTGCCGGCGGCGACCCAACGCTGGTGCTGCCCCCATCCTGCCTGAAGCAGCTGCTTGGCCTCCTCGAACCGGTTCTGGGAACCGAGGATCACGACCTCCAACCGGCGCGGAATGGGGTAGAACGTTTCGCCCTCCTGGCGGACTTCCGGTGGGCGGGCGGCCGAGATTGCGAGGCACTGACCCGCCTGCCTGGTGGTTCCGGTCTTCACACCGTCGATGGAAAACTCACCGAGGGCGTCGTTGGTGTTGCGAAGCAAGTAGTCGTACTTCGAGGAGTCCAGCCTGTGGACGGCGATGCGCCTTTCCCGCTGCGAAACAATGAAGCGGAATCCGGAGTTGCTCATCGCATAAGAGGTCAGGCGCGCCATGTCCTCGGCGGTGGAATAAGGGAGCCGCCGCTCCATGCCCTCCAGACCATGGGGGTTCAGAAAGCGGGTGTCGTTCATGTCGAGCTTGCGCGCCAGCGCATTCATTTGCGCGACAAACGGGACAACATGGTCGTCAGATCCAGACTGCTGTTCCACCATTCGCCCCACGTACTCGGCGATGGCCTGGGCCGCGACGTTGTCCGATTGAAGCAGGGCCGCGTACAGCAAATCGCGCAGGCTCGCCCTGTCCCCGGGCGTCCACTGGATGCCTTGGGCGGCGTTGCCAACGGCGACAGCTGAAGGCGAGACCGCAATAAACTGGTCCAGATCACGCTTTGCCGCATGTGCCCAATCCAACACGACGCAAGCCGTGGCAATCTTCGTGAGGCTTGCCACAGGCAGCTTCTTTTTACCGTTAAAAGACC
>JBILKY010000031.1:0-18962 GCA_044376395.1 Chthoniobacteraceae bacterium | reverse complement strand
TCCCTCAATTCGGTCCCGGCTATGCCTTGCGTGTCCACGCGAATGCAGTCCGCGTCGCAGCTTCAAGCGCTTCCGCTGCGGCGTTGTGTGTCATGTCGGTTGTATCCAGAGTAAACTCGGCTGCAGAGGCGTATGCATCGCGGCGCGCGGCCAGCAGCGTGGAAAGTGTCGCGCGCGGATTTTGCGTCTGCAGAAGGGGACGCTTCGAGTTGCGGGAAATGCGTTCGTAGAGAGTCTCCTCTGACGCGGTGAGGAGGACGACAAATCCGAGCGAGCGGAGAATTGAGCGGTTCCCCTCTGAAAGCACGGCGCCGCCGCCGGTTGAGATCACGCACCGGTTCATGTGGGAGAGAGATTCGAGGACCGTGGTTTCCAGATGTCGGAAAGCCGCCTCACCGTCGCTTGAGAAAATCTCCGAGATCTGGCGGCCGGATCGCTCCACAATAATCTGATCAGTATCCAAAAACTGGAACTTCAGGAGCTTCGATACCAGCTTGCCGATCGCGGTTTTACCGCTCCCCATGAAACCCACGAGGATCACGTTCTCTGGGCGCTTGGGCTGCATCTGCTAGCAATTCTGGAGACAGGCCTTGATGAAGCCAGTGAAGAGGGGGTGCGGGTGGTTCGGCTTGGACTGGAATTCTGGATGGTACTGACAGGCAAGAAAATAGGGGTGATCTTGGAGCTCGATGAGTTCCACCAGCTGCCCGTCGGGGGAGGTGCCCGCAATCACGAACCCTTTTCCCTCCATTTGTTCGCGGTACGCCTGGTTGAATTCGTACCGATGACGGTGTCTTTCACGGATTTTACCCGTACCGTAAACCTTCGCAGCAAGGGTGCCTTTCTTGATCAGAGTGGGCCATGTTCCCAGACGCATCGACGCGCCCTTGTCCGTCACACCTTTTTGTTCCTCCAAAAGATGGATCACGCAATGTTCGCCTTCGGGATCGAATTCCGCAGAGTTCGCGTTCTCCAAGCCGCATACGTTCCTTGCGAATTCGATGGTCGCGACCTGCATTCCAAGGCACAAACCTAAAAACGGGACTTCGTTTTCACGTGCGAAACGGGTTGCGCTGATCTTTCCCTCGACCCCGCGCTCCCCAAAGCCGCCTGGCACCAGGACACCGGCAACGTCGCGCAGAATTTGCTCCGCATCCTGATTTTCCAGTTCCTCCGCATCCACACGCACGAGGTCAATGCCGCAGTCGTTGGCTGCCGCGGCATGCGTGAGCGATTCGTAGATGGATTTGTATGCGTCCTGAAGCTCGATGTATTTGCCGACCACCGCGATTTTCACGCGCTTTTTGGGTTGGACGACACGTTTCACAAACCGCGTCCACTCGCGCATGTCCGCCTTCGGGACGTCGAGATGGAGGAGGTCGCAGACGATTTGGTCGAGTTTTTCGCGCTGCAGCATCAAGGGCATTTCATAGATGGAATGATCCACGTCGCGGGCCTCGATCACCGCTTCCAACGGGACATTGCAGAACATCGAAAGTTTGTTGCGTACGTCGTCCTCAAGCGGATGTTCCGTTCTGCAAACAAGTACCTGCGGATGCAGTCCGATCTCGCGAAGTTTCGCGATGGATTGCTGCGATGGCTTGGTCTTCAGCTCTCCCGCGGCCTTGATGTACGGGACCAGCGTCACATGCATCACCACGACATTCCCGGGGCCGGCCTCGAGAACAAACTGACGGATCGCCTCCAAAAAGGGCAGTCCCTCGATATCTCCCGTCGTCCCTCCGATTTCCGTGATCAGCACGTCGCACGGTTGCTCTTTAGCGAGTGTCCTGATACGGCCCTTGATTTCATCGGTGACATGCGGGATCACTTGGACCGTATTTCCCAGGTAGTCGCCGCGCCGCTCGCGAGCTAAAACGGTTTCATAAACCTGCCCGGAAGAAGTGCTGTTCGAGCGTGTGAGCACGCAGTTGGTGAAGCGCTCGTAGTGCCCAAGGTCCAGGTCGGTCTCGGCGCCGTCATCAAGCACGTACACTTCCCCGTGTTGGAAGGGGTTCATCGTGCCGGGGTCGACGTTCAGATAGGGGTCGAATTTTTGAAGCACCACCTTGAGCCCACGCTGCTCAAGCAGGGTTCCAAGCGACGCCGCAGCGAGTCCCTTGCCGAGTGAAGAGACCACGCCGCCGGTGACAAAAATATACTTCATGGGTGAAAATTTTAGAAAGGATCGATCTCAGGCCGGGCTGATAGAAAACACTGCCCCCAGCAAACCTCCCTGCGGATCAGGGAAACGATTAGGCTGGCAGCGGCGGGTTCTAAGGAAGTCTATGCACGCCTCCGCCTGCAAGCGTGAAGCTGCTTCCGGGCTTCGCTGGGTCGCTTTTTTTGATCAGGTTCCGGCTTTACAACCCAAGTTTTTTAGAAGCTGTCTTGGATCGCCTCAGCATCTTTTCGGCAACCCTTGCATCCTCAGGGGTATCCACTCCTACCGAGGCGGTGCGGGTTTTTAAGACGCGGATTTGGGCGCCGTTTTCAAGGGCCCTGAGCTGTTCAAGGGACTCGGCGGTCTCCAGCTTGCCGGCGGGCCAGGAAACGAACTGCAGCAGGAACTTGGTGCTGTACCCGTAAATGCCGATGTGGCGCAGGTATGGGAAGGTTGCCGAATTGCGCGGGAAGGGGATGGCGCTTCTCGAAAAATAGAGCGCGTTTCCCTGGCGGTTCAGCACCACTTTGACTGCATTCGGGTTGGCGGTGGATTCCCCCTCGGAGAACGGAACAGCTGCGGTGACCATAGGGAGGAGTGGGTCTTCCCTCAGCGCGTTTGCGAGCCGAGTGATGAGTTTTGGGTCGACCATCGGCTCGTCGCCTTGAACGTTGATCACGTGCTTGGTCGCTTTCAGCCGGGCGGCAACTTCCGCGCAGCGGTCGGTCCCGGACACACACTTTGGCGAGGTCAATGCCACCTCTGCGCCGAACGCGAATGCGGCGTCCGCGATGCGCATGTCATCGGTCGCGACAATGACAGTGTTGACATTTTTTGCCCGCATGGAGCGCTCCCACACGTGTTGCACCAGCGGCTTGCCTAGCAGCGAAAAGAGCGGTTTGCCGGGAAAACGGGTGGAAGCCCAACGGGCTGGGATGATGACCGCGGTCTTAGACATGGCTTTGCTTTTACAAGTTGCTTTTATGATTCGCGTCGGTTTTCGGGTGGGTTGACGAAAACCCTACGGGAGCTGCTGCATTAAGAAGCCGATGTAGTTGTCTGCGAGAATACCACTGATGTCCGTCGTGGAATATCCGCGAGAGGACAGCAGTCCCTGAAGCTTCGCAATGTCCGCGATGCTGTCGAGGTCCATTGGGGTTTGTTCGGTGCCGTATCCGCCGTCAAGATCTGTACCAATTCCCACGTGTTTTGCGTTTCCCGCGATTTGGCAGATATGGTCGATATGCTCGCAGATCTTTTCAATCCGCAGTCCGAAATCGGCTGGGCGGGACTGCAGATGCTGCCACCCGTGCACCATCATAATCGCATCAAAAGCCATCCCGATCACCGATCCTCTCTCGATGAGTCGTGAAATCTGCTTGTCCGTAAGTTGCCTGTTCCAATTGGCAAGCGCGCGACAGTTGTGGTGGCTCGCCCACACTGGGCCGTCGAAACGGTCCAGGGCATCCTTGAAACTTTCGTCGCAGAGATGCGTCGCATCAAGGATGATGCCGAGTCTTTCCATCTCCTTCAAAAGCTCGCGGCCTTTGGACGTTAGCGGACCGTGGTCGTCCGTCCCGTGCCCGTAAATGCCCGGGCCGTAGTGGACCGGCCCTAGTGCGATCAAGCCGTCGGCACGCGATTTCTCCAAATGCTTCCAGCTTAAAATCGAATCTGCGCCTTCCAAGCTCAGTAGATAGCCGATCGGCAGCTTTTCGGCCTGTTCATCGCCGGCTTCACGCCAGAGCGTCGCATGCGCGGAGAGTTCCGCGCGGGTGCGGATCTGCTTCATTTCGCCGAGCTCTTCCATTGTGCGGTAGTAGGCGAGCTGCCCCTGCGTATGCGCCCAAGCCTGCTCTGGGCTTCTCCATCCGGGCAGCTTGTGAAACTTCGGCGAGTACCTCGCGATCTGTGTGGCGACAATGATTCCGATTCTCCCTTTGCGCAATTCCGGGAAGCAAACCGTGTTGCGGCATCGGTGCGGGAGCCCCTCAGGGGTTAAGAGTTCGCTGCGGCGTATTTCCTCGAGTGACATCCGTTGGTCCCGGTTGAACTCCATCGCGTTCATGGAGATGTCCAGGTGGGCGTCAAAAATCAAGCGGGGCTTTTCCATTTCAAGGTGTATCTCTGGGGTAGACTTTGGGGTGGACTGCGGAGTGGATTCTGCGGTTTGCGGGTTACGGCTCGTACTGCCGTCCTCTCGCTGCGATCTTCCAAGGTTTGCCGGCTTTCCCCGCGCGAAACGGAATGGCTTGATTGTGCATGGAAACCGTCGGACAGACATGACGAGGCACGCCCAGAACAGCGTCGCCTATCGCGAGTGTCGAAGGGTCCGCGCACTCCAGCACCAAGTGCTCTTCGCTTTGCATGAGGACCGGGTTGCTTTCGAGCCCTTGCAGGCGCACACGCGGCTGGGGCATTTCCGGGGCAACCGACTTGTGACCTAGATCAAGGCACAGCCTGCCGCTCCCCGGCTTGCTCACAACGCGGGTGAGCAAGAACGCGGCGGCCTGGAAGTTGAGCTCGGGATGGCGGTCGCCGTATCCGTGGTCCCAGAGCACGGTAGTGCCCGGTGAACACTCGCGGTCCGGGTGCGCGGCATGCATCGCGAAAGTGGGCGATCCACCGGCTACCAAGCTGTCGACGGGGAGGCCTTGTGATCGCAGATTTTCTCTAAGAGTCAGGACGGGAGCAAAGGCGGCGATGCACTGTGATTCCCGAAGGACGCGGTCTGGGTCGTGCAGGTGTCCGTCGTACGCATGGAGCCCGCGCAGGTTTACGGAGTCGCTGGCGTGAGCTTTCCTGTAAAGTTCTGAGGCTCCCTCGTCCGGCGGGATGCCTGTCCTCTGCATTCCACAGTCAATATCAACAAAGACATCGAGCGGGTCTGTGCTGTGAGGGAGCAACCGCTGTATCTCATTCAGTGCTCCCTCCGAGTCCACGAGCATTGAGAAGCGCGTTTTCCGAAAGGTTTGTCGCAGTTCAATCAGCCGTCGGATCGCGGGACGCTGCAGTGGGTAGGCGACTAAGACATCGGTGGCACCGTTCGCAGCGCACAGTTCCGCCTCAGCGAGGGTGGAAGCCTTGAATCGCGTGATGCCCAAACGCACCTGCAGGGCGATAATCTGAGGGGTCTTGTGGGTTTTAACGTGGGGCCTGATCCGCGCGGGGTCTCCCTCCACCATCTCAAGCATCCGATGGATGTTGGACTCAATCCTTTCCTCGACGAAAAGCAGGGCAGGGGTTTCGATTTCCTCCAATCCTTCAAGTTCGGGAAAACAAGTATTCATGCGCGCCGGATGCACCACGGTTACGCGAGTTCAAAAATCACCTCGATTTCAACCGCGATATTCCCAGGCAGCGGCCCCATTCCAACGGCGCTGCGCGCGCCGACTCCATTGTCCGGCCCCCATACGTCGGAGAACAGTTCGCTACAGGCGTTGATGACCTTCGGGTGATCGTAGAAGTCGGGCGCCGAATTCACCATTCCAAGCGTTTTAATGACGCGTCCGATTCTGTTGAGCGACCCCAACTGTTTCCGCAGGGTGCTCAGGAGGGCAAGCCCGCATTGACGCGCCGCGTCACGTCCTGCATTCAGGTCAAGGTCCTTCCCGACCACGCCCGTGATGTAGCTCCCATCGTTCTTCATCGGACCGTGTCCGGAGATGTAAACTAGGTTCCCGGTGATCACGATCGGCTTGTAAACGTGGGTCGGGGACGGGACCTCTGGAAGTGAGAGTTGAAGCTCGACGATTCTGGATTCTGCGCTCATGAGGTGGTTTTGTGAGGCTAGGCCAGCACGGTTGGGAGGGGGAGTAAATTTTCGCCCCTGTTCTGATTAGCAACGGACGCGTCAGGCTTCAGCGTCGAATTTTGACGGGTGAAACAGTTGGGAGCAGTGAACCAGTGATGACGGTGGCGTTGAAGTCGAGCCCCGACGGAACCGGGACTTGGAGGAAGCTTCGGGGTCGCCCACGCTTGAATGGTTTCAGGATGACCAGACCTTGGTGGCCCTAAAGATCGCTAAAGTGTTGACATGGCTGCTGGGTTTCCTAGTGTAGCGGGCTCAGCTTTTTCCAAAAACCGCCATGGCCAACACTCCTTCTGCTGCAAAGCGCGCTCGTCAGACTACGGTCCGTACCCTCGTAAATCGTCGGATCGAAAGCTCCGTGAAGAACCGTCTCAAGTCTTTCCGCGATGTTCTGGCTTCTGGCGATAAGTCGGCGGCTTCGAGCGCTGCTCAAGTGTTCATCTCGACGCTTGATAAAGCGGTCAAGACTGGGAACGTTCATCGGAATTCAGCAGCCCGTCATAAGACGATCGTTGCCAAGTCTCTCGCGGCAATGAAGTAAGTACGGGCGGCAGCCCGTGTCTTCTGCGTGCCGAGTCTTCTGCACGCGGTCTTTGACTCGCTAACCTAGTCCACAAGCGCTCTGCCTTTGGCGGTGAGCAATGGCTTTGGCAGTGAGCAATAGAAGTGCGCGCGCCGGATCCCTGTTTCGCCGGTTCTCCCGTGCTGCGTCTACAGTGAGTCCTTCACGGCTCTCGTAGAACCCCAATCCAACCGGTCTCTTCGGTACGCTCGCGGCCTGTCTAACTTTTCCATTCCGCACTAGTGATCATGCCACTAGTGAAGGTGCGCTGAAAGCCTTCGGACCGCTTGGTCCACCACCGGTTCGACAGTCACCGAGCCCGCCTCCACCGCGCGGGTCAGATCGCCGCGCATCTCGTGCTCCCAGAAGGATTCCATGTGGCGGGCGGTGCATGCGACCGCATCCGCACTTGGGTCAGCAGACCACTGGCGAGCGATCTGGTTCGCCATTCGCACCAGCGCGCTGAGGCGATGCTCGGGTTGATCCAGTTCGATGGTTGCGCCCGAGCGGCCGGGGGAGACCTGTACCGCCGTGACCTTGTACTCCGGGCAGTTTGTTGCCCAGTCGGAGTGTTCGGTGGTCACGACATTTGCGCCGCTTACCGGGTAGTGGAATGTGGTGTAAACTACCCCGGGTGCCATGCGCTCGCTCACATGCGCATGCAGGACGGTCGTTCCAATCCGGCTCGCCACCGTGACCTCGTCGCCGTCACGAATGCCGCGTAACTCCGCATCGCTTGCGTGGAGCTCAAGAATATCCTCGCGGTGCCACTCCACGTTTTTGGTGCGTCGAGTCTGCGCACCGACGTTGTACTGGCTCAGGATGCGCCCCGTTGTCAGCAGCAGCGGAAAGCGACGGCTCGATTTTTCCTCGGTGGGCACGTAGGGGGTGGCGGTGAACTTGCCTAGCCCGCGAACGAACTTGTTCAGATGCATGATTGGAGTGCCCGACGGCGTCTGATCGTTGCAGGGCCATTGTACGCTGCCCAATGCGTCAAGCTTCGCGAACGACACGCCGGCGAATGTCGGCGTGAGCGCTGCAATCTCATCCATGATCGCGCTCGAGGAGTCGTAGTGCATCGGATGCCCGAGAGCGGTCGCGAGGTCGCACACTGCCTGCCATTCCTGTTTTCCAGTCTTCGCGCGCATCGCTGGGCGCACCCGGTTGATGCGGCGCTCGGCATTCGTAAAAGTGCCGTCTTTCTCCAAGAATGAAGTGCCGGGAAAAAATACGTGCGCAAGCTTTGCGGTTTCATTCACGAAAAGATCCTGGACAATCACCAACTCCATCGCGCGCAGCGCCGCCTGAACGTGATGCGTGTTCGGATCGGATTGCGCGATATCCTCGCCCTGCACAAAGAGTCCTTTGAAGTGCCCGTCAATTGCGCCGTCCAGCATGTTGGGAATCCGCAGACCGGGTTCGGAATCAATTTTGACACCCCAAAACGCCTCGAAGGTCGCACGCGCGGTGTCGTCGCTCACGTGGCGGTACCCCGCCAGTTCGTGGGGAAACGAGCCCATGTCGCAGGAACCTTGCACGTTGTTCTGACCTCGGAGCGGGTTCACCCCGACCCCGTCCCTGCCGAGGTTTCCCGTCGCCATCGCCAGGTTGGCCATGCCCATCACCATCGTGGATCCCTGGCTGTGTTCGGTCACTCCAAGACCGTAATAGATTGCAGAGTTTCCGCCCGTTGCATACAGACGCGCGGCCGCCCGCACCTCCTTCGCTGGAACGCCGGTGTGCGCCTCGGTGGCCTCAGGGCTGTTCTCCGCCAGCGAAATGAAGGATTTCCAGTTCTGATAATCGGAAGACTCGCAGCGCTCTGCAACGAACTTTTCATCAATCAATTCCTCCTCCACGATCACGTGGGCGATTGCATTGATGATCGCCACATTGGTGCCGGGACGCAGTTGGAGAAAATGGGAAGCCTCGATGTGAGGGCTGCGCACAAGGTCGATTCTTCGCGGGTCCACCACGATGAGGCGCGCACCCTCGCGCAGCCGTTTTTTCATCCGTGAAGCGAACACCGGATGCGCATCGGTCGGGTTGGCGCCGATGACGAGGATCACGTCCGCGTATTCGACAGATTTAAAATCCTGAGTGCCCGCTGAGGTGCCGAACGCGTTCTTCAAGCCGAATCCCGTTGGCGAGTGGCAGACCCTCGCGCACGTATCGACGTTGTTGTTTCCAAAAGCCGTTCGCACCATTTTCTGGACTGCGTAGACCTCCTCGTTTGTGCAGCGCGACGAAGTGATTCCACCGATGGATGAACGCCCGTGTCTGGACTGGATGTCTTTCAGTTTTGTTGCGGCGAACTGGATGGCTTCCTCCCACGAAACCTTGCGCCATTCTTGATCAATCGAATCGCGCACCATGGGATGGGTCACCCGGTCTGGATGTGTGGCGTAGCCCCAAGCGAAGCGGCCTTTTACGCAAGAGTGCCCTTCGTTTGCGCCTCCATCCTTGTACGGCACCATGCGAACGACCTGCTCTCCCTGCATCTCGGCCTTAAACGAGCAACCGACTCCGCAATAGGCGCAAGTGGTGAGCACTGTCTTGCGTGGTGTTCCGTGTTCGATGACTGAATTTTCCGTCAGGGTTGCAGTCGGGCAGGCCTGAACGCAAGCGCCGCACGAGACGCATGGTGAATCGAAAAAATTCCCGTTTGCTCCCGCTGCAACCCGCGATCCAAACCCGCGTCCCTCGATGGTCAGCGCGAAAGTGCCCTGCACCTCCTCGCATGCCCGCACGCAACGCGAGCAAACGATGCATTTGGACGAATCAAACGTGAAATACGGATTTGAAGTGTCCTTTGGCAAATCGAGGTGATTTTCACCCTGATAACCGTAGCGCACGTCGCGTAGTCCCACCGCGCCCGCCATGTCCTGCAACTCGCAGTCTCCGTTCGCTGGGCAGCTCAAGCAGTCAAGCGGGTGATCGCTGATGTAAAG
Organism: Chthoniobacteraceae bacterium; assembly: GCA_044376395.1. GTDB lineage: Bacteria > Verrucomicrobiota > Verrucomicrobiia > Chthoniobacterales > Chthoniobacteraceae > Chth-196. The sequence continues at coordinate 9,474 of JBILKY010000031.1, read as the reverse complement.
CTCCATCACTCCGCGGCGCATCCGCTCGAGCTTGGGAGACTGCGTGGTGACGCTCATCCCCTGCGATACGGGGGTTGTGCACGATGCAGGTGTTCCTTTGCGCCCGTCGATTTCCACAAGGCACAGGCGGCATGAGCCGAAGGCTTCGAGCTTCTCGGTGGCGCATAGTTTCGGAATGTCCACGCCAGCCAGTGCTGCCGCACGCATGACCGAGGTTCCCTCGGGTACTGCGATAGCGACGCCGTCCACGGTTAATTCGACGGTCCTCTGTGCTTCATGGCGGGATGCCTTCTTGGGTTCAGGGGTTCCAAGGTCTTGTTCAACAAGGATCATAGCGCGGTTCCTTTCGTCATCTGGAAGTCTTCGGTGAAATGACTGAGCGCACTGCGCACCGGAAGCGGGGTGAGTCCACCCATGGCGCAAAGAGAGCCGTCTGCCATCACCTCGCAGAGGTCTTCCAGCAGCTCGATGTTTGCGCTTCGGTTCACGTTCCCGATAATCTTGTCCATCAGTTCGACGCCACGCGTGCTGCCGATCCGGCATGGCGTGCATTTGCCGCAGCTCTCGAGCGCACAGAACTCCATTGCAAAACGCGCCTGCTCCGCCATGTTGACGGTGTCGTCGAAAACCACGATGCCGCCGTGCCCTACGATGGCGTTCGCCGCTGCGAAAGATTCGTAATCAAATGGGAGATGGAATTGTTCCACCGGCAGATACGAGCCGAGCGGGCCGCCGACTTGTACTGCGCGAACCGGACGTCCGCTTGCGGTTCCGCCGCCGAGTTCGTTGATAATTTCACCAAGGGTCGCCCCGAAAGCCACCTCCAGAATCCCGCCGCGGGCGACATTTCCGGCGATCTGGAGGACTTGCGTTCCGCGGCTGCGCCCGATGCCGAGCGCCGCGTAGGCGGCCGCGCCCTTCGCCATGATTGCAGGCACGCTTGCCAGACTCAGAACGTTGTTGATGACCGTGGGCTTGCCGAACAGCCCGACGTGGGCGGGCAGGGGAGGTTTGGCGCGCACGACTCCGCGTTTCCCCTCCAGACTTTCAAGCAACGCGGTTTCCTCTCCGCAAACGTAGGAACCCGCGCCCACGCGGACGTGGATCTGGAAGTTCAAGCCCGAACCAAGGATGTTTTCGCCGAGCCAGCCCCGGCGATTCGCGGATTCGATCGCCGCCTTCAGTGATTCGATGGCCTCGGGATATTCGCTGCGCACGTAGATGTACCCCTCGTCAGCGCCCACGGCCCGCGCTGCGATCGCCATCCCCTCCAGTAGCGTGAACGGGTCGCCCTCCATCAGCATGCGGTCAGCGAAAGTCCCGCTGTCGCCTTCATCCGCGTTGCAGACGATGTACTTCTTTTCGCCGGCCGCCTCCAACACCGTGCGCCATTTGATGCCGGTTGGAAATGCAGCGCCGCCGCGGCCGCGCAGCCCGCTGTCGGTGATTTCTTTGACAACGTCTGCGCAGCTCATGCCAAGCGCGCGCCTCAATCCTGCAACGCCTCCGTTTTGTTCGTAGTCCTCGGGCGAGCGGGGGTCGACGAGGCCGACTCTCTTAAATGTGAACCGCTGCTGGCGCTTCATCCATGGCAGCTCGTTTGTTGGACCGAGTCTGAGCGGATGGTCGCCGCCCTCGAGCAGCCCCGCCTCAAGCAGGCTTTTGACATCGCCGGACTGCACGGGACCGTAGGCGATGCGTCCGTTGGGGGTCTGCACTTCAACCATGGGTTCAAGCCACAGCATCCCCCAAGATCCATTGCGAACTACCCGGATCCCTTTCTGCACGGCTAAAGCGGCCGCCACTTCATCCGCGCCGGCGGCACGCGAGGCCGCGTCGCGCGGTACAAAAACGGTGACTCCCACGCCGCCAGATTCGGTTTGGGGGCGGGGTGCGTGCGGTTCAGATGCGCCCGCGAGAAGTTGAGCAATCCCGTCTGGGGTGACACCTCCGTAGAGCTTGCCCTGGATGGCTGCGGCAGGCCCCAGCGCGCAGTGGCCCAGACAGAAGACCTCCTCCAATTCAACCGCCTTGTTCCGCGCGGCTTGCTTGGCACGGTCCCAGACGGCTCGGCCGCCTCTGGCCTGGCAGGCTTCCGCCCGGCAGACGTGCACGACGGGGCCAGATGGAGCTTCGGTGCGGAAATCCTTGTAGTAGGTGATTACCCCGTGCACTTCCGCAACGGTTTGATTGAACGCGTCGGCAAGCAGCGTAATGCAGTTGCGGTCCACGTAGCCAAGTTCATGCTGAATCGCGTGCAGCGCTGGGAGAAGCCCGCCCGGCACGTCTGAAAAGCCTCGGATAAGCGTTTCGATTTTGGGGGAGGGGACTTGAGGCATGGCTTGCAGAAGGTGATTTAAATAAATGTATTACGAGGGAATCCCCGCCCGCTTCCGGAAGAGAAGTAGTCTTGGATGTTCAAGGATCCGCCCAGAAGAGTTTGAAGAGTTTGATGGCATTCCCACCGAAGTAAACGCCACCCCTCGTTCCCCCCGACGCCCCCGCGGACTTCTCAACGTGCCCTTACCGTGCATAAAACTTGCGTATGAGTTAAATTCGGGATGGAGGCGGGGGCGGGAATCGAACCCGCGATAGAGGTTTTGCAGACCTCGGCCTTACCACTTGGCGACCCCGCCGCTGAACTTCAACCACTCAACCCTAGGCGACCAGAGGATGGTTCGTCAACTGTCCTCCCCTCTGCAGGCCTCCATCTTAGAATTCGCACGCTCCACACGGTTTGGACTGTCGCGTTTGGACTTTTGCCAAAAGCCGTTTACCCTCGGTCCGAAACATGGCCGATTTCACTGTAACGGTTCTGGGCACCGGCACCTCGCAAGGGGTCCCTCGGATTGGCTGCAAGTGCGACACATGCACCTCGGCGGATCCGAGGGACAAACGCTCCCGCTGCTCGGTCTACGTGCAGTCGCCGGAGGCGAGTTGGGTGGTGGACACTGGGCCCGACTTCCGAAGCCAGTGCCTGAGGGAGGGTATTTCAAAAATGGACGCGGCTCTTTTCACGCACGCGCACACCGACCACATCATGGGGTTTGATGACTTGCGCCCTTTCTCCTACGGACGTTTTCGGTTTCCCGTTTACGGGTCCGAGGAGACGCTGGCCCAGCTCTCAAGGGCGTTCCACTTCGCTTTCGATGAAAGCTCGAGGTTTCCGGGATATCTTCACCCCGATTCGCGGGTCGTCCGCGGTTCGTTTGATCTCCATGGCACCGAGGTGATTCCTTTGCCGCTCCCCCACGGGAACACCCAGTGCCTGGGATACCTCTTCAAGCGCGAGGGCCGTTCTTTGTTTGCGTACTTAACTGATTGCAAAAGTGTGCCCGGGGATGTGGAGGCGCTTGTCCGCGGGGTGGAGCATCTCGTGATCGACGCGCTTCGCGAGAAGCCGCATCCCACGCACCTGAGCGTGGGGGAAGCCTTGGAGGTCATTGAGAGGATCCAGCCAGGTTCAGCGTGGCTGACGCACCAATGCCACGACCATCGCCATGCGGATTTGGAGAAACGCTTGCCCGAGGGAGTCAGGGTGGCGTTCGACGGTCTTGTTTTCACATCCGAATGCTGAGGCGGTGCGATGGGGCAGGTGAGCGATGAAATGCGGCTTTCCGTTCACAAAGGTTTCTTCTTGCGAGGGCAGCGTCCCTTTGACTTTTGCAGGCTATCGGGGTTAAAGAGGACTGGGAGGTTTCGTGCCGCGGGGCTGCCGGGAGTTTGTGGAGGGCCGGATTCACTCCGGTCGCCCCAAAAGTCTCGAGTCGTTGAACTTCCTTTCCCCATTTCCCCAGAAAAAAACGTGAGCTCAAACCAGGATTTTATTCTAGAAATTCTCGAGGACAGCGGTCTTGCGACCCGTCGCGACATCCAGGAGGCGCGCGACAATTCGTCGAACGGTGATGTCGTTGCAACGTTGATCGCCAACGGAGTGCTTACCGAGGAGGACTCCATGCGGGCACTCGCGGCGCACGCTGCAATGGAGTTCATCGAGCTTGAAACCATGACTCTGGAGCGCTCGGTTCTGGACAAGGTGCCGAAGGAGCTTGCGGAGCGTTTCAAAGTTGTCCCAGTCGCAGAAACGGATGGAGGCTTGATGATTGCGGTTTCTAATCCGCTCGACTTCGACACCTTCGACAGCCTCGGTCATCTGCTGGGCATGACCCCGGAGTTTGTCTGCGCCACCCCGAATGCCATCAACGCGGCGCTTAAAAACTACTACGGAATCGACTTTGAGCAGCCGGCAACGGTGAATCCTTACGAGCTGGATGAAAACGATCCGGATAGCGACGCACCGATCATCCGGATGGTGACTTCGCTCTTGAGCGAGGCCTATACTCTGCGTGCGAGTGACATTCATTTGGAACCCATGGAAACCTATTTCCGGGTGCGGTTCCGGATCGACGGAGTGCTGCAGGAAATGCAGAGCCCGCCCAAGCGACTGCAGTCCGCGATTATTTCGCGCCTGAAGATCCTGACCGGGTCGATGTCGATCGCCGAGAAGCGGATTCCGCAGGACGGTCGTATTCAAATCACGGTGGGTCCGCGTCAGATCGATCTGCGTGTTTCCACGGTTCCAAGCACTCAGGGCGAGAGCATTGTCATGCGTATTCTCGACAAGTCCGCCCTTCAGTTGGGGCTGCCGCAGCTGGGTTTTTTGTCGGACGATCAGGCGATTTTTGAGCAGTTGATCACGCTTCCCGACGGCATTTTGCTTGTGACCGGCCCCACCGGTTCTGGCAAGACAACCACGTTGTACGCCTGTTTGAATTACATCAATCGACCCGACAAAAAGCTGATCACCGTTGAAGATCCCGTCGAATATCAGATGGCGGGAATCAATCAGGTCCAGGTGAACGCCGACATCGGAATGACGTTTCCGGCCGCCCTCCGTTCGATGCTGCGTCAGGCGCCGAACATCATCATGATCGGGGAAATTCGTGATGCCGACACCGCCAACATCGCGATTAATGCGTCGCTCACGGGGCATCTGGTTTTCTCGACCCTCCACACCAACGACGCGCCCGGTGCGGTCGCGCGTTTGGTGGACATCGGTGTGCAGCCTTTCCTGGTTTCTTCCGCGGTGCGCGCCGTCTTGGCCCAGCGCCTGATCCGGCGGATCTGCGCGAAGTGCAAGGAGCCTACAGAACTTCTGCCCTCCGACATGAGGTCGCTCGGCGTGGATGCGGTTCAGCTCGCTCACGCCCATATTTCCAAGGGCAGGGGATGCGAGGCGTGCAGGAATGGAGGCTACAAGGGGCGCGCGGGGATCTTTGAATTCTTCATGGTGGACGACGAGATCCGCCACATGATCAACGAGGGCGGAACCACCCTGCAGCTCCGCAAGCGGGCGCGTGAAATGGGCATGAGAACCATGCGCGAGGATGGGATTCGCAAGGTGCTTTCCGGAATGACCACGGCCGAGGAGGTGATCGGCGTCACCATGGGAGACAAAGAGTAAGCCCGAATACAACCGACCATGAATCACACTCAAGTCCTTGATCTGTTGGTAGAGCATGGGGTGATCGGCGACGATGTCGTCGACGATGCGGTGGCGGAGGTGACTCAATCCGGGCTCCCCCTTGCAAAGGTTCTCGAAAAGCAAGGTGTGATGCCGGAGGCCCAGTTCTACGAAACGATCGCAAGCATGTTCGGCGTGGAGACCGTGAATTTGGACGGATTTGAGCCGCCGGATGCTCTTCTCGAAATGCTGCCCGCGAATATCGCAACCGCACATCGGGCGGTTCCGGTGGAGTGGGATGGAATGTCGCTCAAAGTCGCATTGGAGGATCCTTTCCAGCATCAGGCGATTGAAGATATCCGGTTTGCAATCGGTACGGAGACGCGTCTGGTGATTGCTCCCGTGGATCAGGTTTACGATTTCCTTCGGAAGCACTACAGCCGCGGGGCGGGCGAAATGAAAAACGTGCTGCACGAGTTGGAACTGGACGCGGAAGCAGCCGAGATGTCTGCGGAAGCGGCGGCAGCCTCCGCACCGATCATCAAGTACGTGGATCTGGTGATGAAGCAGGCGATTCAAGACCGTGCTTCAGATATTCATTTTGAGCCCTTTGAACACGACTTTAAGATCCGCTACCGGGTCGACGGGGCGCTGTATGAAATGGCTCCGCCCCCGCGGCATCTGGCTTCCCCGGTGATTTCGCGCGTGAAAGTCATGTCCAACCTGAACATCGCCGAGCGGCGTCTTCCTCAGGATGGCAGGATTCAGCGTGAGGTCGCGGGACGTCAGGTCGACATGCGTGTTTCGACGCTTCCAACCCAGTTCGGGGAGAGCGTGGTGCTCCGGGTATTGGACCGCTCGAGCGTGAACCTGAGTCTGGAGGCGCTCGGGATGCCCCCGAAGATCTACGATTACCTGATGAAGACCATTGACCTGCCCAATGGCATTTTCATCGTCACGGGCCCCACAGGTTCGGGAAAAACCACCACCCTGTACGCCTGTCTCGACAAGATGAACACCGTCGATGCCAAGGTACTAACGGCCGAGGATCCCGTGGAATTCGACATCGATGGGATCGTGCAAGTCCCAGTTCACGAGGCGATCGGGCTCACCTTTGCGAAGGTTCTCAAGGCCTTCCTGCGTCAGGATCCAGACCGCATCATGGTCGGGGAAACCCGCGATATGGAGACCGCCCAGATCGCGATCCAGGCCTCGCTTACAGGGCACTTGGTGCTCACCACCCTGCACACCAACGATGCGCCCGGGGCGGTGACCCGCTTGATCGACATGGGAGTCGAGCCGTTCATGATCTCGGCTTCGCTCGAGGGCGTCCTCGGCCAGCGCCTGATCCGGAAGGTTTGCAAACAGTGCTCCACGCCCTACGAGCCCACCGAGGCCGTCCTGAAGCAGTTGGGGCTGTCCCCGCATGAAATCGGGGACAAGTCGTTCTATTACGGATCCGGCTGCCCTGCATGCAATAACACAGGATACCGTGGACGGAAGGGCATTTACGAACTGTTGGATGTCACCGAGCCCATCCGTGAACTCATCAATCAGCGCGCGCCCGGGGTGGTTTTAAAGCAGAAAGCAATCGAGCTCGGGATGTCCACCTTGAGGGAGGACGGGTTGCGTTGTATTTTTGAAGGAGAGACTTCCATTGAGGAAGTTCTCAAATATACCTAACCAAGGCTTGCAGCCCCCCTTAAACAGGTTGGGCTAAAGGTCGTTAAGAAAAGTCGTTTAGAGTTGGCTCAGCCTCGCGTTGAAATTCCGGGTCCAGAATATTCCCAGACACTCCTAGATTTATGGCAAAGTTTGATTACGTAGCACTCGATTCGCGTGGTCAGGAAACCCGGGGTTCAATCGATGCCGGTTCTCCGGGCGAGGCTTCCGCGGCGCTTCGCAAGAACGGGCTTTTTGCCACCAGTGTGACCGCCTCAGGGAAGTCCTCGGGGGCCGCGCCTGCTGTTGCGGCAAAAGGGGGGGCTGCTCCAAAAACAGGTTCGAAGAAAAAGGGCGGCTTGAAGCTCTTTGCGAAGACGAGTGTGGACAGCAAGTTGCTCATGATTTTCACGCGCCAGCTTGCAACCCTCATCGATGCTGGACTGCCCCTGCTGAAAGGCTTGGAAGTGCTGGGAAAACAGGAAAAAGACGAGGTGCTGCGCCGGATTATTTCAAACCTCTCGGAGGCCGTTCAGGGCGGAAGCACCTTCTCCGAATCGCTTGGACAACATCCAAAGATCTTCTCCCGTTTGTTTGTGAACATGGTGAAGGCTGGGGAACTCGGCGGGGTGCTCGAGGTTGTTTTGAATCGTCTCGCAGAATTCCAGGAAAAGGCTCAGAAGCTCAAAAACAAGGTGGTTTCTGCGATGACTTACCCAGTGATCGTTCTGGGGATCGCAATGCTGATCCTCGTGTTCTTGCTCACCTTCATCGTACCGAAGTTCGAGCAGATCTTTAAGGATCTTTTGGGAAACAAGCCGTTGCCTGATTTGACGCGCTTTGTGATGGGCCTGAGCGCCACCGCGGTTTCAAACTGGTACATCCTGGTGCTTCTGGCCGTCGGCGCCGCAGTCGGTTGGAAGAGTCTCAACAGCTCGGAAAAGGGGCGCGTTTTCATCGATAAGACGGTTCTAAAGCTCCCGCTCTTCGGCGATTTGATGCGCAAAAGCTCGATTTCCCGTTTCACTCGTACTCTCGGGACCCTCGTGACGAGCGGGGTGCCGATCCTTCAGGCGCTCCTGATCACCCGTGAAACGGCGGGAAATTCAATCGTGGCGGAGGCGGTCATGAAGGTGCACGACGCGGTCAAGGAAGGGGAGTCAATCGTGACGCCACTCGAGGCCAGCGGCGTTTTTCCGGCGATGGTGATTTCAATGGTGGATGTCGGTGAAGAAACCGGACAGTTGCCGGACATGCTTCTGAAAATCGCCGAGGTCTACGACGATGAAGTGGACAGTACTGTCGACGCCCTCACCGCGCTCTTGGAACCGCTCATGATCGTGTTCCTCGCAGTGGTCGTGGGCACCATCGTGGTGGCGTTGTTCATGCCGATGGTTGAATTGCTCAAAAACATGGGCAATGCCACCAGTTAAGAGAGTGGATTCCACGCGATCAGGGCGGTTGATGGTTTGGCGGTTTTACACGACAACCATCGGTCGCTTTTCCAAGTCCCCAGCACTGTCCTAGGTCATCAATCACACATGCAGATCAACAACCGACTAACCTCGTTCAACGGTGGCTTTACGCTGATCGAACTGATGACCGCGATAGCCGTTGCGGGTTCCCTCATGGGCATGGTTCTTGGAATACAGCGTTACGCCAGCAATAAGTCGGCGAGATCGCGTTGCACAGCCGAGGTGGTCGCCATGGCCGCCGCCGCGGAGGCTTATAAAACCGACAACGCGGTTTATCCGCGCTCTGACGAAACCGACGCCCTTTCCTCGGGATCCCAGGGCGGCGGGGCGAATTACATCGAAGCGAATCTCGCTTTCTATAAGATGATTTCGGGTGATGCGGATGCCAATGGAAAGGTCGATGTGTCGGAGGGGGTGAACAACCCCGGGCCGGTGTACATGGAATTCAAGGCGCTCCAGTTGCGAATGACCGGTGCATCGGTGGCTTACATTCGCGACCCTTGGGACACCGGTTCGTCGAAAAGCCCTTACGGATACTCGACCAAGCGGCTCACGATGATTGAGAGAGGCAATGACGATGCATCGGCGGGGCGCAACGTCAGCTTTGATGTCTGGTCCACTGCAAGCGCGGCATCGAATCCCAAGACTTGGATCGGGAATTGGTGAGCGCGGCCTGGGGTGCACGCCGCCGCGCACGCTCCTTGATTTGCGCAGGTGCGTGGTTCGGTTCCCAGACCACCAATTGCGCGCTCACACCAGCAGTTCGCTGACAATTCGGCCGCCCTTGTTGTCGGTCAGTTTCATCGGCGAACCGTTGCGCTGGAATACCACCTTTTCGTGGTCCAACCCGAATAGGTGTAGCAACGTGGCGTG
>JBILKY010000209.1:0-6740 GCA_044376395.1 Chthoniobacteraceae bacterium | reverse complement strand
TTGAGCCGTTATACAGTCGGGTTTTGCCCTGAAGGGCGTAAGTTTAACACTCCGTCCATGGCACGTTCGCACACGGACCGCCCGTTTTGGTCGGGTTGTCTGGGGCTAGTGCCGGTGGCAGAAAATTCAACTGCTGGAGGTCGGCTCGACGAACTGGCCGAGGCCGGATTGATCCGCCGTTACGCCCACGCCGACCTGAAATCACTGCGTGATGCCTGCGCACAGGCCCTGGATGCCACCCCCGCTGAACGCCGGGCCATCTATGATTATTTTAACCGGCATGAGACGGTCGGCTCGGTGCTGGCCGATGCGATGGCTGCAGCAATGCTCCCCTTCTGACATTGCCGCCCCCCGCCCACAGCAATCCGGTGCTCGAAAGTCAACTGGCCGTTGCCACTGGGCATCACCAATCCGAGCGGCTGGAGCAGACTTGAGCGCGCTGCCCGCGGCTTCGTTCGAAGGCTCCGCGAGCAAGGCTTAACTGCTAGTATCTGTCCCTTGTGCACGACCGCGTTGCCCAAGGCCAGATGCCCCCGGAAAACAACCGCCAACCCGAGCCATGAAGCATGCTGAGGTGGACAGCCAAGACGTATGGAATCGCCTCCGGAATCTCGCTCCGAATCGCCCGCTCTGCGCTACATCGGTTCGCGGGCGCGAACAACTTTCCTTCGGAACGCGACTGGAGTCATTTTCTTCCACGCAAGGAAGCGTCGGTTGAAGTTTGTCCAAGACAGCCAACTGCTCGAAGCAACCCGCAACCCGCGTCTGCGATATGGACGATGGAAATGAGGGAATTGGTCTACGGACGAGCCTGAATCCGTCATGCACATTCTTACCGATCGGAGCGGGCCTCAGGCGTGAGGAGGAACGGCTCACAGCTCCGCCTTGAAACCAATACGCCCCGCGGAGCAAGTGATAACCCTAAAAATGAATATGGGAACAAGAGCACGTCACCGCGGAGTGACGCAGTGTGGCGTGGCCATAAACCGGATTTTTTAAAGTCAGCTTCATCCGCTCGGGAAAGCAGCCGTCTCCCCCGCTGCCTTCGGGCTGCCACTCAAATTCATCGCCAAACATTCCGCCGCGAAGCCGTGATTCTGAATCAGAGTGTTATTCTGATTCACGCTTAAAGTCCCAGAGCACTCCCCATTTTAGCGCGCACCGGGGGGACGCGGTATTCACGCGTGTGCGCACGATGTAGATTCCTGGGTGTCCCAAATCCAGAGACTTTTGCTACCTCCGCGATCTTGAGATTCTTGTTTTCAAGCAACCGCCGCGCCACCTGAAGACGGATTCGTTGCAAATGCTTCGCTGGGGATATCCGCAACTCCGACTGAAATGCGTAGTGAAGCGCTCTTACCGAAACACCAACCGCTGAGGCGATATCTTCAATCACAAGTGGTCGTGCATACTGAGACTCCATGATTGCATGAGCTTTTGAAACGGCTGAATGCGTCACTGCGAAGGTATCCGTGCTTCGACGGAGGACCAGTCCGCGTACCGGTACGATGGTTGGCTCAGTTTGCACGGGTCGACCATTCATGAGCGCCTCCAGCGCTTGTGCAGCACGATAAGCGATGCCACGTGCATCCTCATCGATGCTCGAGATCGACACCTGGGCGCATTCACAGGCCAGCTCCATGTTTCCAACTCCCATCACAGCGACGTCATCCGGCACGCGCAACCCCGAGTCCAGGCAGACTTCAACGGCATCAATCGCAAGAAGATCATCGAGTGCAAACACCGCGACGGGCTTCGGGAGCTTTCCAAGCTCCTGCGCCAGCCATAGCCGCTCCTTCGCCCACGTCTCGGTTTTTCTGGAACGGAAACGGCGCCACTCCAAAAAGTGACAAGACGCGCCAGCACCCGCCAACACGGACTCATAGGCGCTTCGCCGCTCCCGCTCCACCCGTCCACGGTTCAAGCTGATCCAAGCGAAATGACGATATCCGCGCTCAAGAAAATGCGATGCCGCAAGCCGGCCGATCGCTGCATTGTCCTCCTGCACCACCGTGAACGGCGAATCCAGATGGTTCGCTCCGATGAGCACCGTGGGCTGCCGATGCATTTGATCGGCCAAAAATCGTGAGAGACGCGGAACAGCCGTGTCGTTCACAAGCAAACCATCCCCCCTCCACCCCGCAGGCGGCGACGCCTCGAAGATCGACCGCATCTCCAAATGCCACCCCGCCTCTCGCGCGAAACTCCCGATCCCCTCGATCACCCGAGGGTCATACCATCCCAGACTGACCAGCACGTTCCGTTTGGTTTTCACGAGGGATTGCAGAAATTGACTTCTGTTTTGCACAAAAAGACACTGTACGCAAAGGTTAACTCAACTGAACATCGCAGCCCAACCCCACCCTCCTTCCCGTGCGCACCCCCTCCCCACTCCCCGCTTGCATCACCGCCCGCTCATTCTCTGGCGCCTCAAGACTGCTGCTCGTCGGCGCGCTCCTCGCCGCCTTCACCCCCGTTCTGCCCCTCCGCGCGGGCCAACAATCCGACTCCGGAATCCTCCACTCTTACGCTTCGTTCGGCGCGGCCACGGAAATCGTCTCCGAAACGGGCGAAGTGCTGTGGAAGTATCCCGCGGCGACGCGCGACGGATGGGTTCTGCCAAGCGGCAACCTGCTGCTGACCCTCTCCAAATCCAAAGACTACCCCGGTGGAGCGGTAGTAGAGGTCACTCGGGAAAACAAGCTTCTCTTCGAATACAAAGGCACTCAATCCGAGGTCAACACATCGCAACTGCTTCCCAACGGGAACATCCTGCTCACGGAGGCAGGCCCGACTCCCCGCATCCTTGAGGTGGATCGTTCGGGCAAAATCATCGTTGAAGCGCCCATCCAGTGTCAGATTCCAAACCACCACATGCAGAGCCGCATGACTCGCGGACTGGCGAATGGAAACTACCTTGTCCCCCAGCTGCTGGATCGGGTGGTTCGCGAGTACACTTCCAAAGGCGCGATTGTGTGGGAATACAAAACACCGGATCAACCCAAGGACTGCTGGCCTTTCACCGCAATCCGAGTGCCGAATGGCAACACCATTGTGAATCTCACTCACGGAAACGGAGTGGTCGAGGTGAATTCCAAAGGCAGCGAAATCTGGCGCGTTTCAAACGATGACTTTCCTGATGCTCCTTTCAAAGATCCTTGCGGCGGACAGTGGCTGCCGAATGGAAACATTGTTGTCACCAGCTACGGAGCCAAAGGCGACGCGATAAAGCTGTTTGAAATCAGCCGCGACAAAAAAATCGTGTGGCATTTGACCGACGGCAAGCCGCATGGTCTCCACGAATTTCAGATCCTTTCCACCAACGGCAAACCCGTCGGCCCTGAAGTGCACCGGTAACAAACAACCTCATGAGATGTTTTGTGACAGCAGGCTTTCTCAGGATCACCTGGATCGCCACCGCACTGTTTTCAGCGACCGTCCGCGCTGAGGATTCGTCAGAGTTTTTTGAACGAAGAATCCGGCCCGTACTCGCAGACAAATGCTTTGGTTGCCACAGCGCCGAGGCCAAGAGCCTCAAGGCCAACCTGCTGCTCGACTCCCGGGAAGGCCTACTCAAGGGCGGCGACACTGGGCCGGCAATCACCCCGGGGGACCCCAAAAAAAGCCTCCTGATTGCTGCGATCCGGTACGGCGATCCAGAGACGGCGATGCCACCTCAGAAGTCGGGTGGAAAATTGTCGCAGGGCCAAGTTCAGGATTTTGAGCGTTGGATCAAAGACGGCGCCGCATGGCCCGGCGGTGGATCATCACTGTCTTCAAAAAAATTCGACCTGTCTCAACGCAAAAAAGATCACTGGTGCTGGACGCCGCCCGCTTTCCATGCGCGACCTGAGGTGCAACTCAAATCGTGGCCGCGCTCGACACCGGACCACTTCATCCTTGCGGGGCTTGAATCAAAGTCCCTTCCACCAGCCCCGCCCGCGAGCCGCACTGCACTGATCCGGAGGCTGAGCTTCGACATCACGGGCCTGCCGCCATCCTCGAGCGAGATCGAGGATTTCCTGAATGACAAATCACCGAATGCCATCGAGGCGCTGGTCGACCGGTTGTTAAAATCACCGCACTTTGGGGAGCGCTGGGCGCGCCACTGGATGGATCTGGTGCGGTACGCGGACACACGCGGACACGAGTTCGACCACCCGATCCCAAATGCATGGCAGTACCGGGACTATCTCATCCGGGCGTTCAATGCCGACGTTCCATACAATCAATTCGTGAAGGAACACGTCGCAGGCGACTTGATCGCGGCGAGGCTGAATCCGCAAACGGGCGCGAACGAATCCATCCTCGGGACCGGCTTTTGGTTTCTTGGCGAGGAAGTGCATTCACCCGTAGACATCCGCCAGGACGAAGTGGATCGCATCGACAACCAACTCGATGTGATGAGCAAGACTTTCCTTGGAGTCACTGTCGCTTGCGCACGCTGTCACGATCACAAATTCGACGCGATATCCCAAAAGGATTACTACGCGATGAGCGGCTTCTTGATCAGCAGCGGCCGCCAACTCGCGCGTTTTGAGACGATGGAGGTCGAGCGCGACGTGGCGAAATCCCTCGCCCGCATCCAAGCCGATTCAGACAACGAATTGCGCCGCCCGTTGGCCGCCATCCTCAAGCGCGGAGCGAATCGCTTGAGCGAAATACTGCCCGCAGCCCGGAAAGCCGCGGCAGACGGGACCGCCGAATCAGCGCCGAACACGGCCACCGAACCAGTCAGCCGTCTCGCCCGCGCACTGAAAAGCGCCGCAGAAACAAGCGGTCATCCCCTGCAAAAAATTGCAAACGCGATTCTCACCAACCGCACTCCGCAGGAAATCACTCCCACTCCGCCTCTGGACCCGTTGAAAGATCCGTCCTTTCGAATTTTGGAGGATTATACCGGAGACTCGCCGACAAGCTGGATGCAGGCGGGATCCGCCTTCGGGAGCGCTCCCGCGAGACTCGGCCAGCTTCAAGTCAATCTGGAAGGCACTCGGCCTTTCAATGCGGTAACCACGCAACCCGCGGCGCGGCGGCATGAGTTATTTGCAGGACTGAAGCGTCGCGGCGACAACGATCCCGGGGCGCTCAAGGGGTTTAATGGAAGCGGCCAGACACTCCGCACACGTGAGTTCACGGTCGAGGCAAGCAAAGTCTGGTGTCTTGTGAGAGGCGCCGGCAGCGCCTACGCGGCGCTCAATTCGCATCACATGATCGGCGGCCCCCTGCATGGTGCGCTCTTTAAAACTTGGAAGGCCTCGGACGAATGGCAATGGATTGAAATCAACCTTTCGAATTACAAGGGCCACCGCCTGCATTTGGAGCTCGCTCCCGGCGATGACGGTCTTTTCGAAGTCGCTGGTGTCGTCAATTCTGATACGGCTCCGCCGCTTCCACAAAAGCGCGAGGGACTGACCACCAGTTTTGTTTTCAACAAAAACTCAGATGCCTCTAATGACCCTTCCGTGAGCTTCATCGAGGCGCTCCAAGCCGCTGCCGACCAACTTGAGCGCAATGCCGTGGAAGAGTCCGCTGCAGAACTCATCAGCTGGATGATTCAGAACTGGGAGCTTTTTGGTCCAGAAACAGAATCGGAAAAAACTGCGATTGAACAACCCGCCGGCAAGTGGCGTGCTGAAATTCAAAAGCAGCAGGAGCGGCTTAAAAAAGAGTCCGCCATCGCGCTCGCAATGTTCGACGGCTCGGGCGTGGAGGAATTCCAGCTCAAACGGGGCTCTCCAAAACAACCCCTTGCCCCGGTTCCACGTCGCCTCTTGGAGGCTATCGCGGGGCCTGAGCCGCTGCAGGTACCCGGCCGCAGTGGAAGACTCGAACTCGCAAACCAGATGACGGATCCCGCCAACCCGCTGCTAAGCCGCGTGATTGTAAACCGGGTTTGGCATCACCTTTTCGGACGGGGCATTGTCCCAAGCGTCGATAATCTCGGCGTGTTAGGCCAAGCACCAACGCACCCAGAGCTCCTTGACACGCTCAGTTTCGAGTTCATGACACAGCAGCGCTGGTCCATCAAGTCACTGATCCGCTCCCTGGTTCTCTCAAGCGCGTACCAGATGAGCAGCCATCCATCCGATCCAAGGTCAGAGACATTGGATCCGGAAAACTTGAGCTTTCATCGCATGAACATCAAACGGCTCGAGGCCGAAAGCATCCGAGATTCAATCCTCACCGTGTCAGGCCGCCTGGACCCGGAGGTTGGAGGCGCGTTTGTTCCGGTCCATGTCACGGAATTTATGGAAGGACGGGGACGTCCCAAATCCGGGCCGCTTGATGGAGGGGGCCGCCGCAGTATTTACATCTCTATCAACCGGAATTTTCTGCCCCCCATGCTGCTGGCCTTCGACATGCCGATTCCGTTCAGTACGTTCGGACGCCGCAATGTTTCCAACGTGCCCGCACAAGCGCTGATGCTCATGAACGATCCTTTCGTCGTTGCCGAAGCAAACCGATGGAGCCAACGGGTTCTCTCCATTGAGTCCTTTGAAGAGCGTCTCAAGCAGATGTACCTCACCGCGTTTGCACGTCCTCCGCTGCGGGAAGAAACAATCGCGGCGCGGGAATTTATTGAAAGCGAGTCGCGGCTGCTAGCCGAAGGAAGTGGCAACGAGGCGCGGATCTGGGCGGACCTCGCCCACGCACTGCTGAATTCAAAGGAGTTTCTCTATGTCGACTGACTATTCCACTTTGCTGTCCCGCACAGCGCTTTCAAGGCGTGAGCTTTT
>JBILKY010000208.1:0-6741 GCA_044376395.1 Chthoniobacteraceae bacterium | reverse complement strand
CGCCCCCAAGGCGCAGAAGGCAGTAGCCCCTAAGGCCCTGAGCCTGAAAGCTAAAGCCTCCGTTGCTACAGCGAAAAAAGCGACAAAGCCCTCCCCGCAGTCGAAGAAGAAAGTGAAGCTCCGCGTGAAGCTGAAGCTGAAACCCTCGATTAAGAAAGCTCAGGCAAAACCCAAGTCTGCCGCGAAGAAAATTCAGAAACCAGTAGCGAAACCAGTTTCGAAGAAAACCGCGCCGCCGGCCAAGCCCGTAGCCAAGGTTCCTTCCATGGCAGCCAAGCCGCCTGTCAAAGTCGCCGCTCCTAAAGCTCAACCTGTAAAGGCGTCTGCAGCCAAAGTCTCAGTCACCCCTACTCCCAAGCCCTCTCTGAAGCCGCTGAAAGCTGCCCCGGCTGCTCCGACTCCGGCGCCTCAGAAAAAGACGGTGAAGCCTCAGGTTCTCGCGTCCGGAAAGCGCCCCGCGAAAGAGACCCCGAAGCAGGCACCTCCGGTCCAGGCTTCCGGGAAACCAGCGGCAAGCGGGATCAAGGTGGGCTCCATTCCTCTACCCAAGCGCACTTCCCTGATCGAAGAGGCTGAAGCAAAGCCCAAGAAAATGGCGAAACCGAATTTCAGCGCTGCCTGGGTCAAAGACCAGAAGGAGCGGATCCTGGAACTGCGCGATTCAATCCTCGAATCAATGCACGGAGTCGCGAAGGACACCCTCCGCTCTCGTGCCGAAGGCAGCGAGGCGAGCGCATTCGGCATGCATCAAGCGGATGCCGGCAGCGATGCCTACGACCGTGACTTTGCGTTATCGCTGCTAAGCCAAGAGCAGGACGCGCTTTATGAGATTGAGGAGGCCCTCAAGCGCATCGAACTCGGCACCTACGGCGTGTGCGAGATCAGCGGCAAACAAATCCCAACCCCTCGCTTGGAAGCGCTGCCGTTCGCACGCTACACTGTGGAATGTCAGACCGAGGTCGAAAGACAGGGTAAGTTGCACAAGGCACGGCTTCCTGTTACATCACTTTTTGGCCTAACAGACGAAGAATCCCAAGAGAGCGAGGACGAGGATCAATCGCTAGACTCCAAAGAATAACAACCCCAAACTCAAAACAACACCCATGGCACGCGACTTTATCATCCTAGAGTGCACCGAGGCCCGCGCAGAAGGCAAACCTGTCTCACGGTACATCTCAACTCGCAACAAAAAGAGCCCAAACACTCCGAATCGTTTGGAAAAACTTAAATATAACCCCTCCCTGCGCCGTCGCACGGTTCACCGGGAAACCAAGTAGTCCCTTAATCCGATCCTCTCATGCAGCCAAAAACACCAGCCCGCCGTTCCGCTTTTCGTCGTGCAAACCGCACGATGCCTCGTCGTCGCATCGATATTTCCCTCGACGCGATCGATTGGAAGAATCCGGACATCCTCCGTAAATTCATCACCGAAAACGGCAAAATCCTGCCTCGCCGCATCACCGGCATGTCGGCACGCTACCACCGCAAGATCACGCGGGAAATCAAGCGCTCCAGGCAAGCCCTGATGATGCGCTAATCACTCACAAAGAGCTTCAACCGCCCGACGACTCTTGTCGGAAAGGGTCTACTCAAAGGCCGCGTCCTCAATCAGAGGCGCGGCTTTGTTTTTTGCCTGCGAAGATCAAAAGGAATTCATCCGGCGATTAGACAGAGTAAAAAACGCCGGACACACACCTGTCGCGGCCAATTCGTTTTACAAATTAATCCGCGAAGCTTCCTCCTCATTCAAAAGCACCATGGTTGGAGAGAAGAACATCGGCTCCAGTTACGACGGCGCAGCCAGTGCGCATAGTCGCGAAAGGGTCATTCCTTGGGGCGCCCGGCGCCGATTGGACACAGGATCACCTTCCCTTTCGTCGTCCATCGATACCCAGTGAGTGCACCCGTGGCGGGATCAGCCGTGAAGGCCATCGCTCCGGTACCGAGCCCGCTGCGCCGGCCCGTGACGTCATAGATCTGCGCGCGTTCGTCGGTCGGCCGAGAATCCCCTCCGTGCGGCGTTGAAGTCGAGTCGTAGACCTGCACCTCCCAACTGTCTTCCGAGATTTGCTTTGGCAGACTCGCAACGACCACCGCATGCCCTGTGGCGCGCTCGGTTTTGTAATCCCACGAAACCACGTCACCGGGCTGCAAATCTTTGACACCCCGAACCGCCTCCCAGCCCGCCTGCGGCTTCTCCCACAAACCCGCGAAAAACTGCTGATAACTTGACGGGCTCGGCACCCGGCCCTTGGCAAGTCCCCTCGCCCGAAAAATCGAGTCCCATGCGATTGGAGCCGCATGCCGCAGCGCGTAGGACACAAACTCCACGCAGTCGTACTTGTAGCTGCCAGCCGCTCGGTCCACCTCCGTCTTATGCTGATACAGCGTGGTCTTCATGTTCGTGAATTCGCTGAGCGCCTCGCGGTAAAGAGGGCTTGTGCTCGTGGGCGAGTCCTGCGCGCAACAGACGAGCGATCCGGTCAGCAACGAAATAGCGAGAACAAGGGGAGGTTTCACGGTGTGTTCTGAGTGCGCGCAACCCTACGCTTCAACCCTTCAATCTGGCGATTCAAATGCCCAACAAACGCTATATTGCGAGCCGTCTCCGAGCCATTCATGCATAGATTTCCAAGCAACAAATCCGCTTTTCCGGTGTTCGTCACGCCACCGACCACCCGCAAACATACCCTCTGTTCTAAACCGTGAAAAATTTACTCTTCGCCCTCCTGACATGCGCGCTCGCTGCAACCGTGCATGCCGCGGAAAATAAGCCGAACATCCTCCTCATTTTGTCGGATGACCACAGCTATCCACATGTCAGCTGCTACGGTAATCCCGACATCAAAACGCCGAACCTCGACAAGTTTGCATCCGAGGGCATGCGCTTTGAACGCATGTACGTTATGGCCCCCCAATGTGTGCCTTCCCGCGCGACGATTTTCACCGGCCGTTCGCCCGTGGGGATCGCCATGTCCAGATTCTCCGCCGCGCTCCCGCGTGACGTGAATACCTACCCGGAGGTTTTGCGCGCAGCCGGTTGGTACACCGGGGTCGCGGGCAGGACCTACCACATGGACGGCGCAGGCACTTCAGCAGAATCAAAGGAAATCATCGCAAAACACCGCCTCGCAACTTTCCCAGACCGCCTGGATTACGTCAAAACTGCGGGGGAAAACACCGCATCCCTCGGTCAGTTCAAGGAGTTCCTGAGCGCTAACGCGAAAGGTAAACCGTTTTTCCTCCAACTTTGCTCCAACGACCCGCATCGTCCACTCAGCACCAAGGGCCCGGAGTTGCACGATCCTGCAAAGCTCAGGCTGCCAGCCCACTATCCCGACACGCAACTCGTGCGCGAGGATTTCGCATCCTATTACGACGAGATCGCGCACTTTGACATGTTCTTCGGGGAGGTCATCGAGGAGTTGGAAACGCGCGGCCTCACCGAGAACACGCTCGTGGCGTTCATGGGCGACAACGGGTGCTCGCAATTCCGTGGAAAGGGGACGCTGTACGAGTTTGGGATCCACGTCCCGCTGATCATCCGCTGGCCCGGCAAGGTGAAGCCCGGAACTTCTAGCGCTGAATTAGTGAGCGCTGAAGACTTGGCGCCCACTTTTCTGGAGGCAGCGGGACAGCCTGTGCCCAAAGAGATGACGGGAAAGAGCTTCGTGAAACTTCTCAAGGGCGAGTCTTTTGAAGGCCGCAAATTTGTCTTCGCGGAAAGAGGTGCACACGGCTCGGCTCTGCCCGGGACCAGCGCCGGATTCGACCTCGCCCGCGTCGTGGTCGGCAAAACGCACAAGCTCATTTACAACGCGATGGGGGAGCTTCCCTATGCTCCGGTGGACTTCGGAGGGGAACGTTTTTGGAAGGAGATTGTTCAGATGCACGAGAACGGCAAGCTAGCCCCGGCGCAGGACGCGTTGTACTTCGCGGCTCGGCGCCCGATGTTCGAGGTTTTCGACCTTCTAGCGGATCCATTCGAACTGAAAAACCTTGCGGGCAAGCCTGAGACCGCTGCCACCGAAAAGCAGCTCAAGGCCGCGTTACAGGAGTGGATGATCCTAGAGCGTGATTTCGTTCCGCTGCCCGTGGCACCTGACGAGAAAAACCACGGCGGAAAGAAAAAGCATTAGTACTTCGTACAAAAAAACGCACACGTCACCGCCCCGGCGCGTTGAGCTCCGCCAAACTCAGAAGAGCGTCCGGCCCCACAGGTTCGGCGGGCATCCATGGAACCCAGGCGGTGCGGCTCGCATGCTGCTCGACCACCTCCGTCACATAACGCCGCTCGGCTGCCGCGCGCTGAGCCAGCAGCGCGTCACGCGAACCGCTGAACAGCAAACTTTGATTGATCACCCACGCGAACGGCTCGATCCCCGCACGCCGCAAGTCCGTCTGCAGCGCCGCCGCCTCGTGCACGGGCGTGGCCTCCGGAAGTGTGATCAGGAGCATTTTTGTGAAGACCGGGTCTCGCAGACGCTCGGCGAGAAGCAGCACTTCCTCGGGTTGCGCGGCGCGCGCCTGCCGCTGAAGCTGCCTTTGGAAAGCAGCACTTGCGTCCAGCAGCAGCAGAGTGTGGCCGGTGGGCGCCGTATCGAGCACCACAAACCCACGCGCGCCAGCGGCCACCTCGCGCGCGAATGCGCGGAACACGGCAATCTCCTCCGTGCACGGCGAACGCAGGTCCTCCCGCAAAAGGGCGACTCCCGCCTCATCCAAATCATGCCGGTGCGAATCCATGACCTCCCGCCTGTAAGCCTCGGTCTCGACCAATGGGTTGATCTGGCTGATTGAAAGCCCCTCCACTGTTCCGTTCAAAGTCTGCGCAATATGGGCAGCGGGATCCGTCGTGCTCAGGTGCACACGGTGCCCGCGCTTTGCAAGCAGCACCGCAATGGCCGCCGCAACCGTTGTTTTTCCAACGCCGCCTTTGCCCATCGTCATCACGACTCCGCTCCCCTGCCCCTCAATCGCCGCGACCAGATCGCGCAGGCTTTCAAGCTTTGGAGGACTCCACGGTTGGCTCTGCGGCCCGCCCACAGGCGTTGCAGCGCGCCCGCCCAGAAGCAGCCTCAGTCCACCGACCCCAAGGATGTTGAACCCCAGCATTGGGACGCCGAAGCACGGCATGCTCCGGATAAATTCTCCGGCCTCCGACAACGCGGACTCGCTCCGGCCCTGCATCGCCTGCGCCACAGGATCCGACGCACAGTCGGACTCAAAGGTGCCGTTCACCACCAACATCTGATTCCCCACCCCGATCGCCCGCAACTCCGCGCCCGTCCGTTGCGCCTCGCGGAGCGCGCCAGTCTGTGGACGGGTGACAAGCACAAGCGTGGTGGCAGCCACATCACCAAGGACGCGCACCGTCGCCTCATAAATGCCGCGCTGCTTCAACAGTCCAGCAAGCGGACCAAGGCAGGAGCTCCCCGATGTGTTATTTGCCAAAAACTCGTCCCACGCCTTCGCCAGCCCCATCAACCGCAGCGTGTGTCCAGTGGGCGCCGTGTCAAAGATCACATGGTCAAAATCCACCGCGGCTGTGGGATCGCCGATCAACCCAGAAAACTCGTCAAACGCTGCGATCTCCGTGGTGCACGCACCCGAGAGCTGCTCCGTCATGCTATCAATCGCGGCGGCAGGGAGGACCCCCCGCATCGGACCAACCAATCGCTCGCGGTAGGCGGCCGCGGCAGCGACCGGATCGATGTTCATCGCCAGCAACCCCGGCGCACCAGCAACCGCCGTCGGTTTGCTTGCGAGCGCAGTCTGCAACACCTCATCCAAGTTTGAAGCCGGATCCGTGCTTACCAACAAAACGCGCCTGCCCACCTCCGAAAACTTGAGCGCTGTTGCACAGGCAAGACAAGTCTTCCCGACGCCGCCTTTTCCCGTAAAAAATAAGAACCGCGTGGCGAGCGCGGGCTCAGGATTGTACAGCGGCAGTTTCATTGCGTCGAACCGAGCGTATTCGAATCGGACAGATTGTGCGCCGCCCGGTACCAGTCCGGTCTTTCATCCTTGTTCGGATAACGGCCTTGTAGCCGCAAAGTGCGGTCCCAGAATATCAAGGGCAGGGCAGTGACTCCGTCCGTCTCGAGGACGGTTCTCACAGCCGCATTCTGCACAAATGCCAGAGGCTGCTGCGCAAGATTGTAACGCTCCACCTCAATTCCATGACTTCGGAATTGCGAAAGCATCGCTGCAAAACTCACGAGATCGGGCTCGACTTGCGTGCCGCATACCCCGGTCGAACAGCACATCGCTGGATCGTAAACTTGAATCGATTTCATCCACAGCATTTGCAAATCAACCTACACCCACACCGCCGTAGCCACATCACCCGCTCGCCCTTTGAACCCGCCAACATCCAAACCCCACAAGTGAATCGCATTTCGCGCGCAACGCGTATGCTCAAACCAACTCTCACCCGCCGAGGCAAAACGGCAAGCGTCTCGCAAAACCAGAACGGGAACTGCCCGCGAAGCCTCTGAACTAAGGCGCCGGCGCGGCACCGGTCACCGCCACATAGGCTTTTCGCAAAATGCCGAGATCCGAATCCACCGCAAGCATGTTGAATCCCATCTCCCGGTGTTGAGCGATCTCCGCCACATCCCGCAGGAGAATGCCGGCCGCCTTTCCAGCCCTCGCGGCGCTACCCGCAACAACCTTGAGGCATTCCGCATACGAACAGTTCTCCAAATCGGGTCGCATCCTCAAGTCCAGCTGTAGATC
>JBILKY010000207.1:0-6801 GCA_044376395.1 Chthoniobacteraceae bacterium | reverse complement strand
ATCGTTAACCAAGATCATGGATGACCAGCTCTCCGAGCGGGATCCGGTGCCGCTCAATCGTTGCTCCCAAACCGTGTCTCCTGTTTTGAGGCTAATGCATTGCGCAGTGCCCGGTGTGTTGAGAATAAACAGGTGGCCTTTGGCAATCACACCGCTTCCGATACGCTGTTTATCACGTAGTTTGTGCCACATTCGTTGTTCAGTGACATCGCCAACCCCACCTGGCCGCACAGCGACCGTACTGCCACCATATCCGCCCGCCCCGATCACCACACCCTCACCAGCCATCGCGGAGGTGTAGAGCAGCGGATTCAATCCACCGCAACGCCAAAGTTCCGCCCCGCTTTCCGGATCAAACGCAGCAAGCCTTCCCGGTAAACTCACGACGAGCTCGGTCCGCTGATTTTCCTGAACGAGAATGGGCGTACTCCACGACCCCACCTCCCCCTGTTTTCCGGCAAAGCCATCGGTGCGTTCGCTCGGGTGTTCAATCGGTACATCCACCTGCCAAAGCTTTTTACCAGACCGCTTCTCAAGCGCCACGACCATGTGGTTTGTTCCCGGACCGAAATGGATGTAACAGCGCTCGCTATCCAAAACGGGCGATGCCGCGTATCCCCACTGATGAGTCACCGGCCCAAGATCGACCTGCCATAATTTCCTGCCCTCAAAGTCGAATGCAAAAATCCCGGCGGATCCGAAATTTGCGACAACAATTTCTCCGTCCGTCGCCGGCGATGCAGCGCACGGCGTATTTGTTGGGTGAAACTTCTCGGGGCCGGCGTAGTCCGTGCCCTTCTCCCAGAGAACCGTTCCGTCCGCGCGATTCAAACAGACCACCAATCTTTGAGCCGCTCTTGCTTGCGTGAGGAACACACGCTTCTCCCAGATCACCGGCGTGCTGTTACCGCGCTCCGGCAAAGGCGTTTTCCATTTCACGTTTGTTTGCGAATCCCATCGGGTGGGCAGCTGCTTTTCTTTCGCAACTCCCGTCCCAAGGGGGCCGCGCCACATCGGCCAGTTATCTGCAAAGAGATTCGAGGCGAGCACAAGTGAAGCAGCCAAGCTAAGAGTGAGGGGAGAGACCACTCTCAAAAATGTTGGGGTAGAAACGGCTTTCGTCGGCTTCGGCAGGTCTAGGAGTCTTTTACACATACATTTTTATTTTGCCGCTGTTCGCGAATTTAAAAATTTACCTCTGATCCCAAGCAATCGAGGCAGACGCAAATAACGCTTTTCTCGCGCCGGCCGAATCAATGAAGAATCGGCAGCTCATGCGGCTTGCTAATCAGCTGCGCGTCCAAATCTAAGAATGCATCAAGTCGACGACGGGTTTCATCCTCGTCAATGGACCGCGCCATGATGAGGTACGTTGCATAGTGATTCCCTTCGCTCTGAACCAGACTCGCATAGAACTCTGCAAGTTTTGGGTCCAGATCTCGGATGCCCTCGGCGAGAATCTGAAACTTCTCGCAGCTTCGGCCCTCAATAAGCGCACACACAATTAAGTGATCTATCACCTGTTCGCGACGTCCCTTCCGTAGCGATGCCATCATGGCGCTGATCCACGGACTTCGCATCGGTTGACCAAATGGAATCGCTCTCTGCCTGAGGAGTCCAAGTACCTGCTCGAAATGCTGTAACTCCTCCATCGCAATGGCGTTCAGCGCACTGACCTCGTGATAAAGCTCCCGATACTTCTCCAAATTCAACGCGGTAGTCGCGGCTTTCCGTTCCAGATGGGCGTGGTCTACCAGAACGCCGGCGAGATTCGCGCGCACTTTCGGCAACCAAGAGCTCGGTAAGGGTTCCCGCCACAGAAGCATAGTACCCTATTGGAGGAACATCGGGCGGAGGATGGAAGCCTTGATTTACGCCACACAAAATCGGCACAGGCAGAAAAGGCATCCGATCGCATCTGCGAAGCCAGCCGACACCCCGTCTGCTCTGGGAGCAGGAAGCCTGTGGGCAAAAAAATTGCAGCCCCCCGAGGCCGTAGGGCACTCGGAGGGCTGCTGTTCCCCCCAGAACGGGCTCACATTCGCACGGGTCGGGTGAGCGTGCAATCCCTTTTTTGCGAAAATAAACCCATTCCTCTAATTGCCTTCACCTTTTTGCTGCACCACAACGGGTTCTGTCATGTCTTTCTTAAATCGAGCCTGCATTTTTCTCCACTGCAGCTCCATTTCCTTAATCCTGTCGTGATTCGCAGACGCCAGGTCGCGAGTCTCGGAACGGTCTGCTTTCAAGTAAAAGAGTTCCTGAGTTTTATCGCTGGATTCAAGCCACTTCCAGTCCCCGAGTCGGAAGGCCAGAGCATCGCCAATCTGCCACCACAACGCCCTCTGATTCAATGCTTTGTTCTCTATAAGCGCAGCGCTCGCATCCACCCCGTCGGCTGCGGGCACTTCCGCGTCCCCTGTTTTCTTGGGCCAAAGCGCGCCAGTCAGCCTTAAAATGGTCGGCGCCAAATCGATGGCATGCACCACCTGCTCCCGGAGCCTGTCTTTTGACTTCACTCCCGCGGGCCAGTGCGCGATCAGAGGACTCGCGATTCCCCCCTCAAAAACCGTCTCGCCCCAAAATCGGAACGGTGTGTTCGCAACCGAAGCAATCTGCGCTCGGTCCGCTTCCCCGTGGGTTGTGACTCCCGAACTACTGGCAAACAGCACGATCGTCTGATTCCAAGCGCCCATGCGTTTGACTTGCTCGAGCACCCTTCCGACCGCTTCATCCATTCTGGCGATAGCTGCGGTTCTTAGAGCCATTGCGCGCTGAACACGCCTCTGACTTTCGTCAGGCAAGGCCGTCCAACCAACGGCAGGCACGGATGGGGTTGAAAGTTCTGCATGCGCGGCCAACCCGCCTTCCCACAACCGCTCCAATCTTTCTTTCCTCAAAACGTCTGTCCCAACATGGAACCTGCTGAGATCCACTTCTACCTCCCCTGCGTTCGGCGCCCCTTCAACATCCACTGAATCCAACGCGACGTAAGCAAAGAAAGGCCGAGATCCAGTTTGTGTAGAATGTTCCTGCAGAAAATCAATCAAACCGGAGGTGATACTCTCGAAAGATCCCGCCTTCACGGCGTCCATAGAAAGCCGCTTGCCATCGCGCATGAGAACCGGCGGTCCATCAGATTCTCTCGCCGCGATGTTCGCCAGAGAACGGTCGAATCCCACAGTGCACGGGTCCATGGCAAAGTCCCATACGCCCGCATGGTAGCAGCTATACCCCGCGTTTTTTAAAAATGCGGGTAAGATCCGGCCTGCACTCACCACTCCTTCGCTCGAGTGCTGTGGATAATAACCGCTCAACACAGCCATCCGAGTGTCGGTTCCTCGACCTGCACTGTAGGCCTGTGAAAACCGCACGCCATTATTCGCGAGGTAATCGAGATAATGCGTTTGTGCTTCTCCGCCGTAGCAACCAAGGTCCGAATACCCTAGTCCTTCAGCAACGAACAAAACAACGTTCGGCTTCACTAAGGCCGGAGCCGCACCCTGAATTGCAGGCGCAAAAAGCAACGCGCAAGCGGTGAACGTTGGCAGAAAACTTCTCATCAAGGGGGGAAGGCTCGTGACACCTACGCAGACCCACAAACCCCACGGATTAGTAGGAAAAATCTACTGGATGCGAATGATTTCCTCATGCCCCTAGCGAAGAGATTCAGTGCAGCATCAAATCGAAAGCTCCAAGCCGACTGGGCAATGATCGGAACCCATCACCTCAGGCATGATCCACGCACGGGTCAGGTTTGGAACGAGCAATTTGCTCGTCAGAAAATAGTCAATCCGCCACCCGATGTTCCGGGGCCTAGCTCCAGCCATCAGACTCCACCAAGTAAAATGCCCGCTCCCCTGCTCGAATTCCCTGAATGAATCCACAAACCCGGCATCAATAAATCCCTGAAACCCCGCCCTCTCCTCCGAGGTGAACCCGTGAGTCCTGGTGTTTTGCTTGGGACGCGCGAGATCACGCTCCTGATGTGCGACGTTAAAATCCCCGCAGAAAACCACCGGCTTACTCGCATCGAGTTTTTGAAGATGTCTCAAAAAAGCACGATCCCATTCCTGCCGGTATGGCAGGCGCTCTAGTTCCCTTTTTGAATTGGGGACGTAGACGTTCACCAAAAAAAAGGAGTCGTATTCCGCAGTTAACACCCTCCCCTCTCGGTCATGCTCCTCCACGCCGATTCCCTCGCGCACGTTCAGCGGCTTTAATCGCGTGAAAATCGCCGTTCCAGAGTAGCCTTTTTTCTCTGCGCTGCTCCAAAAGACGTGATATCCGGGCCACTCGCAAACCACATCTGCCGGAGCACACTTCGTCTCCTGAACTGCAAGAATATCAGGGGATTCAGCAGCGAGGAACTCGTTGAAGTTTTTTTTCAAGACGGCACGCAGGCCGTTTACATTCCAAGACAGAAGTTTCATCCGCAGCGGCCACGAAATTTTTGGCTAGAAGTCATGCGCATCGGCGTGAGATTCACTAAGCGAATGCGACTACTTTTTCGGCGGTGAAGCCTGAACAGGCTCAGCCTCCCCGAGCTTGAGCACAGGCACTTTCGCGGAGGCACTGACGTCAAGAGCGATCCAATGTCCAGCGAGAGAATGGGACGGAAAACCGCAGGCAATCGCGTACTCCCCCGCTTCATCAGCCACGAACTGAAATTGCGACTTACTGGTGCTAATGCCGGTGATGTGATTCACCACAGCCGCTCCTTTAAACGCGGGCTCGGACACTTGGAGTTTTTTCACCTGATCCCGCTCCAAAACAATCGCGCTATGCGGCACCGGACTCGGGTTGATGAAGGTCACCTCCACAGTCCATCCAGCGGGAATTGTGTAGGTGGCGTTTCCATATGCAAAACCATTGAAATTCATCCCGTAGTTATTGGAGGAATACGCTGCGACAACAGTGAGCAGAACAGTCTTCGGCTTTTCAGACAACCTTAGGAAGTCCGCGGAAGTCAGCCCTTCGATGAGTTCTTTTTTCAAACCCATCGCCTCATGCGCAGCCGCATGCCCCGCAATGTCGGCTGGCTTTTGCTCGGCAGCGACAAGCGAAAGATTTGCGACTGCAAAAACACCCACCATCGAGATGCTATGCAGCGTTAAGGAACGAGGAGGGAAAGGGGGATTTTTCACGGATTCAGATCGGTTTGAAAACGGCATTCAAGGAAGAGATGCAAGCTGCCACGCCAGTAGTGCGGGGCAGCCCGAACACAGCCTCGAGAAGCTGAGCCTTATTTTTTCTGCAGTGGCGCGATCTCAGCGCCTGCCGGCACTTTGTCGGCCGATACGATTTTCCAGACTGCGCCGCGCTCACCCGCTGCAGGATCAACCGGACTTCCGTAATTCGCCGAGGCGTGCGTGATGTATAGGTTTCCAGCCTCATCCTCGCCTCCGCTCGTCGGGCGGATTGGAGTGTCGAGATCGAGCAACTCCTGCATCTGCCATTTCCCACCCGCATCACGCTGCATTCCCCACACTTTTCCGGAACCCCAGTCGCAGCTGAAATAGGTGCCATCAAGGCTCGGGTAGTCCTTGCCGCGGTAAACTCCAACCCCCACCACGCAGATGCCCTGATCCACGTGGCTGTATTCCGCAATCGGCAGAACACCAATCCGCGGCGCGCCCTTTTCCAGCTCGATTGGAAATGGGTGACTTCCGCCCATCATCTTCCAGCCGTAGTTCTCACCACCCTTGCTGTTCGAGGGCTGTAAATCGATTTCCTCCCAGTGATTCTGCCCGACATCCGCAATGTACATTTCACCGGTCTTACGGTCGAAGGAAAACGTCCACGGATTCCGCAGGCCGTAAGCCCAAATTTCAGGCTTTGCCCTAGGGTGAATCTTTGAGAACTGAAGTTCTGAAACCCCGAACAGTGTCATCTGCTGGAGTGGAGTAATAAACGGGTTGTCCTTTGGAATGCTGTAAGCGCGGTCACTTGTGCTGCTGTTCACGTCAATCCGCAACATTTTCCCGAGCCATGTGTGCAAATCCTGCCCGGCACTGATGACATCACCCTCCCATCCACCGTCGCCGACTCCAATATAGAGGTAACCATCCGGACCGAAAACCATCTTGCCACCGTGGTGATTGCAGTACGGATAGTCGATCTGCATGATGACCCGCGCGCTTTCGACATCAGCCTTGTCGGGGTTGTTTTTCGATACCTTGTACTCTACCAGCATCGTTGCGCCATTGAACCAGAGGTCCGAATAGCTCACGTAGCAGAGCCCGTTCTCTTTGAACTTCGGATGGAATTCGATCCCATATAAACCCTCCTCGAGGAAGGAGCTGATCGTTTTGTCTTTCAGGTCGAGGAAAGGCTTTGGTAACAACTTTCCATCCTTGATGGTCCGGACCAACCCGTTGCGTTCGCAGACGAAGAGGCGCCCCGACCCATCTTTGGGCGATGAAACGTGACCAGGATCGACAAGGCCGTCGGCGACTTTCACAAGCTTGATGTCCACCGGCTTTGGCAACTTGCCGCCGGGCTGGACTGGGGCTGGCTGCGAGTCCGCAGCACTCAGTGAACTGGCTACCACGGTGGCCGCTGCGAACAATGCAAAGGGCACCGACAAGGGACGCGGGGTATTTTTCATCGGGGGATGGTTTTAGAGGTGAAGCGGCAAGATAATGAACGGCCCACACTGCGGCAAGGCTTTCGCTCAAAAACTGGGATCCAGAGTGCGCATTCTCGGAAACCCGCCTCAACCGCGAAAATTTGACCAAGAAAGAGTCCGCCGTTGGCATTTTGAGCGGAAGCCCCCCATAGTGGCGGGGTGAGCTACAC
>JBILKY010000206.1:0-6834 GCA_044376395.1 Chthoniobacteraceae bacterium | reverse complement strand
CCTCTGCGCAATCAAGCTCAACGGATAAGGCATCTACCCTGTGCGAGTACACCCTCGTTCGTGAAATCGCCCGGGGTGGGATGGGACAGATTTACTTTGGCGAAGATCCGCAATTGGAGCGGCATGTGGCGGTGAAGGTCAGCAGCGTGAGTGAAGACGGTGAAGATCCGCGTTTTTATAAAGAGGCCAAGGTGCTGGCTCAGCTCGCGCATCCAAACATTGTCCCAATCCACAACATTGGCGTTGATGCGCAGGGTCGACCGTTTTACTCGATGAAGCTGGTTAAAGGCCGCACGCTGCAGGCTGTCTTGAACCTCATCCGCGATGGGGATGCTGCAGCGATCAAAGACTATCCACGAGCCACGCTGCTGACCATTTTTCGGAAAGTTTGTGACGCGATGATGTTCGCCCACAGCAAAGGCATTCTTCACCGGGATCTCAAGCCCGAGAACATCATGGTGGGCGAGTACGGCGAGGTGCTGGTGATGGACTGGGGGCTTGCAAAGGTGATGGGTGAACGTGAAGAACAGGGCTCGAGCGTTTCAAGAGTCAACGACACCGGCGATTATGGCATGACCATGGAAGGTGAAGTCATGGGTACTCCACAGTACATGTCGCCGGAACAGGCCATGGGCATGGTTGCCGAGCTGGATGCGCGTTCTGACATCTACAGCCTGGGTGGAATTCTTTATGCAATCCTCACGCTTAGACCACCGATTGACGGGACGACCTTGGATGAAGTGCTCACCAAGGTGAAGAACGGGAACATTAGTTCGATGGTGACTAAACGTGGGGGCAAGGCTGCCGTGACCGTGGGTGCGCCAAATGCCATGGGCGCTGAAGTGCCAGAGGCATTGCAAGCGGTGACGCTCAAGGCGATGGCGACGGATCGCAACAAGCGCTACGGGAACGTGGAATCGTTTGCTGGTGACATTGAGAGGTATCAGAACGGGTTTGCAACCAATGCCGAGGACGCTGGAACCGTAAAGCGGATCAAGTTGTGGGTAGGTCGCAATAAGGTGTTGGCTGGATCTGCTGCGGCTATGCTGGTGGTCGTGAGCGGCTTCAGTGCAAAGGTGGTGGTTGAAGGACGCAAGGCTAGTGCGGCACTGGCTCGTCTGCGTGCGAGCGCGCCTACCTTTGCATTGCGCGCAGCAGATGCAGTGCAAAGTGGAAATTTAGAGGAGGCACTGGAGGCAGCCTCCAACGCTGTGGATCTGCAGCCTGAAGTGGCAGAGTATCATCGGATCCGAGGGAATGTATTGCAGGTGATGGTCAGGTGGCCTGAGGCGGTGAAAGAGTATCGGTTCGCGAAAGAGGATGAGCAGGCGCTAAAGAACCTGAAGCTGACTGAAGAGCTCATTCAGCAAACGGAGCAGGACACCAATGACACGAAGGCAAAAGGGCGTCTGTTTGAAGAGCTGAACGCTCAAGGGCGCCAATACGAGGCGATGGCCCTATCGAGCACGCTTGGCAATTTCTGGAAAGATCGTAAGAAGGACCTCAGCGTCATCCCTGAGCTTGTACGCCGGTTGGAGGTGAAGATGCTGCCTGTGCCCGGCACCAAGATTTTGCTGAGCAAGACAGAGTTTACTGTTGGAGAATGGAAGCTGTACCTGAAGGCTGAGGGGCTGCCGGATTGGAAGCAGCCAAGCAAAGATTTTGAGCAGAACGACGAGCATCCGATCGTGATGGTGAGTTGGAATGATGCGAAGAAGTTTTGCGAGTGGGTGAGCAAGGCTACAGGGAAAGAATGGAGGCTTCCAACGAACGTGGAGTGGGATGCGGCAGTAGGAACGAGCAAGTATCCGTGGGGAGATTACTATCCTCCGAATTGGGATGACGGGAATTACACAGTGGCAGAAGACGGGAAGGAGGATCCAGCGAAGGTTGGGGTGGACGGCATCAAAGGAACAGCCCCGGTGGGTAGTTTCAAAATGAACGTGCTGGGGTTTTACGATCTTGGAGGGAATGCGTCTGAATGGATGTGGGATGGGTTGGATGTGAAAACTGGACACCGGGTGATCCGGGGCGGGAACTGGGGCTACTACGCGGGGAACTGCGCGGTTGCCAACCGCAGCAACGACGGCCCGGATGACCGGGGCAACAACCGCGGCTTCCGGGTGGCCCTCAGTTCAGTTCCTTAGAGCTGAAGCGCGGAGCGCTGAGGTGTGAGGCACCCGAGTCGAAGCCGGAGGGACTCCGGCGGAGAACGAGGGGGCGGTGGGGGGATTTGAGCGGAGCGGAAATTTTTTCAGGGCAGTTTTGGTCTCGATTGGTCCCGATTCTTCTTCATCAGGATCTGCGACTGACTAAGCGCATCAAGATCACATTGATGCGCTGATGACTGAAAATTTTTGAATGGCGGGCCCGCCAACTGTCACCGCAACGGAAAATCAACGAACCCTCAAAACCTACTTGGAAGACGAGGTTTTGTTCCAGAGGATCTGGAGGTTCTTGGTCTGGCGGCCTGCGAGAATGAGGTCGGGCTTGCCGTCGCCGTCCAAGTCTGCCGCCTTCAGGTCTTCGATCGCTACTGCGTCTCCGGAAAGTTCGGTTGCGCGCCACTCCTTGCCCTCGGGATCCACGGGGGCGAACAAACGCACGCCGGGGCTTCCCTTCGGATTCATCGCGCGCCAGCCAACCACGATCTGGTCGCTACCGGTCCCAAGGAAGTCTTGCACCGCGACGGCGTGCCCGTCCTTGAGGGATTGATCAAGGGTTTGCTTGTCCCAGAGGGCCTTTCCCTTCTCGTTTGTCTTGTTCGTGTACACGGCCACGTTGCTTCCGTGCATCGGCTCAATGGTCGCGATGAAACGACGACCGCTTGGCAGCTTCCCGTCGCGCACCTCTCCCGCCCATGAATTCGAGATCTGTCGGTTTTTCCAGTTCCCAGAGCTTCGTCCCAACCAGAAAACGCCCTCTTTGGCTGCGGTCAGCAGTTCGTGCTCGGGATCATTGTCCCAGTTGATGGGATGGAAATTGTGGCTGGCGTGCGTGAAGTCGCTCACGAGCGAGGTTGTCCAAGGCGCTTTCGGATCAGCCGGCATGCTGTACGCATAGACGCGGCTCCCGTCGCCAGCGCTGTTCACATTGCCCCGACCGTGCAGCGGCTTGACGATGAGTTCCCATTTGCCAGATGGCGCCATGACCCAGTGCATGCGATGCACCGTGGGCTCATGAGGAAGCTTCACCGGCTCCCACCGGCCCGTCCGGTCCGCCGGGGGAATCAGGTAAAACACCGCGCCGCTTTGCTCCAAATTGGTTGTCTCGCCGGGATTCCATTGGGCGCCCACGGCGATCTCCGCTTTGCCGTCTCCGTCGATATCCTGCGCTGCAACGCAAACATTGTCGCGCGTGGTCAAGTTCTCCGCGATGACATGCTTTTTCCACGAGGGATTTTCGTACCACTGCACGGTGTGTTGGTCGGCAAGAACGATGTCGGGCTTTTTATCGCCGTTCACGTCCGCGATCGCGATGCCGTACCCGATTTGAATCTGAGTATCGATATCCTGCGCTTTAAAAGCCGCTTCGGGAGGCGCGCCAAAACTGACTCCAATAAAAAGCAGTGAGAACGCTATGGGGGTGGTGGTGTGGCTGGGCATAGGGGGGCGGTGGGTGGATTGGAATCGTGAAACTGTGCCTGATAATATCAAGCAAAGATCCGAGCGAAGTTTTCCCAGCTGGATTTACGCCCGAGCTTTTTCCGAAAGACGGTTGATGGCGGACGTCGCATCCGTGATCCATCGGTTCCAAAGAGGCCGTTCCGCGTCGTCGGGGGCGAGCAGGCTGATCCGGTGGGATGCGGCGCCGCGTACTCGCTCTGCGCCTTCGATCGCCCGCTCGGTGTTGTTGTAGAAAAGGTCGAAATCGCCGAACTGCAAATAGCAGAACGGATCCTGCGTTTCCTCGAAGGAAGTCAGCTCGATGCCGTTTGCAGATTCGTTCCAGATGATCGCGGTGCCCGGCTTGCTGAAGCCTGAGTAGATCTTGCGGTCGGTTCCCATCCACAGCGGCAGCCCTTGGGCGTCCACATCGAGGGTGGACTCGTGGAAGGCGCGTGCCTCGGCTTTGAATGCGGAAGCGGTGATGCGCCGCCCCGTTTTCTGGGGCGCGTGATAGTTTGAATCGGGTGGACAGTTGGTGGTGCCGTTTAGATTGGCGGATCTGGTTGACTGAAACATCAACGCAATCATCGCGAGTGCAGGCAATCATGGATGGCTGATTGCACTTTTGTGCGCGGGTCAAATTGATGTGATGCCCAGATAACTGTTTAAGCAACGCCGGATCCCGGTGCCGGTTCCGTACGTCCTGTGAGCGGGTGGTTTTTGGCTCCGTTTCGAGACGGCTTTGGCGCCGGCGCCGGAGCTCAGCGTTTCACCGGGGCGTCGAATTGAATCCAATCCAGGTTCATCAAGCCCGTTTTGCTGGGGTTGCGGAACACGGCCACGACATCGGTTCTGGTCTCGCCTGACGCTGGTGCGGTGACCGGAGATTTGAATTCCACCCATGTGTCCCATCCTCCAGTCGGGTTGACGTCAATCTCGGCCAGCTTTGGGCCGTCCTTGGACCCGGCGTGCAGCTCGATCTTGCCGCCAGCACCTCCGGAAGCGACGCGGCAGGTCAGGCCGCCCACGTCGTGAAGGGGGATGTTTTTGAACACCAGCGAATGTCCGTCGTTGACGCTTCCGATTGCTTTTCCACCGGAGGCTCCCTTCGCGCCGATGGGCTTGCATCCGTTTGGTGTTTCGTTCCCCTCCGCCTCGATTCTGCGAGTCCGCAGACGCACCAGGGTCTTGCCAAGCAGCGGCGCGGCGTCGCCCCTGCCGTTGTCCAAATAACTCGCCTCCAGCACGCCGATTTTCAACGCGCCATCCGTCGGTGCCTTGACCTCGCCTGCGAGCCCTTTTTGCAGGGAGGCGCCCGTCTTGCCGGGTTCCAGCGAGTAAATCCACGAAACCATCTGCGCGATTTCATCCGAGGTATGCTGCTGGTGCGGCAGCATGGGAACCTCGCTCCACACGCCCGCACTTCCGTTGCGCACGCGTTGAATCGTGGCTTCAAACGCCCCTGAAACCCCGCGGTAACGTGCCGCCACATCGACCAGCGCAGGTCCCACCAGCTTTTGCTCCACCTGATGGCAGTTGAAACAGTCGCTCTGTTTCATCAACGCGAGCCCCGGATTCACCGCCGGCTTGTCGTCCGCAGATTTCAACCAGCGCGCTTCCAAACCAACCTTGAGCCCCATCGCGTCGCCCGATTTTTCGGAAGTGCCGTCCTCGAAATCTTTGACGCGGACTTTGTATGCAATGGGTTTTCCGCTGGTGAAAAAGTCGCCGTCTTTTGGAGACTCAAATTCAACTTCGGGAACGCTGTTCCCCACGACGACTGTCACGGTCTTGGAATCCGAGCCCCCCTTGGCATCGCTCGCTGTGAGCTGCACCTTGTAGTTGCCGGGTTTTTCGAAAGTGTGCGAGAGCTTTGAGTCGGTTGAAACCACGGCGCCCTGTTCTTGAACGCGCCACTGGTAGCGGAGTTCGCCGCCCTCGCGCTTGTACGTTCCGGCGGAATCAAACTGCACGGTGAGCGGCTCGCGGCCGGAAGTCGCGCTCGCCTGTAGCTGGATGACTGGCGGTAGATTGCCGCGCAGGTACGAGATCTTCACAAGCTTCGAGTCTGCGTTCGCCCCCCAGGTCAGGCCGTAGTCGAGCATGTAGAGGCAGCCGTCCGGACCGAACACCGCGTCGACAGGACGGCGCGCCACGAACCCCTCGGTGATCTCGTCGTCCTTCACCTTGTCAGAGACCACAGCCATCGCATTGCTGAACGGGATGATCTCAGACAGATCTCCCGATGCCCCGAGTTTCGCCCACTTCACGAACGGGCGCTGCCAGTCCCAAAACAGGAGGCAGTTGTCGTATTCTTTTGGAAAGCCGTTGGTCTTTTCGAAGCTTTCTTGAAAATGATACACGGGTCCCGCACATGCAGTCCGGCCGCCAGTGCCGAGCATGGGGAATTCCTTGGAGTCCTCGTACGGCCAGTAAATGAACGCGGGCTGCGCCGGTGGCAGTTCCTTGCGCCCGGTGTTGTTCACGCTTAGGTTGCGCGGCTGCGCCGGGTCGTGGAACGCGCCGATCTTCTGCGCTTCAAAGTCGTATTTCGCGTAGGCAAAATTCGCGCCGACAAACAGTGGCCAGCCAAAAAACCCGGCCTTCCGCGCCTGATTGATTTCGTCGTAGCCCCGCGGTCCGCGCTCGGAGTCCTTCCGCGAATCCGGGCCGACTTCGCCCCAGTAAAGGTAACCGCTCTTCGGGTCTATGCTGATGCGCCACGGGTTGCGGCATCCCATCACAAAAATCTCGGGACGCCCCGCCGAGCCGTCCTTGGGGAAGAGGTTTCCGTCCGGGATCGTGTACTTGCCGTCGGGCGTGGGGCGAATCTTAAGGATTTTGCCGATCAAGTTCGCCGTATTGGAGGAGGTGCGCTGCGCGTCCCAAGGTTCGCGTTCTGCGCGTTCGTCGCTGGGCGAAAATCCGTCGGAACCGAACGGGTTGGTGTTGTCCCCCGAAGAAAAAAGCAGGTTGCCCTGCGTGTCGAACTCCACCGAGCCCGCGTGATGACAGCAGGTCTTGCGCTGTTCTTCGCTTTCGAGAATCACCTTCTCCGAAGCGAGGTCCAGCGTGTCGCCCTGCATGGTGAACCGGCTAAGACGCTGCCCTGAAAATCCGGGCGGCGAGTACAGGCAGTAAATCCACTGGTTCTTCGCGAAATTCGGATCGAGCGCGAATCCGAGAAATCCATTTTCCTGTTCGTTGAAAACCTCCAGTTTTCCGC
>JBILKY010000205.1:0-6840 GCA_044376395.1 Chthoniobacteraceae bacterium | reverse complement strand
GCAGACCACTCGCACCCAGGGATGATGGAGATTTCCTATCTTGCGCGCGGCACCCAAAACTACTGGATGGGCAAAACTTGTTTCCGCATGTCAGGCGGAGACCTTTTCGTCACCTTCCCAGACGAACCGCACAGCACCGGACCAGACCCTGAGCACTGCGGGCTGATGTTCTGGATGATTCTGGAACTGCCCAAGAGTCCGGACAATTTCATGGGGTTGCCCACGAAACACGCGCAGGCGTACTGGGAAGGACTGCGGAATTTCCCCCACAGGCACTGCTCTGCGGGCCCCGGACTGCAACCCATTCTGGACGGCGTATTTCGGACCGCAGCATCCGAGCAAACGCCCTTGAGACGTGCGCGAATGCACCTTGGCATTCTGGAATATCTACTTGAGATCCTTTCACTTGCCCAGCGCGAGCCGGTTCGCGCCCTGAGCCCCGAGATGGCGATCGTTGTCGAGCACATCGAAAGCCACATAGATGAACCACTTCCAGTTGAGCGTCTTGCAAGAGAGTCCGGACTTTCCATACCGCGCTTCAAATCCCGTTTCCGCGCCGAAGCCGGTTTTCCCCCCGCTGAATTTGTGCTGAGGCGGCGAATCGAACGGGCGAGCCGCCTTCTTTCATCGACTCACGCCACGGTGCTGGAGATCGCGCTGCAATCCGGCTTCACCAGCTCACAGTATTTCGCAAGTGCCTTTCGCCGAGTGACAGGCATGACCCCGACAGCGTTCCGTGAGAAGATCGAGGAACCGGTGTGAAAACCTCGGGGCCTCGCTTCCTGTTTGATTTTGTATCGCAATATCATTACGCACGACAC
This sequence comes from Chthoniobacteraceae bacterium, assembly GCA_044376395.1. GTDB lineage: Bacteria > Verrucomicrobiota > Verrucomicrobiia > Chthoniobacterales > Chthoniobacteraceae > Chth-196. The sequence continues at coordinate 6,019 of JBILKY010000205.1, read as the reverse complement.
CCGCGGCGGTTTGCTCTACAAACTCGCGCTCTTTTAAAAATCCCCCCACATCCTTCACCATGAAATCCTCCCAACACGACCTCTCCCGCCGAACCTTCATTCAAACCTCCTCCGCAGTGGCCGGAAGCCTGGCCATGCCCGCGATCCTGCAGGCGCAACACAAGGCGGAACGAATCAAAATCGGGCTTGTGGGATGCGGAGGCAGGGGCACCGGAGCCGCCAATAACGCGCTGAAAGCCGATCCTGGCGTCCAACTGGTGGCGATGGCGGACCTTTTTCCTGAAAGGCTGGAGTCCAGTTACAACAACATCAACAACGCGTATTCTTCGACGCCGGGCCGTGTTGATGTTCCCAAGGAGCGCCAATTCGCGGGCCTTGATGGCTACAAGCAACTGCTTGCAACCGACATCGACGTGGTGCTTCTCGCCGCGCCTCCCGGATTCCGTCCACTGCACTTTGCCGCTGCCGTTGAGGCGGGCAAACACATCTTCTGCGAGAAGCCTATGGGCACGGATGCGGTGAACTGCCGCAACCTTCTCGAGAGCGCGAGACGCGCCAAAGAAAAGAAGCTCAGCGTGGTGGCGGGTTTCTGCTGGCGATACAATTCAAGCCGTCGCGCGATGTTTGAAAAGGTGCAATCGGGGGCGATTGGAAACGTGCGCGGACTGCACCACACCTACCTGACGGGCCCGGTAAAGCCGATGCCCGCCCCGGAGACGCGTCCCGACGGAATGAGCGACGCGGAGTGGCAGTTGCGGAATTGGATGAACTTTGTGTGGCTCTCAGGCGATGGATTGGTGGAGCAGGCTTGCCACAGCGTGGACAAGATGATGTGGGCGATGAAGGACCAGCCCCCGCTTCGCTGCACGGCGACCGGTGGCCGCCAGAACCCGAATGTGGGAGGCAACATCTACGACCACATCAACGTGAACTACGAGTGGGCGAGTGGTGTGCGGGGCGTGATGGCGCAGCGCCAGATGGGCGGCTGCTTCAACGACAACAACGACTACATCACCGGAGACAAGGGCATCGCGACCACGAAGAGCGGGCCACTTGTCACTGGGGAAAACCCTTGGAAGCACGAGGGTACCGTCGTCGACATGTATGTGCAGGAGCACATGGAACTCTACAAGTCGGTGCGCGAGGGCACCGGCCACAACGACGGCGAATGGATGTGCCAGAGCACGCTCGTTGCGTTGATGGGCCGCATGGCGGCGTACACAGGCCAGGAGGTAACTTGGGAGCACATGCTCAAGTCGGAAGAAAATATCTTCCCACAGCATCTGAGCTTGAACATGGAACTGCCCGTGCCACCGATTGCTTCACCCGGCAAATACCGCTTGGTGTAACGAGCGAGATCTAACATCCCCCCCATCCTGCGGCATGAAAAATCCACTTTGCTACGGCGCGTTCCTCCTTGGCTTTATCTCCATCGCCGCACAAGGCGCTGAGGTTAAAGCACCGGAGGGTTTCACCCCGCTTTTCAACGGCACCGACACCAAAGGGTGGAGGGGTGGTTCGACGTTCGACCACCGCGCCCTGCTCGAAATGCCCGAAGAAGAGCGCGCTTCGAAGATCGAGAAGTGGACGGCTGACATGCTTGCCCACTGGTCGATTGCCGACGGAGAACTCGTCAATGACGGCAAAGGCGCATACGCGACCACCGAAAAGGACTTCGGCGACTTCGAGCTTCTCCTCGAATACAAAACCGTACCGAAGGCGGATTCAGGCGTGTATCTCCGCGGCGTTCCCCAGGTCCAAATCTGGGATCCGACCGAACCCGATGAAAAAGGCCTTGGTCGCGCGAAAGGTTCTGGAGGCCTGTGGAACAACTCCCCGGGCTCTCCCGGAAAAGATCCCCTTGTGAAGGCCGACAAACCGTTCGGAGAATGGAATCAGCTCCGCGTCGTGATGGTTGGGGCGCGAGTCTCCATCTGGCTCAACGGAATGATGACTGTCGACCACGCCCTGCTCGAAAATTACTACGACAGGGCATCAAAAGACCCGGAGATCAAAGCTAACCCGCGGCCGATCCCGCGCACAGGCCCGATCCAACTCCAAACCCACGGAGCGGAGATCCGCTGGAGAAACATTTTCCTGCGTGAAATCAATTCCGAGGAAGCCAACCGGATTCTTTCAGAGCACGGGGAATCGCGGGACTGGAAGAAGCTCTTTAACGGCGAAAATCTTGAAGGCTGGCAAGGTCCCACGGATGAGTACGAGGTGGTGGATGGAACCATCAGGTGCAAACCCAAAAAGGGAGGAACCCTCCACACCGTTGAGTCGTTCGCAAACTTCAAGGCCCGGGTGGAAATCAAGCTGCCACCGGGCGGGAACAACGGACTGGCCATCAGGTACCCCGGCAAGGGCAATACAGCTTATGTCGGGATGTGCGAGTTGCAGGTTCTCGACGATTCCGCTGAGAAATACGCAAAGCTCGACAAACGCCAGTACCACGGGTCCGCTTACGGGATGGTTGCGTCGCACCGGGGATACCAGCGGCCCGTGGGTGACTGGAATTTTGAAGAAGTGACGGTCGACGGTTCTAAAATCAGGGTGGAGCTCAACGGATTTGTGATCCTGAACGCCGATCTCTCGACCGTGACTGAGTTTATGGCCAATAGTCCGCATCCTGGGAAGGACGCGACGTCGGGATATTTCGGCTTTGCCGGTCACGGCGACGATGTCAGTTTCAGAGCTGTGCGGGCGCTGCACCTGCCCTGAGCCGTCAACCACACTCCCCGATCATTCGGGAAACACCCTTCATCCCCCCATGTTCACACCGCAAAACCGTCGGTCTTTTCTCCAACAACTCGGATCAGCCGGCATTCTGGCTCCGGCATTTGTACGCAACCTGATTTCAGCGCCCCCGAGTGGCCGCGTCAGGCTTGCAAGCTTTGGCGCAAGCGGAATGGCTTGGAGCGATCTCACCAGCCATCTCGCGCATCCCAAGGTGGACCTTGTCACCGTCGCCGAAGTCGACTCGCGGCGCCTTGACAAGATCGCCACAAAGTTTCCTGACGGCAAGGTGCGGGTTTATCAGGATTGGCGGCAACTCCTGGAAAAGGAGGCGAAGAACCTGGATGCGGTGACAATCGCCACCCCTGACCACATGCATGCGCCCATCGGCGTCGCATCAATGCAGCTCGGCCTTCACGCCTACATTCAAAAGCCGCTGGCGCATGATCTCCACGAGGTACGCCGGCTCACGGAAATCGCCCGCGAACGGAAACTCCAAACGCAAATGGGCATTCAGGTGCACTCCAGCGGCCAGTACAAGACTGCGGTGAATCTGATCCATTCCGGCGTGATTGGAAAAATCAAGGAGGTGCACACTTGGAGTAACAAAAAGTGGGGCGACTCCGAACCAGAACCAACACATTCGGATCCGGTCCCCGCGGAGCTGAACTGGGATCTTTGGCTTGGGGTGGCTGCGGAGAGACCTTTCGTGAACGGCGTGTATCATCCCGGCAACTGGCGCAAACGGCTGGCGTTCGGGACTGGGACTTTCGGTGACATGGGCTGCCACATCTACGACCCGGTTTTCAAAGCGCTCGGAGTAGGATCGCCGATCAGTGTGCGAAGCGAGGGACCTAAGCCGAGCAACTGGAGCTGGGCGATCAATGCGGTGGTGCACTACGAATTTCCGGGCAGCAAATTCACGGATGGAAAGACGGTCAAGGTGGTGTGGTACGACGGGGATGAGAAACCCTCGGCCGAAATCCAAAGCCTTATCGAGGGCCAGCCACTGCCCGGTCAGGGATCCATTTTCATCGGCACCAAAGGCAGGATGCTCCTGCCTCACGTGGATTGGCCGAAGCTGTTTCCCGTGGCGGATTTCAAGGATTACCAAATCGAAAAATTGGAAACAGCAGATCACCGAGGGCAATTTATCGATGCCGTCCTTGGCGGCCCCACTCCGTCGGCTTCGTTCGACTATTCCGGACCGCTCACGGAGGCGATCCTGCTGGGCGGTGTTGCGAGCTTCCACCCGAAGACAACCCTTGAGTGGGACAGCGCTGCGATGCGTTTTCCCAAGCATCCGGAGGCAGACAAGCTTGTAAAACGACCGTATCGGAAGGGTTGGGAAGTCGCGGGTTTGGGATAGCGCGGCGAGCCCTCTGGCGGCTCAAAATTGTAGTCACCCGAATCAAAGCACAGCGCAGTAAGCGGGCTGTGTTTCGATTCATGGGTATGCTGGCGAAGGTTTTCTCTGCGGCGGTGCAGGGAGTGGAGGGATTGGAGGTGGAAATCGAGGTGAACTCGTCTGGGGGGGCGACGGGAATCGTCATCGTCGGCTTGCCTGATACCGCCGTTCGGGAAAGCCGCGACCGCGTGACGACAGCGGTCTCCAACAGCGCGATGCACTGGCCGCGAGGGCGCACCACCATCAACCTCGCACCCGCGGATGTGCGAAAGGAGGGCCCCTCCTTTGACCTGCCCATCGCTCTCGGCCTCGTTGGCGCATGCGAGGAAACCCCCATGCCGCATCTGGAGCACTTTTGCGTAGTCGGCGAGCTTGCCCTCAACGGATGCGTGCGGCCCATTCGGGGCGCGCTCGCAATTGCTCTAGCGGCCCGCAAAAAGGGCCGTCGAGCCCTGATCCTGCCGGAGGCCAACGCGGAGGAAGCATCCCTTGTGGAAGGAATCGAAATATTCGGCGTCCGAAGCTTGCAACAGACTGTTCAGTTCCTGCGCGGCGAAATCAAACTCAACGCCACCCCGCAACAAAGCGGGATCCTGCTCGCAACGAATTCAAACTCATACGCGGTGGATTTTGCGGATGTGCGCGGCCAACATCTCGCAAAGCGCGCAATCGAGGTGGCTGTGAGCGGCGGCCACAACGTACTCATGCTCGGCGCGCCGGGCTCGGGAAAATCAATGCTGGCCAAACGGATCCCGACCCTACTCCCTCCAATGTCCTTGGATGAGGCGATTGAAACTACAAAGATACATAGCGCCTGCGGGCTTTTGATTGGAAAGCATCCGGCGTTTGTGGCGGAGCGTCCGTTCCGTGCGCCGCATCATACCATCTCAGACGCGGGCCTTCTCGGGGGGTCGGCGAATCCCAGCCCCGGAGAGGTCAGCCTCGCTCACAACGGCGTTCTCTTCTTGGATGAACTGCCTGAATTCAAACGCACCACCCTTGAGGTGCTACGACAACCCCTTGAAGACCGGTCTGTCACAATCTCACGCGCCGCAGGAAGCATGACGTTCCCCGCAGACTTCGTGTTTGTGGCCGCGTTGAACCCTTGCCCCTGCGGATATTATGGGGACCGCAAAAAGGCATGCCGCTGCTCTGAGCAGCAAATCCACCGTTACCGCCAGCGCATCTCCGGGCCCCTTCTAGACCGAATCGACCTGCATCTCGAGGTGCCCACGCTGAGCTACAACGAACTCTCGAGGGGTAGCGAGGGAGAAACCTCCGCCAGCATCCGGACCCGGGTTCTTCGCGCGCGAGACCGACAAATGTCGCGTCTTGGGCAGAGAACCCGATGCAACGCCCGGATGAGCTCGCGGCAAATCAGGGAAAGCTGCGCGCTCGGCGATCCTGAATCCACGGTGCTCCAACACGCGGTCTCTTCACTGCATCTGAGCGCCCGCGCATACGACCGAATCCTCAAAGTCGCCCGCACCATCGCCGATTTGGAAGAGCAAGACAGGATCGCATCTCACCACCTTCAGGAGGCAATTGGATACCGTGCGCTGGACCGCGAAATCTGGAAGTGACCCAGCAATAAATCCAAGCGCAAAACCGCGACTTGGATGTGTGAACGGCAAATAACGAAGGCATCAAAATCCAGCGAAAGGAAAGCGTCGATGGCTCGAGAACTCACTCGTTGCCCGCGCATTCACTGATCATCCCTTGCGACGATACGCCACCAACTTGGTTCGAAAATGGAGATCGTAGATTGTTTTCACATGATCCATTTTCATGAGCACCCAAGGCTGGAGAGGCGAACGCCCATTTTTTGTGAGCACGATGTCATCGGCAACATAGGCGCAGGAGTGGTATGCA
>JBILKY010000204.1:0-6853 GCA_044376395.1 Chthoniobacteraceae bacterium | reverse complement strand
CCGCGTGCTACGTATCGAGATCGAGATAATACGCGGCATCGCAGCGCGCCGCCATGTGCCCCGGATCGTGTCCTAGGAACCCACGCGACTCGTACAAGGCCACGGCCTCGCGAAGGACCGAGGCCGTTTCCAGCACAATTCTGCGAAATCCGAGCACCGCGGCGCGCTGGAGCGCATGCTCGAGCAGCATCCGGCCCAACCCCCTTCCCCGCGCCCCGCGCTCGAGGTACATTTTCCGGAGTTCGCATGTCCTCGAATCAACGCGGAAAACCGCCACCGTTCCGATGACTTCCCCTGCGCCATCCATCAGGACATCAAACATCCCTCCCGCACCCGCATAAACGGCCTCGATGTCGGACAGGTCCGCGTCGGTTCCCGCGGGATCCGGCTCGAGTCCGTATTCGCGAAGCACGCAAAAAACCAGCGATTCGATCGCGGAACGGTCTGCATTCGTTGCGGGTCTGAAAAGAGGGTTCATCAATAGCGCTCAGCAGGGTTTTGGGGATTTTGAATCCCGCGTGGAATGAATCACAAAATCACGATGTTAAAAAGTGCGCCGTTCTACGTGCCAGTTTTGGGTGAACGTGCGCTGCAAGGGCGTGTTTTCATGAGCAGAGTACGGTGGCGAACTTTGAAATAGAGTCGGAGCGCGGTGAAGGCTCCAAAAAAGGCATGCAGGGTGCGAAGAATTTAGGCCTAACCCTTCCGCTGTTTCCGTAGCAGGAGGTGAGGGGCGGGCACGATGGACTTCACAAACAGATCAGCGGCGGCCGGGGAGGAGCTTCCGACCTGCATTACTGCGGCAGGAGATGCGCGAGCGGCTGAGATAAATGCCCCGGCAGAGATGGGGGCGGAAGATCAACCCCATCCATCGCCGATCGAGGAGCAGTTGGAGGGCGGTTTTCTCTGGCTTTGCGACCGGGACGGCAACATCAAAGCGCTGGTATCCACGGGCGTACCTGTGGGCGTACCTCCGGGCGTGGAACCACGGCAGAGCGCACCTGAAACAGCCGGGCAACCCGGCGGGCACTGGGTGGGCCTTGCGGTAGAAAGCGACCGCCCTACGGCTCGCGCGGCGTGGGAGGAAAGCGGGGGTGCACGAAAACCGTTTGAATGCATGCTGAGCCTGCGCGCCTTTGAAAAACCAGCGGCGCGCTACATCGCGCGCATGCTTCCCTACGCATCCACAGCGCCGGCGGCGCCCAGTGAGGAAGGCTGGATTGGCATGGCACTCGCGGCGGCGCGCTTCGACCCTCGGATCGCGCGTGAGCAACATTCCGAGGCGAGATTTTCCGTGCTTGATCTGGCGGCAAAAGCGACGAACGACGTTCTGTGGGACTGGAACCTCATCACACAGCAGCTTTGGTGGGGTGAGAATTTCTATTCGAAATTCGGCTATTCCCGGGAGGAGACCGGACATGACATCCAATCATGGAAGACGCTGATCCACCCGGAGGATCTCGACCGGGTTGCCGGCGGTATCGCGGAGGCGATCCGCGCAGGCAAAGAGCAATGGGAGGATCATTACCGGTTCCGGATGCACTCGGGGGAGTATGCGGTGATCCACGACAGGGGTTATATCCAGCGCGGCAGGAGCGGAATACCCGAGCGGATGGTCGGGGCGATGATCGACATCACAAGGGAGAACCGTGCGCGGGAGGAGATCCTGCGGCTCAACCGCGAGCTGGAGCAGCAGGTGGCGAGGCGCAATATTGAGATCGCATCCGCAACGACGGCGTTGGAGGCGTTTTCGTACTCGGTCTCACACGACCTGCGGGCGCCCATCCGGCACATCATCGGCTTTGTAGAGCTGCTCAAGCGCAGCAACGGCGAGCAGCTCAACGAGGAGGGGCGGCGGTATCTGGCGCTCATCGTCGAATCCGGGGAGCGGATGGGCGGGCTGATCGACGCGCTGCTCTCCCTATCGCGCCTCGGGCGGCGGGAAATCAAGTTGTCGAAGCTCAACCTTGGCGAGCTGGTGGAAGGTATTCAAAAGGATTTCGCCGTGGAGCTTTCCGGCAGGCGGATTGAGTGGCTGATTCACGCGCTGCCAAGTCCCCAGGGGGACCGGGTGCTGATCCGCCAGGTCTTCGTGAACCTGATCGACAACGCGCTCAAGTACAGCCGGGTCAGGGAACTTGCGCACATCGAGATCGGCGCCGCTGACCGCGGGAGCGAGTGGGAGTTTTTCGTAAAAGACAACGGTGTTGGATTCGACATGAAGTACGCGGAGAAGCTTTTTCACGTGTTTCAAAGACTGCACAGCGAGAAGGACTTTGAGGGGTACGGCGTGGGGCTTGCGAACGTCCACCGGATTGTTTCCATCCACGGGGGGCGGGTGTGGGCGGACTCGGCGGTGGACCGTGGAACCACCCTGTTTTTTACGCTCCCAAAATCCACTCCCCTCAGGGAACGGGAGGCGGCAGGGCGGCAGGAAACAGCATCATGAATACTCCAAAGAAAATTTTATTTGTTGAAGACAATGCAAACGATATTGAGCTGACGCTCACGGCGCTGGAAGAGTACGGCCTCGCGAACGAAGTCGTGGTGGTGAACGACGGGGAGGAGGCGCTGGAGTATCTCAGAAGCAAGGGAAAGTTTGCGGACCGCCCTCAAGGCTTGCCGGTGGTGGTGATGCTGGACGTGAAGCTGCCAAAAGTGGACGGATTGCAGGTACTCAGGGAGATGAGGGCGGATCCGTTTTTGAAAACCATTCCCGTAGTGATGCTTTCTTCCTCGCGCGAAGAAAAGGATCTGCTGGCCAGCTATGCGCTTGGCACGAGCGCCTATGTGGTGAAGCCGGTGGATTTTCTGGAGTTTGTCGCAACCATCAAACAGCTCGGACTTTTCTGGGGGATCATCAATGAGCCGCCGCCCGGAATCGAAAGGATCCCACGGGACCCTGCGAAACGCAGGGCGGCTCTGGAGGTTCTTACGAAAATCAACCAGAAGGGAGTGCAAACCGGTGAATAAAAAAGAGGCCATCCGAACACACACGTTTCTGCAAAAGCAGTGTCCAGCCTGCGCCGGAAAGCGACAGCATTCCTTTGAAAATCCACCTTTCGGCGAAACGTTGCTGGCGGCGCGGCAGCATTGAAACTCAACTAAGAAACCGGTGAATGATCTTGGCTTGCGCGGGATCTGCGGGTTGGGCTGAGGAATGAAGTTGGAAGGAAATTATGAAAATAGAATGGAGCGGAAGGATCACTCGGGTGAAAGAGGGAGGAGGCGCGTGGGGCACATTCACTGCGCGGAGCGGTGTCGAATGAAATACACGGTGCGGACGCGGATTTGAGCACTTTTTAAGGCAGCCTCGGGATTCCTGAATATAGTGCAGAATACTATGAGGCTACCGAGTGAACCGATTCGGATTTTGCTGCTTGAGGACTCCGCGTTGGACGCAGAACTGCTTGAAGCGGAACTGCGGTTGAACGGGCTGGATTACAAGATGACCCGGGTGGAGGAGGAGGCGGCGTTCAGGCGTGCGCTCAAGGATTTCAAGCCGCATGCGGTGTTCGCGGACTACCGGCTGCCATCCTTCAATGGAGGCGCCGCGCTTGGGATCGCGAGGGAGCAGGATCCCCACCTGCCGTTCATCATGATCTCGGGTGCGCTGGGGGACGAGGCGGCGGTGGATCTTTTGAAGGCGGGCGCGACGGACTTTGTGCTGAAGGACCGCCTGAAACGTCTGGTGCCAGCCCTGGACCGTGCAATGAAGGATGTGGAGAAGCACGAGGCGCTCGAGAGGGCGCGGGCGGAGGTGGTTGCCTGCAATGTCGAGCTGGAGAGAAGGGTGATGGAAAGGACGCGTGAACTGCGGGAGAAGAACGAGATGATTGAAGCGGACCTGCGCATGGCCCAGGAGCTGCAAGTGGCGCTGCTTCCGCACAGTTTTCCAGCGATCCCGCGCAACAGTTCGCCGGCGGATAGCGCGGTGCGGATCGGCAGTGTGTACCGTTCCTCGCACGTGGTGGGAGGCGACTGTTACAACATCACGCGGATCTCGGACACAAAGGTGTGCGTGTTCATCTGCGATGTGATGGGGCACGGGGTGCGCGCAGCACTGGTGACTGCGATGCTGCGTGCGATAGAGGATCAGTTGCGCGAGAAGGCTGGGGACCCTGGACTTTTGCTGAGCGAAATGAACAGGGCGCTCTGCCATATTTTCGAGAAATCGGAGAACCTGGTCTTTGCCTCTGCGTGCGCGCTGACCATTGATCTGGACTCGGGGGCGGTGACGATTTCGAACGCGGGGCACCCCTGCCCTCTGCTTGTGCACCACAGCGAAACAAACTCCATCAGCCCAATCGGGCAGGCGAACGAGCGCGGGCCGGCGCTGGGGATTTTTCCGACTGCGCTGTATCGGAACCACTCGAGTCATCTGGTCGCAGAGGACCTGATCTTTTTGTACACGGATGGTCTTTATGAAGTTGAGAATGAGGAGTCGAAGCTTTTCACGGAGGAGCAGCTCAGGGAGATTGTTTCAAAGCACGCAGATCTTCCGCCCGAAGCACTGGTGAAGAAGGTGGTGCGCGAGGTAGAGGCGTTCACGGGCGGCAGGAGCTTTCCGGATGACCTGTGTGCGATCGGGATTCAGCTGATGCGGACGATTCCAAGCGCCGCTTAGATTGCGGGCCTCGGGCCGCGGCTTTGTGTTTCCCAAATCGCAGGCTTGGTCTGTGAGATTGCTTGCTGGGGGTCGGACGGCATCGGACGGCATCGGACGGCATCGGACGGCATCAGGCAGACAGAGTGGCAAGGTGGTCGGGGTGGCGGCAGGGGTGGCGGAGGAATCTGGAATTCAGGTGTTTGATACTGACTTATTCGGACGGAGTATTTCTAATCTCAAAAGTTATGGACCCACAAAACAACGCGGCGCCTCCGCCGTTGCCAAATCACGTGTTCATCGATGCCGCTGAGAAGCACGCGAGGACTTGGGGGATGTTCTGTCATCTGAGCGGGTTGGCTGGATGTTTTCTCCCATGGATCGCGCATCTGGCGGGCCCGTTGCTGGTGTGGTTGGTGAAGCGCAACGATCATCCGGCGATCGATGCAAACGGGAAAGAGGCGCTGAATTTCCAGATTTCGATGGCTCTGTATTCAGCGCTGGGGTGCCTGCTGCTGGCGGTGACCGTGGTGGGGATCCTTGCCATCCCGTTTTTTCTTGGGGTGCTCTACGTGTTGAACATCATTGGAGCCGTAGTCGGCGCGATTCGCGCAAGCGACGGAAGGTTTTTCCGCTTTCCTTTCACCCTGCGATTTGTGAGGTAAGCATCTCGAACCGTCATCCGCTGCGAGTGACATCCCGACCGCCCACATACAGTCCGCCTACGCTCATGAGATACTTTCAATTTGGGAACCCTGAATGGGAACAGCTAGACCGCAGATGGCGGGCCACTTTTGTGAACAGCCTTTCGGGATTCAAAAGCGCCACCCTGATCGGCACCCGTTCATCGGAGGGACAGGAAAACGTGTCGATTTTTTCGCAGATCGTTCATCTGGGTGCTGCGCCCGCGCTGCTTGGGATTGTTTTCCGACCGGATTCGGTTGAGCGACACACGCTCTCGAACCTGCGGAACACTGGAAAAGCCACGCTGAATCTGATCCCGGCCGACCAGGCAGCGGCAGCGCACCAGACGTCGGCCCGTTACGCTGCAGATTTCAGCGAGTTCAAAGGCGCGGGGTTGACTTCGGCTTACGTCAAGGGGTTCGAAGCGCCCTTCGTTGGGGAAAGCCCCGTGCGGGCTGCCCTTTCGCTTGCGGAAGAGCACACGTTGAACATCAACGGAACCATCCTAGTGATCTGCAAGCTGCTGTGGGCGGAGGTACCAGAGGAAATCCTGCATGCGGACGGGTATGTTGATCTGGGAGGCGCTGGGATTTTGACCACAAACGGCCTCGATGCCTACCACTCAACCAAACTTGTCGGCCGTTATGCGTACGCCAAAGCCGATCAGTCCCCGCGGTTGCTGTAGTTGGAGCTTCGACGCGGTCCGTCGAGGGTCAGCGTGACGGGCAGTCACTTTTTTCCGACGGCAAGTCGGTGAATAGTGGGTGACTGCTGCATGCCGCCTTGCGCTCCGGGGCGGTCCACGCTTGAAAGGGCGGATGCAACTCCCCCCCTACCCCTGCATTGCCCGTTCCCTGACCGTGTTGGCGAGCACCGGCCTCTTGCTCTCCAACGCATTTGCGAAACCGGAAGCTTTCGAAGTCACGCCCGCCACACAGACCCAGCTGCCCCGGGGCAAGGAAGCGGACGGAATCGTGGGCGATTTCATCCTTCGCAATGACAAGGTGGAGGCGGTCATCAGCGGCAATCTCCCCTTGCGCCGCGCCAACATGTCGACGTTCTACGGCGCGGACGGGATCACCCCGGGCTGCCTCTACGACCTCACCCTGCGCGGAACAAACAACGATCAGATCACCATCTTCAGCCCCTCGCAGCAGCAAGGGGCCGTGTCCTGGGTGCGCCTCACGCCGGAACTCAACTCGGAAAAAGAAACCTCCGTCGAATGCGTGATCACCGCCGAGACCGGACGCGGAATTTATCGGCGCCACCTGTACACAATCCAAGACGGATGGTCGGGTGTGAAGATCACCACGACACTCCGCAACGAAACGGGAAAACCCGTGTCCGGTCCGTTCAGAGATCGGTGGACAAACTTTTTGAAAACAGGCTACGCGCCAGGCGATATCTTATGGGCGAACGCGGTCGACCCGGATGACCATTGCGGGTACGCCGTCGGCCCGCTGGAGGATCCCGCCGGGGCGCTTGGCGGGGCGCTTTCGGAACTGAAGCCCGGCGCCAGTGTTACGTTCACGCGCTTTCTCGCGGTGGAGCGTTCGCCGTCGC
>JBILKY010000203.1:0-6875 GCA_044376395.1 Chthoniobacteraceae bacterium | reverse complement strand
TTGAAGAACAAAGGGCAAATCCTTTCTCCTCAACAGACAAAAACCCACTTAGAACATCCGATGCCAAAGGTTATATTTAATTGCCTACTCTATGCGTTCGCCCCGGAAAGCCCTCTGGCTGCTCACTCTACTTCTCACTGTTTGCTCTAGTGCTTTTTGTCAGGAAGCGCCCAAGGAGGCTCCTTCAGCAGAGGAGTCGCTCCAAGCGACGGAGGCCGTGTTCCACCTTTTTGAAGCCAAGTGCAACGACTGCCACGGGGCCCATCTGGTCAAACCCAAGGGGAAGTTCGGGTACATCATGGACTTGAAAAGGGTGGCCGCGAACGACGACTTTATCTCCGGCACGGATCCTTCCAAATCGGAACTTTTTCGCCTTGTGAACGAGGACGAAATGCCTGGGAGCGACAGTGACCTGCCTCCCGCCACTCCGGCGGAAAAGCTTGCCTTGCGACGCTGGATCCAATTGGGCGCCCCCGGACAACTCGGAGAAAAGCTGTCAGAGCGACAGGCCAAGCTTACCAGCGTCAATGCAGGGAATGGCACCGAACTGCCTGCGGACTCAGCCAAAAACGGCGAGCCGGCCCTAGCCCAACCTTCCCACAGCGTCGAAGCAGAAAAACTCCCAGGATCGGACGCCAAACAGGTCAAACCGTTCTGGAAAAAGCTTCTGGGTTGGATAGGCAAATTTCATGCCGCTTCCACCCATTTTCCGATCGCACTTTTGTCGGTTGCCCTCATCGCGGAGATGCTTGGATGGTGGACGAAGAAAGACGGCTGGCTAACCTGCACCCGATTCCTTCTTTTCATCGGCGCACCCGCCGCCGCCGCGACAGCGACGCTAGGGTGGCTCAACGAATATGCAGGTGTATCGACCGTGTACCAGCTCCACAAATGGGCGGGAACCTGCACCGCTCTCTGGGCGATGATCAGTCTTGGGTGCGCAGTGTTGTTCGAATGCCGCGAAGGAACAAGCGAACGAAACAGGCTGCGCGCCGTGCTCTTCGTAGGGGCACTGCTGGTTTCCGCAGCGGGATTTTTAGGCGGCGCAGTTAGCTTCGGGCTCGATCACTACAAGTGGTAATTCTGTGCCTCAGGTGCGCCCTTGAATGGCTCAGCGCAAATCGCCGTCCCATGCCTCGACTGGGCGGCTAATTTGGGCGGCCAACTATAAGCGCAAAGACTGCCGTCGAGAGCTTTTCGGCAGATTTATTACTGGAGCACAACGCTTGCTACCGCCATTTGCTCCGTGTGGCTCAGGCTAACTAGCACCTCATTGACGCCACGAGCCTCAGAAAGCAGCCTGGCTTTACCCAAGAGCACAATGCATGGAGCGCCTGACTGCTGGTTCACGATCTCGATATCGAGAAACCCGATTTTCTCACCAATGCCTGTTCCGAAAGCCTTTGAGACAGCTTCTTTGGCTGCAAAACGTGCGGCGAAATGCTCAGCGGCATTTGCCTTGCCCTCGCAGTACTCGCGCTCGCGATCGGTGTAAATCCGCCTCAAAAAAGCTGCACCCTGCCTTTCAATTGCACCTGCGATCCGGCGCACCTCCACCAAGTCAATCCCGATACCCAGCACGCGCGGTGACACTTTGAGATCCATTACAGAGGGTCTCGCATCAGTCCGAGCATTTCGGACACCGCCCGTTCCAAACCCACAAAAACTGAACGGCTCACGATCGCATGCCCGATGTTCAGATCCTGCAGATGCGGAATCTCCCGAATCTGCCCGATATTCATGTAATTGATTCCATGCCCGGCGTTCACCTGCAGACCCAGCGAATCTGCGAGGCTTGATGCCTCGAAAAGCCTCGCCACCTCAAGGTTCCGAGCGTCCCCAAGCGCATTCGCAAAAGCGCCAGTGTGCAATTCCACAATGTCGGCACCGATTCTCGCGGACGCTTCCACTTGGGACGCCTCCGGCTCAATAAACATGCTCACGCGAATTCCAGCACCTTTCAAGCGCGCGACTGTGCTAGAGAGCGAGACCTCTTGAGAAAGCACATTCAAGCCGCCCTCGGTCGTAACTTCCTCGCGCGTTTCGGGCACTAAACACACCTCGTCGGGCGCTAACTCAAGTGCGATTCCCACTATTTCCGCAGTGTTGCCCATTTCAAAATTCAAACGTGTTCGAATGCTGCGCCGAAGCCGGAATACGTCCGCGTCCTGAATGTGCCGGCGGTCAGCCCGCAAGTGCACGGTGATCCCGTGAGCACCCGCGCTCTCACAGGCGACCGCAGCCGAAACAATATCGGGCTCGCAATTGTGCGAATCCAACATTCCCGGATACCTCGCCTGCCTCAGCGTGGCGACATGATCGATGTTAACGCCAAGCTTCAACATATCGTTTCAAAATAAGGCACAAAATCAGGCCGACGAAACCCCTAGTGTTTGAAATGACGGACACCTGTGAAAAGCATCGCCATTCCTCGCTCATTGGCAGCGGCGATAACCTCCTCGTCGCGTACAGACCCACCCGGCTGGATTGCGCAGGTCGCTCCCGCCTCCGCAGCCGCGATGAGCCCATCCGCAAATGGGAAAAACGCATCGCTGCCGACAGCACTGCCTTGAAGTGACAAACCAGCGTCCTTCGCCTTCCAAACTGCAATGCGGGAGGAGTCCACGCGAGACATCTGTCCAGCTCCAATTCCAAGGGTTCTGTCCTCGGATGCGTACACGATTGCATTGCTTTTCACCTGCTTCACAACACGCCACGCGAACAGCATGGCACGGAGTTCCTGAGGGCTGGGCGTGCGCTGGGTGACAACCTTCTCCAACAAATTTCCATCCAGTTCACTCGAGCAATCGCGGCTCTGCTCCAAAATGCCTCCCCTCACGGAGCGCAGAATCATCTCGTTTGAAGCGGCCCCACCCGAGTCCGAGATCTTGCGGATCAACCGAAGATTTTTCTTCTTCTGCAACAGCACGCGAGCCTCTGGATCAAAGTCCGGTGCAATGATCACCTCACTGAAAATTTCTCCGATCGCACGGGCCAATGGCTCCGTGAGGACGCGATTGGTAATGATGATGCCACCGAATGGAGCCTGACGGTCCGTTGCGAACGCCTTATCCCATGCGATGCGCAGATCCGGATCTGAGCCGACCCCGCAGGGATTGGTATGTTTGAGGATGGCAACCGTGGGCTCGTCGAATTCCTCGATCAGCTCAGCAGCGGCTGAGATGTCCAAAATGTTGTTATAAGACAATTCTTTGCCGTGGAGCTTTTGAAAATAATCGTCAAAAGAGCCATAAAGCGCGGCTTTTTGATGCGGGTTTTCACCGTAACGCAGCTTAGCGACACATGGCAGTGACAGTGAAAGAGAACTTGCGGCTTCCTGCTCCTTGTCGAGGTAATTTGCGATGGCACCGTCGTATTTCGAGGTTGTTACAAACACCTTGATTCCAAGCTGCTCTCGCAACTTGAAGGTCGTGGCCCCGTCGTTGTCCCGCATGTTCTCGATCACGGTTTTGTAATCGGCAGGATCAACAACCACCGTCACAGAGCGATAATTCTTGGCGGCAGAGCGGAGCATCGACGGCCCACCAATGTCGATGTTTTCAATTGCCTCCTCAAGTGTCACCCCCGGTTTTGCAATGGTCGCCTCAAACGGGTACAAATTGACCACGACCAAGTCGATGGGGAGAATGCCGTTTGCATCTGCCTGCGCCTGATGATCAGGATTGTCGCGCACATACAGCAACCCCCCGTGAACTTTCGGGTGTAGTGTTTTCACACGTCCATCGAGGATTTCAGGCGATCCCGTGAATGCGGAGATTTCCGTGGTTGGAATTTCGTTTTTTTGAAGCAACGCAGACGTACCGCCTGTCGACAGAATTTGCACACCCATCCCGACCAGTTGCCTTGCGAATTCAACCAACCCGGTCTTGTCTGAGACGGAGATCAAAGCCCTCGTAATTTTCATGTTTAAGTAGGCTAAGAAGGCGAAATCGAACGGTCAACGGCCAACGATGAAGCCGCCAAGGAAACAGCATGAATTCTACTCAGCGGCGGACCGATATCCCTCGGGATCAAATTCAACATCCGCGTATCCAACGGCCTGCAAGCCCGACTCAATGTCCCTTTTAAAATCCTGCAGTCGCAACATCTCTGCAGGCGCTAACTGCACTTTGGCACGCGCACCTTTGGCGTCGATTTGCTCGAGATGGCGGACCCGAAATACACTGAAGCCAAGACTGCGAACCCATTCTTCCCCAGCCTCAACCATGGCCAACGCGGAAACAGTGACAGGCGTTCCGTGGGGAATTCGGGAAGACAAACAAGGCTGGGCGGGTGCATCCGCAGTTGGCAGACCGAGGCTGCGAGACAATTCACGGATTTCTGCTTTGGTGAGCCCTGCTTCCATCAGTGGTGCAAGCACGGCGTATTCCTGTGCGGCCGCCCGGCCGGGACGGGCCTGCCGAACGTCGTCCGCATTTTCGCCGTAAGCGAGCCCGCGAAATAACCGCACACGGGCGATCTTCTCGAGCTGCGAAAATAATTCCGCCTTGCAAAAATAACACCGGTTCACCGGATTGCTAGCGTAGGCGGGATTGGCGAGCTCCCCGGTTTGAACCACCTCGACGCGCACATCAATGTTTCCTGCGAGATCCAATGCCGCCGCCAGCGCCTTCCTCGGGAGACTGGCGCTGTCGGCTATCACTCCCAGCACGCCATCGCGCCCCAATACACTGCGCGCCTCGGCGAGCAAATAAGCACTGTCGACTCCTCCCGAGTAAGCCACCAATAAGGGCGAGTGTGCTCGTAGCTGAGAGCGAAGCGCTTCGAGCTTTTCTTTAAGGCTTTTCATGGCAACGAGCGCAGTTCCCGGAGCTCCATCCCCGGAGATGTTCAAATTTGCACGCGCCTGAACAGTTCATCCAAAGGCAGGCTGAGCCCGATGTAGAAGTCACCAAACTCCGCGTACTTCACGCTCACCGCGTCAAAGCGCATCTTATAAACAATGTCTTTGATGTAAAAAGTATCGTGAGCAAAAAGCGTGACGCCCCACTCCGCGTCATCGAGCCCTGTAGACCCCGTAATCAGCTGCGCGATTTTGCCGTGATACTGCCGTCCGACGCGACCGTGTCCAGCCATCAACGCTTTTCGTTGTTCGAAAGGCAGCTCATACCAATTTTGCTCAGGCTGCCGGCGTTTACTCATGGGGTAGAAGCAAAACACCTCCCAGTTCGGCAAATTGGGGTACAATTTGTCCTTGGCGTACTTCACCATGCGGGTCTTGAAATCATCCATCGCTTTTTCATAGTCAGCTGAGCCCGGCTGAAGATTCTGCTCTTTCTGCAAAGTCACCGCATACTCGTCCGCAGTGGAAAAATACTCACTCTCCTCGGTGAGCGATAGGAAGCTGAAAACGGGCATCAAGATGTCGGGCCCCAGTCCGAGGTTGAGCCGCTTTTCGAATGCATTCGCCACATGAAGATTCGGCGTCAGCAGCATGAATCCAATATCGGCCTTGGGAGAAACGATGGAAAAAACCAACAGCTGTGTTTGTTCGGTGGCGCGGATCTCCTGAATGAGTTCAGTCAGGGCTGTTTTGGCGGCGATGCGTTCCTCGTTGGTGAGCATCGCCCACTGGCCATGCTCGATGCGGTAGAACAGATGAAGGACGTGCCAACCCTTCTCGGGCACGACTGGGGTCACGGTTGGTTGCGACATATCCGCCATCATGCCGTGACTCGGGCCGCGGTCAAGGCAGCCCCGCAACGCCAAGGACACTCCCTGCCGTGAGCGGCATACCCCTCAAAAACTCAGCTGCGCGGAGCCTACGCTTACCCTCCAACTGCACTTCACTCAACCACACCGCACCGTGTCCTGCCGCAACCAAGATTCCTCGTTTCTCCACGTCCAAAATCGTACCCCCGAAAGCGCCTCCAGAGCTGGAGCGGCTCTTAATCACCGAGAAAACCTTCAACTTACGAGCACCCAATTCCGGCGGCAGAACGGTGTATGCTCCGGGCCACGGATTCATGGCCCGCACCCGCCTGTCAACTGCATCGGGTGAACTCCAAGCGATGTGTCCATTTTCACGTCCCAATTTTCCAGCGTAGGACGCTAGCGCGTGATCCTGCGGAATCCGGGGAGCAGCTCCCCCTTCAATTAACTCCAACGCTTGCTTGAGGGCCTGCGGAGCAAGATCTGCAAGCCGGTCGTGCAAGCTTCCTCCTGTTTCCCTTCTGCGGATGGGCAGCGATTCCTGAAGCAGGACATCACCCGTATCCAAACCCTCGGCCATATACATCACAGTCACGCCGGAATATTGATCTCCCGATTCAATTGCTGCCTGAATAGGAGCCGCACCGCGGTGTTGAGGAAGAAGCGAAGCATGCAAATTCAGGCATGCAACCGAGGGCAACTCCAGAACAGCGCGTGGCAAAATCTGACCGTAAGCGATCACCACAAGCACCTGCGGAGCAAAGTCAGAAAGCTCACGAACCGCGTCAGGATCACGGATCCGACCTGGCTGGAGCACTGGAACTGCGCTCGAGAGAGCAATTTTTTTGATCTGTGAAAACTCGATTTCCTGATGCCTTCCCACTGGCCTGTCAGGCTGGGTTACAACAGCTTTCAATTCGTAGCCGGAGCCCATCAGCCATTTTAGAGTCGGCACACCGATATCTCCGGAGCCTGCAAAGACGACCCTCATCGCGTCCCTCCAACCTTACGCATTCTGACTTAGAATTGCTGAAATGATGTCGTGCGCAACCTTGATGGGAGCCTGGGTAGCATCGATGTGCAAAACCTGCTTGGTCCCGTAAAAATCGAGTACAGGCTTGGACTCGTCTTCGTAAGTTTGCAGCCTGCGGCGAATTGTCTCCTCATTCGCATCGTCAAAGCGATTTTCCTTCAGTGCACGC
>JBILKY010000029.1:0-19406 GCA_044376395.1 Chthoniobacteraceae bacterium | reverse complement strand
CGCTCCGAGATAGAGCGGTTGGAAAACTCAGATCTCGGATTCTTGAAGCAAAACTTTGCTGTTGATCAAAACTATTTCCAGTTGCAAACACTTCCGGTGAAAACCCCACGCCCCTAGTCCCTCCGACCAAGTTCGAATGAATAGCCCCGTTTATAAATCGAGTGTCCACCAAAGAGCGCGGTCGCCAAGGACCAGAGTTCGTGAACTTGGAAACCAAAGCTGGACTCCTAAAAACCTCTGCATCGAAAGTTATCACAACGATATTCTTTATTACACCTGCCGATGGGACGCGCTTTGCCCATATATCGATGTGAACGAGGAGATGCTTGCCACGGTGCCGCGCCCGTTCATCGTGTATGCACTTCCTCCCGATAGTCCCTATGGCGTTCAGATCGGCGATCAGTACGGGTTGGTGAACGTCGCGTCTGAGGAGTTTGAGGAGGATCCCCGCCGTGCGCGGAAGTTCAAGGAGATTCAGAAGCGCTACAACCGGTTCACCCATTCGGAATCTGTCGTGTCCGGGAAGGATCTTTCCATCAAGGATGTGGTGGCCATGGGGGGGCAGCACTTCGAAGACTGTTATATTGACGATGCGGAAGTCGCTGGTTTTGTTGATTATATTCGCAAGCTTGACGTCCTTGTCCTCCGGGTTCACGACGAGCACGGGGAACTCGTGCTCACCGACGTGTCAATCCTGCTGCCGGCCTACAGCCAAGTCTACGGCAGCTTCTGCCAGTGGAATCGCAATTTCTCAAGCCGCTCCCCCGGGCTCTACGCATGCTTGCTCGCGAGCCGCTGGGCGGCCAAGCACGGGTTCAATTTCTACAACCTGGGCCCCGTCGGCGACTACGGATACAAGTCACTTTTCGTCACCGATTTCGAGCCGATTTACGCGCTCGCGCTGACCGACCCGGATCATCCGCTTGCCCGAGACCACACCTCACCCCTGAATGTGGACTTCAAGCCCGAGGAGTGGAATCAGGTCTACCGGCATCAGAACGCTCGTCTTTAGAACCGGGGGTTTGGATGCGGCGGACGTCAAAGCCGCGTTCGCCTTTGGGGAATCCGAGGGAGGGGGGAAACGGGAAAACGCTCAAATTTTACAGCGTTTTCTAGTGTATTCCCGACGGAATCCGAATCCTCTAAACCTGAATTAGTTCTCTGAAACTAATCGGAGAGGGGCGCGATCATTCCCTCAAGCGTGACGCAAAGTCCGTTGAGGGATTCTTTGAACGTGGAGTGGGGGAGCACACCGAGATACTCCCTCGCTTCCTCAAGCATTTGCCGGCCTGTCTGAACCGCATATCGTAGAGCGCCAGCTTCGATGGTGGCATGAACAAGGTTGTTGAAACTTTCTTCCCGTCCCTCGAGGATCACTTGGCTTATCCGTTCGCGTTCAACAGCCTCACTGGATTCGAGGAGGTGCAGGATGGGCAGGGTCAGCTTTCCGCGGCGCAAGTCGCTACCGAGCGTTTTGCCCACCTTGCCCTCGTCGCCTGCAATGTCCAAGCAATCGTCGTAGATCTGGTAGGCCGTGCCCAGGCACATCCCGAACTGGCGCAGTTTGAGCTGCGCTTCGGTCGAGGCGCCATTCAGGAAGGCCCCCAGTTCTGTTGCTACGGCAAAAAGAGCGCCCGTCTTCCTTTCAAGAATCTTGAAGTAATCTACCACGCTCAATTGCAGGTTGAAGCGGTGCCGGGTTTGGATCATTTCGCCTAGGCAGACTTCGCTTGCGGCGTCAGCGAGGCGCCGGCTCATATGGTTGTCCTCGAAGTCGGTGGCGAGCCGTAGAGCGTGTGCAAAAAGGGTGTCGCCCAGTAGAACGGCGAGGGAATTCCCCCAACGCGCATTGGCCGTTGGCTGACCGCGCCGCTTGTCCGCGTGGTCGAGGACATCGTCGTGGACAAGAGTTGCGGCGTGAATAAGTTCGACAATCACCGCGAGGTTGATGTGCCCGTCTAAAATGCCGCCGGTGGCGCCTCCCGCCAAAAGGGCGAGAGCGGGACGCAGTCGTTTGCCATGGCTCTCGATGGCGTACGCAACGTAGGCCTCGACCGAAGGATCAAAGGCCCTCGCTTGGTCCCGGATCCGCTGTTCGACCGTCTTGATTGGGGCGCTTATCGGCTCAAACGCGTGTCTGAGGCCCAGCGCTTTGTCGAGCTGTGGATCTGTTTTAGTGACGGAATTCACTCCCCTCAGAATAGGGCGGGAACCATCGAAGTCAATGGAAGCTGCCCTAAGGATGCTCAGCTTTTTGATTACGCTTTGAGCGGACACGGTGATCGCGCGCGCTGGAACACCCGGCCATACAAGGAGCGCATCGCGACTTCGGCGCTGGCCAAACACTCGATTGCGTGCGAGTGTGCGGATCTTAAATGAAATTCAAACGCTTCGCTCAATCGTCTTTCAGTTCGGTTAGCTTGTTGAGAAATGCCGGTGTGTCTGTTCTATTCGCGCCTCTGGTCGTACCTCTGGTTCTTGGCTTCACCGCTTGCAAACCTCCGGCCACTTCTCCGGCGGCATCCAACGCTGGCAGTCCTCCGATGGAGCTCTCGAAGGCGGTCGAAACGGTTGATCCCGTCGCTCAGCCTCAAAAGCCGGCGGAGTTTACTCCTGACACGCTGCAGCAACTCCTGAACCAACCCAAAGCGGACGCCCCCTTGCCGCATGTCGTGGCTGTGGTTGAAGGAAAAGAAATCAAGAAGGAGGAGTTGGAGCAGGCGCTTGCAACAGTGCTTGCCGGGCAGGGGATTCCAGCGGACCAACTGCCGGCGGCCCAAAAAGCGGAGGGTTACAAGATGCTCCTGAACGAGCTGGTGCTTGAGAAACTTGTGTCATCAAGGGCCTCCGCCGTGGAGGTCAAGGACGAGCAGGTGGACGCGCGTTTGGAGCAGATCAAGGCGAGGTTTCCCTCCCCCGAGGCTTTTGAAGAGCAGCTCAAAAAAGCGGGCCAGACCGTTGCGAAGTTGCGCGAGGATGTCACAGCTTCGATTCGCCAGCAGGAGTGGGTTGAGAGTCAGGTCAAAGATGCGCCCAAGGCAACCGACAAGGAGGCTGAAGAGTTTTTCGAAAAGAATCCCCAGCAGTTTGAAAAGCCTGAGCAGGTGAGGGCGAGTCACATTTTGGTTTCCGTCCAAAAAGACGCAGAGGAAGCGGTGGTGACGGAAAAGAAAAAAGCGGCGGAGGCGATTCTGACGCGGGTAAAGGGGGGAGAAGCTTTCGATAAGCTTGCGGCCGAGCTTTCCGAGGATCCCAGTGCGAAGCAGAATTCGGGAGACCTGAATTTCTTCACCAAAGAGCAGATGGTGCCGGAGTTTTCGCAGGTTGCGTTCGGCATGAAGAAGGGGGATTTGAGCGAGCCGGTTCGGAGCCAGTTCGGGTACCACATTATTCAGGTCACGGATCGGAAAGACGCGGAAAAGATGACCTTGGAATCCGTCAAGCCGCAGTTGCTGGTATTTTTGAACCGGCAGAAGCACGATCAGGAGGTTCAAAAGTTACTGCAAGGCATTCGTGAGAAAGCAGATGTGCAGGTGAAACTCGAGTAATGGAGGGGTGGTCGGTGAGGGGGGGGCTCGGTGGGTTGAGCTTGTCCTGGGTTTAGAAGTAACCTCAGGTTGATTGTAGATTGAGAGGCCGCTCCTCCACTGGGAGCGGCCTTTCCGGCCTTCCGCCATCGCGCGAGGCGAGGAGTTTTTCGGACTTTTTTCGAGCCCGATGAGGAGAGGGCGCCGGCGGCGAAAACCTGCAAATTTCTGATGCAGAGCATTGACCCATCGCAGTGGAGGTGGCAAACAGTGGGGCGGTGTGGGGCAAGGTGGGATTAATTTCCTTTGGGGGTTTGCCGCGCATGTTTTTAAACCTTTTAAACTTAACATCCTCAATTTATGGCGCTTGCAAAGAACTTGACTCCGATCTTTTCGGGCGAGTTCCGGCATGCGTTGGACTCGAAAAACCGCGTCACAATCCCCTCGCGCTGGCGGACTTCCGAGTCGGATGAGTTTTTCATGATCCTTGACAGGTCTAGTTTTTTCGCGCGAGTGATGCCGCCGGATCAATTTCGCGCGGTGGGAGAGCGGTTGTCCCAAAACCCCGAGATCGCGCCCAAGGATAGGGCGGTCTTTTTGAGGCATTTTTACTCGCGTTCGGTTCAGCTCGTTTCCGACAAGCAGGGGCGCTTGACGATTCCTGAAGATTTTGCGGCAAAATTGGGCCTCGCCGGGGATGCGGTGCTGGTGGGCTCGCATGAGACCTTTGAGTTGTGGAATTCGAAGGCATGGACTGAGACCCAGCAGTCTGAAAACGCGACTTTCGAGCGGGTCGCAGATCTTGTGGGGTTATGATAGCCATGGCTGCGCCAACGGAGGATTTGAACGACTCGGAGGGACTGCCGTTTTACCACCGGTCGGTTCTGGTCGGGGAGGTGCTGGATTCGCTGGCGGTCTCGCCTGGGCGTTGCTACTTGGACGGAACGCTTGGGGGAGGGGGGCACTCCGAAGCGCTTTTGGAAGCGGGGGCGATGGTGGTTGGGGTTGACCAGGATGAAGACGCGCTGAATTACGCCCGCAGGCGGCTGGCAAGATTCGGCGATCGGTTTCACGCGGTGCACTCGAGCTTTGGTGACGTCGCGCAAGTGATGGACTCGATGGGAGTCCGGCAATTGGATGGGGCGCTGCTGGACCTTGGGGTGTCATCTTACCAAATTGACACTGCGGAGCGTGGTTTTTCATTCCAAAGCGATGGTCCTCTCGACATGCGGATGAACCGATCGGCATCTGTGAGTGCGCGGGATTTGATCAATACGGCAAGTGCCGAGCAGTTGGAGAGAATTTTCAGGGAATACGGGGAAGAGCCCAATGCGCGTAAGATCGCGCAGCGGCTCACTCGCGACCGGATGGTGCATCCGTTGGCATCAACGTTCGATTTGGTGCGGTGCATCGAGTCTGTCTCCCCGCGGCGGGGAAAGACGCATCCGGCGACCAAGGTGTTTCAAGCGTTGAGGATTGCGGTGAACCGGGAGTTGGAGGTGATTCCACGGGGTTTGAACGCGTTGACGGACCATTTGCGCGAGGGAGGAAGACTCGCGGTGATCACGTTCCATTCCTTGGAGGACAGGATTGTGAAGCAGTACTTTCAGCGCCATTCAGCGCCGACCATTGACCGGCCCGAATGGAGCGGTCCAAGGGCGAATCCGGAATGCATTTTCAAAAAAATAACAGGCAAGCCTGTCGTCCCCAGCGAAGGGGAGCAGCGCATGAATCCCCGGTCGCGCAGCGCTAAACTTCGTGCAGTTGAAAAGCTCGCCCGCGTGCACGGGCGCTCCTCCTCAAGCTCCTCCGCCAATCACACCCCACCTTGAGATGTCGGAGAATCCGCAAGAATCCGACTAAAACCGCTCCAACCACCACCCCGCCATGCCTCACAATCGTCGTCGCAACGAAAACCTTCTCCCGGCTGCAAAGATAGTCCTGTTCTCCTTCCTGATCCTGATTCTTGGCACAGGAGGGTTGTATTACGTGAATGCAAAAAACGAGGTGCACCGCTTCGGTGAGCAGAAGAAACAGTTGGAACGTGAGATTATCGCAACGGCGAACCGCGATGAGATGATTCTAGCGCGGATTGCGATGCTGTCCTCTTACGAGTCTTTGCGCAAACGGCAGCAGCAAGAAAAAGAGGCTTTTGCAAAGCTGGTTCCAGTGAACGACGCGGCCTTGGTGCGGATTCCTTCCGGAGCGCCCGGGGGAAGCGCTGCAGGCATCGCCACAGGCGGCCGGGCTGGGGACATTCAGGCGGTTTCAAACACTCAAGCCGGGCGTTGATCAATGGGCGTTTCCTCGCGCAACAGGGCATTCTGGATCGGGGCGACAGCAGCCGCGCTTTTCACGGGCGTTTCATTGCGTCTGGTTGATCTGCAGGTGGCGCGGCATGAGTATTACTCGGCGCTTGCGTTGGAGAAGCATTCGGCTCGGCAGTCGATTTCCGCACGTCGCGGCTCCATCACAGACGCGTGCGGAGAGATGCTCGCGACCAACGAGCCCGTGAAGACGGTTGTCGTCGATGCCAGCATCACGAAGCGGCCCGATGATCTCGCCGAGGTGTTGGCGCGGCACCTTGAAATGCCAAGGGATGTCGTGAGGCAGAAAATCGCGCGAAACGTCTGGTCCTCGCCGCTTGGAACAATGGTTCCTTCGCCTTACATCGTCGTGAAGCGAGAGGTATCTGAGTTTGCCGCAGAGGCGCTCATGAAGGAGCTTGCCCAGCGCAAACTCCGCGGCGTTTCGCTGGAGCAGGATTTTATCAGGGTTTATCCAAACGGTTCGATGCTTTGCCATGTCGTGGGGTTCATGAACCGGGCGGGCTTGGGAGTGGAGGGAGTTGAGCGTGAAATGCAGCAGTGGCTGAGCGGACACGATGGGTTCCGTTTTACGGAGCGCGACCGGACAGGAAAAGAAATGGTGGCGTTTCGCAAGCTTGAAAGGCCGCCGCGCGACGGGAGCAATATAAGGCTGACGGTTGATCTCGCTCTACAGGATATCGTCGAAACGGAGATGGATGCCGTGGTGGCCCAATTCAGGCCGAAGATGGCGACCTGCATTTTGATGAGACCCTCCACCGGCGAGATTCTCGCGATGGTGAATCGTCCGCATTATAACTTGAACCAGCGGGATGGAGTTCCCGATGAGGCGCGGAAGAATCGGGCGATCATGGACATGGTTGAGCCCGGGTCCACCTTCAAGCTGGTGACCACCGCGGCAGCTTTGGATTGCAAAGTCGTGAAACCCGACACGGAAATTTACTGCGAACATGGCAAGTTCACATATGCGGGAACAACGCTGCATGACTCTCATCACGGGTACGGTTCCCTCTCCGTTCACGACGTACTGGTAAAGTCCAGCAACATCGGGGTGGCTAAAATGGGAATCATGTTGGGGAGCAACCAACTGTACGACTACATCAAAAAGTTTGGCTTCGGCGAGCGCACGGAGATCGCGCTTCCAGGCGAAATCCGGGGGATCATCCATCCGACACACCTCTGGAGCAAAATTTCAATCACCCACGTGCCGATGGGGCACGAGGTTGGCGCGACTCCACTCCAGGTGATTTCTGCAATGTGCACCGTCGCAAACCGCGGGGTGATGATGCAGCCGCAGATCATCTCCTCCATCACGGATGCGTCTGGGCAAGTACAGGCGGAATATCCACCGGTAGAGGTCCGCCGCGTGATTCCGCCAGAGGTGGCTGAAATGGTTGTTTCAGCTTTGAAGGAAGTAGTCAGCAGGAAGGGGACCGCTGCTGCTGCGCATGTGCCGGGTTTCGAAGTCGCTGGCAAGACAGGCACCGCTCAGAAGACGTCACCAACCGGCGGTTACGAGCACGGGAAATACGTTGTGTCTTTCGCGGGATTTCTCCCAGCGGACAAGCCGGAGCTGTGCGGACTGGTGCTCATTGACGATGCGCACACGGGCAGCGTTCCAAATTATGGGGGAACCGTCGCCGCGCCTGTGTTTTCGCGAATCGCTACGAGGGCGATGCGCTACTTGAACAAGGCGCCATCACCTGAGTTTTTGAAAGTGCCAAACCCTCTCGCGAAGGCTGAAGAAAGGAAAAGTCGTTGAAACTTGCTGATTTGCTTTCTCAGGTTGCGGTGGTTGAAATTCGAGGAAACACGGATGTCGACGTGTCGCAGATTGTCGGGGATTCGCGCACCGTCAAGCCGGGCTGTCTCTTTGTGGCGATTGCCGGAAACCGGGAGGATGGCGCAAGTTTTATTCCGGATGCCATTAAGCGCGGCGCAAGTGCAATCGTGCTTTCCTCCGACTCCGCGAGGCAGGTGGGCTCGGCTTCAGCGAACGTCACGCTCATCGTTGTCACAGACGTGAGGGTTGCGGCTGCAGATTTGGCAACCAAGTTCTTCGGGCATCCCTCCAAGGAAATGCGTGTAGCGGGTGTCACCGGTACAAATGGAAAAACAACAACGGCATTTTTGATCCAGCACATCTGCGAAGCCGAGATGCTCCGGTGCGGCTTGATTGGAACCGTCCGCTACAAGATTGGCGAGCGCATCCTGCCTGCATCAAGAACGACCCCGGACGCTTTGGAAACGCAGGGGTTGCTTGCGCAGATGAGGGATGCCGGGTGCAAGAGCGTGGCGATGGAGGTCAGTTCACATGCGATCCATCAAAAAAGGGTGCGAGGAGTTGAGTTCGATACGGCTGTATTCACAAATCTTACGCAGGACCATCTGGACTATCACAAGACGATGGACGCCTATTTCGAGGTAAAGGCGGAGCTTTTGCTTGGTCTCGGAGCGCAGAGATTCAAGCCGGGCAAGGCCGTAGTGAATATCGATGACCGGTATGGCTCGCAGCTTGCAGGCCGGTTGGAGAGAGAAGGAGTCCCGTCGATCACTTTTGGACAGGGGGCGCGCGCTGACTTCAGGGCGAGTGCGGTTCGCACAGAGTTCAACGGATCCAGCTTTCAACTGGATGCGCTTGGGAAGTCATGGCTTGTTAGAGTCCCGCTTATTGGAAAGTTCAATGTGATGAATGCTCTTGCGGCGCTCGCGGCCTCTTACGCCATGGGAGTTGACTTGCGATCTGCTGTTCTTGCGCTCGCAACCGCTCCAAGCGTTCCCGGAAGGCTTGAGGCGGTTCCCGGTCGGCGGGCTTTCAAAGTCTTTGTGGACTACGCCCATACGGATGACGCTTTAAGAAACGTGCTTCAGACGCTGCGAGCGCTGCAACCCAGAAAGATCATCACAGTGTTTGGCTGCGGCGGAGATCGCGATCGTGCAAAGCGTCCGCTCATGGGTGCTGCGGCCGCGGAGCTCTCTGACTTTTCGATTGTGACATCCGACAATCCAAGAAGCGAAAATCCGGAATCCATCATTCATGAAATTGTGAGCGGAATGCGGGGTGGCGCCATGGAGGTGGTTGTGGATCGCAAAGAAGCGATTTGCCGCGCCGTGCAGCGCGCAGAAGATCACGATATTGTGCTGATTGCGGGCAAGGGACATGAAACCACGCAAGTGACTGGATCGCGGGTCGAGCCGTTCAGTGACCTTGCAGTCGCCCAGTCCGCAATCGAAGCCCGTCCAGTTGACCTAGCGCGCTGACATGGACTTGCTCACACTCCAACAACTCGCAGCGATGAGCGGGGGATTCCTCGAGGGGGATGCGTCGCTTGTGCTCAGTCGCGTGATTACTGACTCGAGGTCTGCGCAGGCGGGCGATTTGTTTGTCGCGCTTCGGGGTGAGCGGTTTGATGGTCATGCATTTCTATCCGAAGTGGCGTCGAGAGGCGTGAAAGCGGCTTTGGTGGATGGCGCATGCCGCGAGATTCCTGCTGGATTTACAGTCATTCGTGTGCCGGAAACACTGGCGGGACTCCAGCAATTAGCTGCTGAATATCGCAAAACTTTGCCGGTACGAATCGTGGGCATTACTGGGTCTAGCGGTAAGACGACGACCAAAGATTTTACTTTCTCGGTGCTTTCTCAGCGGATGAAGGGATGGTGCACCTCGGGAAATTTAAACAACCATATCGGCGTTCCTCTGACACTTCTTTCGGGTAATCGTGAGGCTCAAATGGCAGTTGTAGAGATGGGGATGAATCATGCGGGAGAGATTGCGCCGCTTGCGGCCATGTCGCGTCCAGAGGTTGGAATTATCACCAACATCGGAGTGGCGCATATCGAGTTTCTCGGGAGCCAGCATGCCATTGCCGTTGAAAAGGGTGCACTTGCTGCTGCAGTTGATGTATCTGGCACAGTCGTTCTTCCTGCGGCTGAGCCGTTCAGCGGCGTGATTGAGGGGATGACGGACGCTTGTATTCTGCGCGCGGGTTTATCATGCGGTGATGTACAGGCGGTTGATGTTCAGCCAATGGAAAACGGCAGTAGATTTGCTCTGGTGTACGAGGGGATGAGGGCGGAGGTGGAGTTGGCGGTGCCGGGTTTGCATATGGTTCAAAACGCTGCGCTCTCCGCTGCGGCTGGGATTGCGCTGGGCGTCCCCCTCGAGGCTGCCGCCGATGGATTGCGCGGAATGAAGCTCACCAAGGGGCGGATGGAGTCCCGTTTGGTTCGGGGGATTCATTTTCTGGATGACACTTACAATGCGAACCCCGACTCGATGTGCGCCGCCCTGCGCACGCTTGCCCAATGGCCCGCCAACGGAGCCCGAATCGCAGTGCTCGGGCGCATGGGCGAACTCGGGGCGTTTGCCGAGGAAGGCCACCGGCAGGTTGGCAAGGTTGCAGCAGATGGCATCGATTGGATCGTTGCAGTTGGAGAGCAGGCTGATTGGATCGCGGACGAGGCACGGCGCAATGGCGCGCAGCGTGTCGATTATTTTGGTGACATCGAAGAGGCATCGGCGGCTTTGCGGAGCGAAATTGAGACGGGCGATGTGGTGTTGGTGAAGGGCAGCCGTTCTGCGCGCATGGAACGCGTGATCGAGGAGGTGTGCGCGCTATGATGTACTATCTCAGCAAATGGAGTGAGGCGGGGCCCGACTGGCTTCATGCGCTCAATGTTTTCCAGTACATCAGTTTCCGGGCCGTCGCCGCGTCGGTGACCTCCTTCCTGCTTTGCATCCTCTTCGGCCATTGGGTGATTCGGAAATTGATTTCGCTGAAACTGGGGCAGCCGGTGCGCACGGCTGAGGAAGTGCACAAGCTGTTCGAGCTGCACGGTAAAAAAGCGGGCACACCGACCATGGGCGGGGTGTTGATCCACGGAGCTGTGATTGCCTCCACGATTTTGTGGGCGCGGCCCGATAATTCCGCCGTGTGGCTCTTGGTGTTCACTATCGTGGCATGCGGTGCCTTGGGGTTCTGGGATGATTATCTTAAGATATCGAAGAAGAATTCAGGCGGAATCAGCGAGCGGGCAAAGTTGATCGGGCAGGTTTCAGTCGCGGCTGTGGTTGCCTGCTTTTTTCTTATGAACCCCGCAACAGAGGTTCAGGCGCGTGCCCTTTACGTGCCTTTTTACAAGGCGCCTCTTCTTGAAAATCTGGGGTGGTGGAGCATTGTGTTTTTTGCCCTGGTAATCGTTGGCACTTCCAACGCTGTCAACTTGACCGACGGGCTGGACGGTCTCGCCGCGGGATGCACGGCGACCAGTGCGCTCGCATACGCCGTGATCGCGTATGCTGCGGGAAATGTGAAGGTCGCACAGTATTTGCAGATTCCGTACTACGCTTTCGCTGGCGAACTTTCGATTGTCTGCCTCGCCCTCGCCGGAGCCTCCATTGGCTTTCTCTGGTTTAACGCGCATCCGGCGAAGGTTTTCATGGGTGACACCGGATCGCTTGCGATTGGCGGCCTGCTTGGCGTTGTCGCAATCTGCTGCAAGCAGGAGCTTCTACTGGTTCTAGTTGGTGGCGTTTTTGTGATTGAGGCGACGTCGGTTCTTATCCAGCGGACGGTTTTCAAGCTGACCAAACGACTCAAGGGCGAGGGGTATCGAGTTTTTAAGATGTCCCCGATTCACCATCACTTCGAGCTGCAGGGGTGGCCGGAAAACGTCGTGATCGTCCGGTTTTGGATTTTATCGGTGCTCTTTGCGCTTCTTGGGCTCGCAACTTTGAAACTAAGGTGAATACGCGCCCCGCAAAAAACTTGAATATTGCGGTGCTGGGTGCCGGCGAAAGTGGGCTCGCCGCTGCGCGGCTTCTCGCGGAGGAAGGCTCGCGGGTGACTGTTTTCGACAGCGCGCCCGAGAGTGCATTGAAGGCCCGACAAGCAGCTCTCGCTCAGGCTGGAATTTCCCTGAGCGCTGGGGCATCTGCAGATTTTGCTGGGACGGTGTTTGACTGGGGTGTTTTAAGTCCCGGCATTGATCCTCGCACACCGCTTGTCGAGTCTTTCAGCAAAGAGGGTGTTCCTTTAGTGGGTGAACTTGAACTGGCGTTTCAGCGATGCGACTGTCCCGTTGTTGCAATCACAGGGACGAATGGCAAGACCACGACGACTCAGTTGATTGAGTCGATGTTGAACGGCGCCGGGGTGTCAACCGTCGCCTGTGGCAACATTGGCCCAGCATTTTCCTCAAAAGTGACGGAGAGTTCAAAACTCAAGGCGATGACGGTGGAAGTATCCTCATTCCAACTGGAAAAGATTTACACTTTTTCGCCAAAAATCACCGTCTGGCTGAATTTTACTGCGGATCACTTGGACCGCTACCGTTCAATGGACGAGTACTTTGAGGCCAAGGTGCGGATATTTGAAAATCAGACTTCCGCGGACTGGGCAGTGGTGAATGCGCGGGACGAGCTTCCCTCGATTAAGGCCAGGAGAATTACATTCAGCGCGTTTGATGAGGGGGCGGATTTCTCTTTCCGCCACGACACCATTTACTTCCACGAACGCGCGCTCTTGCCGCTTTCGAAGACTCGGCTCAGGGGTCGACATAACGCCGAAAACCTGATGGCTGCTTTGGGCGTGGGGCATGCGTGGGGTTTGGCATGGGAAGACATGTTGGACGCGCTAGCCGCGTATGAACCGTTGCCCCACCGCTGCGAACTCGCGGGGACAATCGATGGTGTTGATTTTATCAACGACTCGAAAGCGACGAATTTGGACGCTTTGGAAAAAGCACTTTCCTCGGAGTCTCGCCGCGTGATTCTTATTGCTGGCGGAAAAGATAAGGGTTTTGAGTTCGGTGCCGTCACCAACTTGGTCGCGCAAAAGTGTGCATCGGTAGTGTTAATTGGTGAAATGGCTGGTAGGATTCAGCAGCTCTGGGGGCATGCCGTGCAATGTCACTCTCGTGAGAGTCTGAAGGATGCGGTTCTTCATGCGCGTACGCTTGCGCGGCCAGGGGACGTGGTGCTTTTCAGTCCTGGGACATCATCTTTTGACATGTTCAACAACTACGCAGACCGAGGCGATCAGTTTCGCGCAGTCGTTCGCAGCTTGAAAAACGAGCACTCCGCAGCTGTGTAAATATTCTTAAGTCGATTTTTTATTTTCCAAATCCAAACCAACCCACGTCAACGCCCACACCCACGCCATCCCGTCCATGAAGAAAATCAATATGCCAAACATCCGCGCCCTCCTTCCCCAGCCCAAGCCAAGGAAGCCGCGGACCCGCCTGCAGGCCAGTGCATCGCGGCTCACCCAACCCGTCTATGACGACTATGAGGACGAGCCTACAACAAAGCTTTCCACGGCTTTCGTTGTTGTGCTTGTTTTGCATTTGGTTGCAGTGGGCGGCATCTACGCTTTTCACAGCATCAAGGCTCACCGCCGGGAGGCGGATGGAACCGCTGTTGCCGCAAATCCGTCTGCATCCAAGAAATCGGCGCCTGCGCAGCCCGCTCCGGTTGCTCCTGCCCAGGAAGCCAAGGCTGCTGCGCCCGCGCCTGTGCCTGCCGGCGCCCCGGCGAGCAAGCAAGCGGTGGCTGTTCAGCAGCCCGCTGCAGCGCCTGCGCCGGTTGCCTCGGCCCCGGTGGCTCAGCCCGCGAAGCCGGCTGCCAGCGGCGGAATTGTTGATAAGTCACTGAGCGCGGCACCGGCAGCGCCATCCGCGGTACTCCCGCAGCCGAAAGCGCCCGCACCGACCGCTTCAACGAAAGCGGCTGCTCCTTCGTCAGCGGAGACTGCGCAACGCACATACACGGTCGCGAAGGGGGACAACCCCGTGACCATCGCAAAGAAAATGGGTGTGAGCTCCGAGGAACTGCTGAAGTTGAATGGATTAGAAGATCCGAAAAAGCTGCAAATCGGGCAGGTGCTGAAAGTGCCGGCGAAGAAATAAAGTTCGCCACGCGTCCCCGTGCTGCGGGGATGCAGTTGTCCGAGTGAATCCAGTAAACGTCTGAGAACCACCCCAACTTATGCATAGGCTTAGTGTGCTTCTGATGATGACCGCAGTCGCGGGGTTGCTCGCGCTCGGAATCGTGATGCTTGCGAGCACCGGCGAGTTTGCCCAGGACGCGCACGGCAGGCCGTATTTCTTTCTCAAGCACCAGCTCATGTGGCTTGGTCTGGGGATCGTGGGCTGCGCAGTGATGGCTAACATTGACTACAGGCAGTTGGTGAAAAGATGGGTTTGGGTGTATGTCATTTCTGCGGTACTGCTGATCTGTTGTTTTGCGCCCGGAATCGGCGCAAAAATCAATGGTTCGCATCGATGGATCAGGCTCGGATTCGCGACATTCCAACCTTCCGAGTTGGCGAAGGCAGCTTCGATTCTGGCGCTCGCTTGGTGGCTTTCCCAGGAACGCGACTTGGAAAAACAGTTCCTGCGCGGTTTTGTACTGCCTCTCTTGGTGGTGGGAGGGCTCATGGGGTTGATTGTTTGCGAGGTTGACGTCGGGTCTACGGTGCTCATTGGCGGGACAGCGATGTGCATGCTGTTTGTGTCGGGCTCGCCGTGGAAGTTCATCGGGGGCTTGATGACGCTTGGTGTGCTTGCCGTTGCAGGCGCGATTTCAATGATGCCGGAGCGGCTAGGGCGATTTCTTGCATTCATGAATCCCGAAAAATATCCCGCGGACGCCTACCAAACACAGCAGGGTCTGATTGCCTTGGGCTCGGGCGGGATGAGCGGCCTCGGCTTGGGGAATGGCAGGCAAAAGCTCTTGTACCTTCCCTACGCGCATACGGATTTTATTTTCCCAATGGTGGGCGAGGAGTTGGGGTTAGTTGGCACACTTGGCGTGATCATGGCCTATATACTTTTTATGCTGGGCGGGGTTTCCATCGCGATGAAGGCGCGTGACCGTGCGGGTTTGTTGACCGGTATGGGGATCGTGATGCTGATTTCCTTACAGGCTCTTGTGAACCTTGGCGTGACCACCGAGCTTCTCCCGAACAAGGGATTGCCTTTGCCTTTTATCTCTTACGGTGGATCCAACTTGGCCTTCTGCCTTTTGGGCGTGGGTGTGCTCATCAACATCTACCGGCAAGGCGTTAGTGAGCGCGAGGAGGAGCAGATGCAGCAGCTTGAGATGGCGCTTCAAGCTGAGAAACGTGTGGTGCGACTCTAAGAGGATTACGAATCATGCGCTTTGCAATTGCAGCTGGAGGTACGGGTGGTCATCTGTTTCCGGGCTTGGCAGTCGCCGAAGTGCTGCATTCGAAAGGGCATGAAGTCATGGTGCTCACCTCCGAAAAACATATCGATGCCGTCGCGACCGAGGGGCGTTCCGAGTTCAGGATTGAACGGTTGCCAGGGATTGGAATGCCGCGGGGGCTTTCTTTGGACGCTGTGAAGTTTCTGTTCCGGTTCGCCTCCGCAGTGAGGCATTGTGCTGCGCTTTTTTCAAATTACCGACCGGGCGCTGTCCTCGGTATGGGGGGATTTACCTCAACCGCGCCGATTCTTGCCGGGAGGCTCAATGGACTCCCTGTCTTCGTGCATGAATCAAACGCGATCCCCGGCAAAGCCAACCGGTTGAACTCCCGTATATGCGGCGGTATGTTGGTGGGGTTCGATGCGCTTGCCAGCCGGCTCGGCTCTGCAAAGTGCATCGTGACTGGAACGCCAATTCGCAGGGGGCTGTCGTCGCACCCCGGGAAAAAGGAGGCGCGCGTTTCGTTTGGCCTTGATCCTGATTTGCCCACGGTGCTGGTCATGGGCGGGAGCCAGGGGGCGTCCGGTATCAATCGTACCATGGTGGATTGCGCAATCCAGTTGTGCGAGCGCGGGGGGCTCAAGCCGCAGTTCATCCACTTGACGGGATCGCGGGATGAGGCCGCCGTGCGAGAGGTCTATCAAACCGCCGGAGTGCGTGCGTGGGTAAGCGCTTTTCATCATGCAATGCAGGACGCTTATAGCGCTGCCGATGTAGCCGTGTCGCGATCCGGAGCAGCCAGCTTAACCGAGCTTGCGTTTTTCAAGCTGCCTTCGATTTTAATTCCCTATCCGTTTGCCGCTGAGGATCACCAGACGCGGAACGCCGAAATATTCTCGGAAGCAGGGGCTGGAAAACTGATCAAGGAGTCGGAGGTCAACGGACTGCTGCTGGCCGAGGAGATCACTAAAATTTTAGAGCGGGCGCAGCATCAAAAAATGTCTGTAGCCTGCGAGAGTTTAAACCGGATCGATGCCGCTCATAAAGTGGCCGATGTGCTTCTTCGTTCGGTTGGATTACAGGGGTAAAAAGATGGGGGAATCGGAAAAAATACTGATGCAAACCGGAGGGCTCGAGCGTTGGCTGGCGGGGTCCCCGCGTCGCGTTCACTTGATCGGCGTTGCAGGTTCTGGAATGAGCGGGATAGCGGGCCTTTTGATGGCAATGGGGCACCGCGTGAGCGGGTCTGACAAGGTTCGAACCGTCGAGGTGACCAGACTTTGTGCAATGGGTTTGGACTTTCACACCCCTTCGAGCCCGGAAATCGTGATGGACGCGGATTTGGTTGTGTACTCATCTGCGATCCGCTCGACGCATCCGGATTTTGCCTTGGCAATGGCGTACGGAAAAATTCTGGTCAGACGTGCCGAGGCTCTCTCTGCATTGCTTGCGGCGCAACGCGGAATCGTGGTGGCCGGGATGCACGGCAAGACCACCACAGCATCGATGGTCGCGCATGTTCTGCGCTGCGCTGGGCTGAACCCGTCACATTACGTAGGCGCGGAGATCCCGGTACTCGGTACGAACGCCCATTGGAATTCCAAGGGCGAGTGGTTTGTCGCTGAGGGTGATGAAAGTGATGGAACGATTGCATTGTACAGGACGGAGCACTCGATTGTGTTGAACATCGAAGAGGAACATTTGGATTACTACAGGGATTTGAGCGCGATTGAAGCGGTCTTCCGAAGGCTTTTGGACAATACGTCCGGTGGTGTTTTCTACTGCGCTGATGATCCACATGCTTCGCGGATTTGCGGCGAGCATCCTCGTTCAGTCTCATACGGGGAGCGTTCGTCGGCGAGGTACCGCTTTGACGACCTGCACCTCAAAGAGTTTCAGTCTCACTTTAGAGTGTTGCGTGATGGTGTGCCGCTGGGGGCGGTGTCGCTGAATATCCCAGGCAAGCACAACGTGAGTAATGCGATGGCGGTTGTAGCGCTTGCGACGGAGATTGGGGTTCCTTTTTCAAGCATCGCCGCCGGACTCGAAAGTTTTCGCGGAGCCCGCAGGCGGTTTGAGATCAAGCATCGCTCGGAACGCTTTATGGTGGTCGACGACTACGGTCATCACCCCAGTGAAGTGGTTGCGACTCTCGCTGCTGCAAAAAATGCAGGAAGGGGACGTGTGCTCGTGATGTTTCAGCCGCACCGCTACACGAGAACTACAGCGCTTAAGGCCGAATTCGGAAGAGCGTTTTCCGATGCGGATAAAGTGTGGGTCACTGAGATTTACGCCGCCAGCGAGGACCCGATCCCCGGCGTTTCAGGGGCGACAATCGTCGAGGAAATGGAGCGTGAGGGGCATGCTGGAGGGCTTTATCAGCCCGACAGGAATCAGATGTTATACGAAGTCGGACGATGCCTGCAGGAGGGTGACTGTGTTCTGACGCTGGGTGCGGGGAATATTCACGAGCAGGGAGCAGCACTTGCAAAGGACATATCCGTTTTGGAGGAGTTGCAGAGGTGCATTGGCGCGGGCGTTGTTAGGTTGTACGAGCCGTTGTCTAAACACACGACCCTGCGCATCGGCGGACCGGCCCAGTATTGGATTGAGCCTGAAACAGAGGAAGGTTTTGCGAGGTTGGTCAGGTTTTGCAGTGAAAGAAACCTGCCGATTTTCGTTTTGGGGCGAGGGTCGAATTTGCTCGTCCGCGACGGTGGAATCCGCGGTGTCGTGGTTCATCTGGCTCGCGGTGAATTCCGGAAACTTGAGGTGAAGGGTGAAACAATCATTGCAGGCGCTGGTGTGCGGCAAAAGGAACTTGCGATCGCAGCCCGGGACGCGGGACTGGGCGGGTTCGAGTGGTTTGAGGGGATCCCAGGAAATGTTGGCGGGGCGCTTCGCATGAATGCGGGAGCCATGGGCAGCGAAGCATTCAGTCAGGTCGTGAGTGTTCGTTACGTGGATTCCAACGGCGAGTTCCACACCCGGACGCCCCTTGAAATGGATGTGCGGTACCGCAGCGTGCCATTGCTTCAAAATAACTTCGCGGTTTCTGCCACGTTCAATGGGCGGACTGCATCGGCTGCCGAAATCGAAGAACGAATGGACGAATCCGTCAAAAAGCGACGTAATTCGCAGCCGAGGGAGTCCAGTGCAGGATGTGTTTTCAAGAATCCCAACGCGATCCCTGCGGGGAAGTTAATCGAAGAGTTGGGGCTCAAGGGAGAGCGGGTGGGAGGGGCCCGCGTTTCGGAGGTGCACGGAAATTTTCTCGTGAATGACAAAAATGCGACGGCTGCCGAGTTTTTGGATTTGATCGCAAAAGTTCGGGGGCGTGCCCTTGAGAAGAGGGGAATTGAGCTGGAGTTGGAGCTTCAAATCATTGGTGAAGAGTTAGCAATCCATGAGTAAACAAATGCAAAAAGTTGATGTGAGCGGGATGCGGATCGCCGTGTTGATGGGGGGGCCAGGCTCGGAGCGGCCTGTTTCGATGGCTTCGGGTGCGGGTGTGTCCAAGGCGCTTGCGTCGCGTGGAGCTGTGGTGACTGAGGTTGATGTCCACGGTCCCGATTTCAGTCTTCCAGACGGAACGCAGCTGGCCTTCAACGTCATTCACGGCACCTTCGGAGAGGACGGTCAGGTGCAAAGAGTTCTTGAGCAGCGCGGAATCAAATACACGGGCGAGGGAATTCAGGAGAGTGAGATGGCCATTGATAAAATCGCGACAAAACGCCGGCTTCGAGAAAGGGGTGTCCCAACGGCGGATTTCGAGGTGATTGGAAAAGGAGAAGTTCCCCGCATGGAACTGCCGTTTGTACTCAAGGCGCCCAAGGAGGGTTCAAGCGTCGGGATCTATATTCTGCATCAGGCCTCCGAGGTCGGGGCGCGGTTGGCGGATGTCCGCAGGTATACGGACGAAATTCTTGTGGAAAAGTTTGTGCGTGGGCGTGAGTTGACTGTCGGCATCCTTGGTGATCTGGCCCTGCCAATCGTTGAGATCAAGCCGAAGGAGGGATTTTACGACTTTAAAAACAAGTACCCATTTCTGAACCCACAAGCCGCCGGCGCGGACCATTTCTGCCCCGCTCCCCTCGATGACGAGGTGGGCAGGGAGGTGCAGAAGGTCGCGCTGGCGGCTCACAGGGCTCTGGGGCTGCAGGTCTACTCCCGCGTCGACGTTCTTTTGGACGAAAAAAACGGACCGTCTGTGCTTGAGATAAACACAATTCCGGGTATGACTCCATCCAGTCTGCTGCCCGAAGCGGCTGCCGCCGTGGGAATCAGTTACGCTGATCTTTGCGTTCAGGTAATCGCTCTTTCACTTCAGAGGTTTTCGCAGTCATGAGTTTATTTTCGAATCACAATCCGAATAGGCGG
>JBILKY010000202.1:0-6913 GCA_044376395.1 Chthoniobacteraceae bacterium | reverse complement strand
TAAACAATTTTCAGGTCAGCACAATTTTCTCCAACGCGCGCTACTCGTTCGCGGAAAATTGGGCGGCGTCATTCGGTGTGGACTACACCCGTGTCATGAACCAGTCGCCGGCGCAGGACTGGAAAATCCAGAACTTTGGGGACACCTCGAACTTCTGGAAAGAGTCCTACAAAGATATCAACCCAAACTGGTCTTTGGATCGCAGCATCGCGCTCGGAGAAAAGGCCGGCATTTCCTTGACCTACTCCGGCGGATACCATTTTTCAGAACTTCCGACGGCTTTTCCGAACAGCAGCTCTCTTGGTTCGAGCTATCTGGACAAGCTGGACAATGCTTTCACTGTTGGCTTCGCATATCTCCCGAGCCAGACCTGGATGATCCAGCCAAGCACCAGGTTTCTGCACTGCTTGTTTACGAGGACCCAGAGCGCGAGCGATCCTGGCGAGCGCCGGCGCACGACTTCCGTATCGCCGAGTTTGACTGTGATGTGGATGCCCAAGCCTTCGCTGTCGGTCAGGCTTTCCACCAGCGCGGATTTCTTCCGCTCGAACGACTCCGATCAGCCTAGTTACAACAAGTACGACGCAAGCGTTGGGGTTTCGCTTAATCTGAGGTTCTAGCAATCTGTGCAGCATATGGCGTGGACCAAAGTTGCTATCGGGTTGTGTCTGCTGCACGGGTTTGTTTTCGAGTGTGCAGCGGATTGGTTGCACTACAGGGGGCCTTCAAAGAACGGCGTGTTTCTGGAAGAGTTACCCGCTCTTTCCAAGGGTGCGTTGCGTGAAACTTGGAAAACTCAGGTCGGGGTCGGCTCCGCGTCCATGGTCTTCTTTGGAGGGCGTCTATTCACCGCGGGTCACGCGGGAGGCAAGGAGATCATCCGCTGTTTGGACGCTGGAACTGGGAGGGAGCAATGGAAGCACGCGTATCCAGCTTCATTAGATCCCAATTTATTTGAGGGAGGGGCGCGCTCCACCCCGACCGTGAGCAAACACGGGGTTTTTGTTCTTGGCCATGAGGGGCATTTGCACTGCTTGGATGCCGAGTCTGGGGCGGTTCGGTGGGTGCGTCATTTGGTGAAAGATTTCGGAGGACTCAAGCCCGAGTGGGGCTTCTCAGGCGCGCCTTTCGTACACGAGGATCGCGTCTTCGTGGATGTGGGAGGAGCGGGCGGATCCACAATTGCCCTGGACGCTGTCTCCGGGCGCCTGATCTGGAGGAGCGGCGTGGATAAAATCGCGTACGCGGGACCATTGATGATCGATTTTAACGATCAACCGACCCTTGTCCTGTTCAAAGCTGATTCACTCGTGGGTTGTCGCCCCGAGGATGGCCGGGAATTGTGGCGCCATGCTTGGAAGACGGATTACAACGTGCATGCGGCGTCGCCCCTGCCTGTCGGGACGGATCGGGTTTTAATTTCATCCGGTTATAACGCAGGCGCGTGCATGCTCAGGGTGGGTGCGGGCAAGGTGACTGAACTCTGGCGCAACAAAAGCTTACGTTGCCACATCAATTCTCCGACGGTCTGGGGAGATTATGTGTTTGGCATCGATGGCAACACGGGCGGCGGCAATCTTGTTTGCCTTGACGCAGGCAGCGGCGTCAAACGGTGGGAGGAAAAAAGTGTCAAAGGTGGAGCGGTCGTCGCCGCCGGAGGTAAACTGGTTTGCGTCTCCGAGAAGGGTGATTTGATCGTGGCTGAGGCGAGTGGATCCGGCTTCAAGCAGATTCTCCGACAATCTGTGCTCAAGCAGCGTGCATGGGCTCAACCTTTGATTGCGGGCGGGCGAGTTTACGTTCGCGACAACGCTGGAAACCTCGTTTGCCTTGGCTTTTGAAACCGCACTCAGTGAGTGCCTCTTGAAGTTCGATGTTCAGCCGATCCGGAACCGTACGTTCCGGATTGCGCTTCTTCCAAAGCGCGACTGGAGTTTTTCGAGAAGCTTTTTTTTCCAGACACGTTCCAGTTCAAAGTGGATGGTCGGTTGAAGCACTCGCACGAGGAGAACTCCTTCATGAAGGCCCGCAGGAGCGGAGTGTGCAGCGAGGAAGTCGCCTACGATATCCTTCCAAGCTGAACTGATCTCCTCCTCTCGAATCCTCTGGTCGAGACCGAGTTTGCGCAGCGTTTGCTGGACTAGCGATGGTAAGCCCTGCGCAGTGTCTTTCGTAAAAGGGCGCTCGGAGATGCCTCTCCACTCCTCGAGAACCTTCGCCTTGATTTGCGGATTCACGAGTAGCGTTTCGGACTACTCTCCGTCGTCTCCGATTGCCTCTACTGGGCAGCCTTCCATGGCCTCTTTGCAGAGGGCTGTTTCCTCCGGAGATTCAGGCTGTTTAAACAAGTAAGAATGACCGCCGTCATCGTCGCGTTTGAAATTTGCAGGTGCGGTTTCCCTGCACAAATCACAATCAATGCATTGGTCATCCACATAGAAATGACCTGCGACATTTTGAGCGTATCGGTTCGAAAAGTCAGCCATAGTGAAGGGTTATTCTAGTGTGCTAGGATGTTTCCGGAGAGCGGATCTTTCAGGAATTCAGGCGCGGGAGCGTAAATGCAGCGGGGAGCGTTGCAACACAATTTTCAACATCGCTGAGGCACGCCCTGAATTCCAGCGATTTGACGCTTGAGCGCAGTGTAACGGCTTGGACGGCGTTTTTGAGGTGGCTATCATGGGCTCGGAGATCAGGGAACGGTCGCCGCGGCTCGGGCTAAAAAGCACTGTAGTGAACGCTCACGGTTCGATAAACGTTCTTCGGGTCAGTTGCGGCAAAAAAGATGAGTTGAAGGCTGGCACTCGCGACACTCCAGCGGTAGCCGGTGATTGTCTGTGTCACGCCGATTGTGCCTACCTGCTCGGTTTTGCGAGCGATCTGCTCGCCCTGCCCGAAATTCTCCGAGATGCGCCGGCGCAGGTCGGCCATTACT
The DNA here is from genome assembly GCA_044376395.1 of Chthoniobacteraceae bacterium. Taxonomy (GTDB): domain Bacteria; phylum Verrucomicrobiota; class Verrucomicrobiia; order Chthoniobacterales; family Chthoniobacteraceae; genus Chth-196. The sequence goes on along the minus strand of JBILKY010000202.1, from coordinate 3,978 downwards.
GAATTATACTTCTCTTCAGCCCAGGACTCCGATCGGTACTGCAACTCCGCTCCCACCAGCGCGCCCTGCTTGCAATAGAAAATCGTTTTGCTGAGCCCGTCCTGAGGCAACCCTTCCACTTCGATTGCCTCCTTGTTTCCCCGAACCATTTTCCGCGCGGTGACTTTCCCTCCCGCCGCGACGACCAGACGCTCAAGTCTGTCAGAGGTTTCCCCCCAGGTGAGGTTGAACGGCGGCCGAATTTCCGAGCGGGCTTCCTGTGCTCGCAGTTCAGGCAGCCCGCTGATCAATCCGAACAACGCGAGCCATGCTCCGACCCAAAAACGCCGGCCTTCGAAAAAAATGCCCGCCTGAGTTGATTGGTTGATCACGTTTTTTTTGCAGTGCTGCTGATCGCCAGATCCCGCAGCAGCCTTGGTTCCACTTCCACTGGAGATTGTGTCATCAGATCCACCCCGCGGTTGTTTTTTGGAAAAGCGATGACTTCGCGAATGCTCTCGGCGCCGCACAAGAGCATCACGAGGCGGTCGAGGCCGAGAGCGATTCCGCCGTGCGGCGGCGCTCCAAAACTGAACGCTTTCAAAAGGTGCCCAAACTTGAGCTGCTGCTCCTCAGGGCCGACGCCGAGGACAGCGAAGAGTTTTGACTGCAGGTCCCGTTCATGAATCCGGATTGAGCCCCCACCGAGTTCAACGCCGTTGAGCACCACGTCGTACGCCACGGCGCGGATCTTCGCATACTCCCCTGAGTCCATCATCGGCAGGTCTTCGCTGCGCGGCCGGGTGAATGGGTGGTGCACGGCTGCCCAGTGGTTGTCTTCCGCGCTGAATTGGAGAAGTGGAAAATCAACCACCCACAGGAAGTTTAAATCGGATGATCCCTCGGTGAGTTTGAGAAGCTCGGCTGCGCGCAGGCGAACCCGGCCCAGTACCTCGCTCGCCGCCTGCCATTTATCGGCTCCGAAAAACAGCACGTCGCCTTCCTGGAAATCCATCGCCTGGGCGAGGGCAGATTTTTCCGCATCGGTGAAAAACTTCACAATAGGCGACTCCCACTCACCGTCTTTGAAGCGGATGTAGGCAAGCCCCTTTGCGCCAAGCTCGGTTTTGACCCAATCTTCCCATTTCTTGAGCTGCTCCTTCGAGATGTGCTCCGCCGCCCCTTTTGCGTTGATCGCCTTGATCACGCCCCCGCTGTCCAGGACGCTCCGGAACACCTTGAATTGCGTATCCTTGAAAATTTCGGTGAGTGATTTGATTTCCAACCCGAAACGAAGGTCGGGTTTGTCGGACCCGAACCGGTCCATCGCATCCGCGTAAGTCATTCTTGGAAACGGCATCGGGATCTCTACGTTTTTTGTTTCCTTAAAAATTCGAAACAGAAGTCCTTCGATCAGCGACTGGATTTCAGTTTCAGTGATGAATGAAGCCTCGATGTCGATTTGAGTGAATTCTGGTTGGCGGTCTGCGCGGAGGTCCTCGTCGCGGAAGCAGCGTGCGATCTGGAAGTATTTTTCCAAGCCTGCGACCTGCAGCAGTTGTTTGTACTGTTGCGGCGCCTGCGGTAGCGCGTAGAAGCTCCCAGGGTTGAGCCTTGATGGGACTAGGAAATCCCGTGCGCCCTCTGGCGTGGGGTTGGACAGAATGGGCGTCTCGATTTCCAGAAAACCCTTTTCGTCCAGAAAATCTCTCGTTGCCTTGACCACGCGGTGGCGAGTTTTGAGGTTTTGAGCCATCTCGCCTCTTCTTAAGTCCAGATAGCGGTAATTGAGGCGGAGATCCTCGTTCGCCAGCTTCGAGTCCAGAGGGAAAGGCGGCACATCGGACTTGTTCAAAACCTTTAGTTCGCTGGCGATCACTTCGATTTCGCCGGTTGCAAGTTTCGCGTTCTCCGTGCCGGTAAGGCGCGGCGCTACTTTTCCAGTAATCTGGATGACGTCCTCTCCGCGCAACCCGTGGGCCGCTTCGGAAACCTGCGGGTGTTCCTCCGGGCGGAATACGACTTGCGTGAGGCCTTCTCTGTCCCTGAGATCGATGAAAATGACGCCGCCGTGATCGCGTCGCGAATTAACCCATCCTGCCAGTGTGACGGATTGACCTGAGTGTTCTTTGCGCAAGCTGTTGCAGGAGGTGGATCGGTACATAAAGGGTTGGAGAGGATACTTGTTTAGCGAGGCAATTCCAGTCCGGATTGAGTGTCTCGGCTGTTGCCGTGATCGCTGGGCATCGCACCCCGTCCCGCGAGGATGAGTTCTGCGGTTTTTCGGGTTGCGCCTTGGTGCTTTTCAACGGCAAAGATCGCATTCCCCGCAATCGCATTGCGGCGCGCGGGGTCACTCAAGAGGTTTTCTACAGCACCGAAGAGCTCCCGTTCATCGGCAATTTGTACGGCTCCGTTCACCCCGAGGAGCTGATCCACCACTGCTTGGAAGTTTTCCATGTGCATTCCGAAAACGACTGGTTTCCCGGCGAGCGCCGGTTCAACGGGGTTTTGTCCTCCAATCCCGGTGAGGCTTTTGCCCACAAAAATCACGGTTGCGAGGGTGTACCAGTCGCGGAGTTCACCGGTGGTGTCCACAATGATGATATCCGCCTGGTCCGCAAAGTCAGCCTTCCCGAGTTCGCTCCGGAGCCTGACGCGAAACCCTAGCTCCGCAATTTCTCGGAGCAGCTCCTTGCTTCTTTCCGCATGCCGGGGGACGAGAACAAGCCTGAGACTTTGATGCGTCTTCCGCCATTCGTTGAGAAGTCTCGCCAGAATCAATTCCTCGCCCGCGTGGGTGCTGCCCGCGATGAGCAGTGGCATTTCAGGCAATATCCCGGCCCCGTGAAGGAGTTGTTGGAATTCCGCGGTACGCGAGTCTGCCGTCGAGGCGACTTGGTCGAACTTGATGTTTCCCGTGATGCGAATTTTGGAGCTTGGAACCACAAATTCGCTCCACCATCCCCCTGCGTCTGAGTCGGGCGCGCCGATCCATTCGAGAAGCGAAAAGATGGGGCACACCCATCGCTTGAATCGCTTGAACCGCGAGGCGGATCTTGGTGAGAGTCGCGCATTGGCAAGCATGGTGGGAATTCCACGCACATGACATTCCGTGAGAAGATTTGGCCACGCATCGCCCTCGATGAACACGACGCGGGGCGGCCTGAGCAAATCGAGCGTCCGCCGCACAGCGCCGCGGCCGTCCAATGGATTGTACATCGGAAAGAGCCAATCCTGCGCCGCCTCTTGAGCGATGGCGAACCCAGTCGAAGTCGTCGCGGAAATTGCGATGCGAATGTCCGGCTCGATTGCACGCAGTGCGCGTGCGAGCTTGAGGGCGACCAGCGTTTCGCCAACGCTGATTGAGTGGATCCACGTCCATCTACCGGACCGCAAGGTCTTGCAATCCGGCTCACTGAACCAACCCAAGCGCTGCCCGAAGTTCTCTCGGTATCCACCCCGTCGTCGCATACGCACCAGAAAACCCGGCAGCAACGCCACAGCAACGAATGGAGCCAGCACCCGGTACAAGCGGAGCGGTGAGATGACGTTTTTTGGAATGGGTCGGGGCGTGGACACAGAGCGTTGGCTGACCCAACAGTATGTCAAACGAGGTCAACCTGTCTGCTATTCTTGTTTTGTCGGCGCCGCCCGAGCGCGGAGATGAGTCGACCCGCGGCAGTGAGCGTCTTCACAGAGCCGGCTCCCAGTTCTTGCGGTATGGGCGCTTCCAGAGTTTCTCACCTGCAGGATGATTGATCAATCGGCCCGTGGTTTGATCGCACTGAACAGTGACGTTCGTGCGATATGCGATGTTGCCTAGATGGCAGAGCATGGTGCTGATCTGGCCCTCTTCGATCGGGCTGTTCAACGTGGCGTTCCCTCGTATGGAGTCCAAGAAGTTTCCAATGTGCGCGGCATCTCCGCCTCCGGGCCCTTTGCCCTCGCTGATTTTTTCGCCTTTCGGATCAAAAACGGTCCAGGCCGGCCCGCTGA
>JBILKY010000201.1:0-6914 GCA_044376395.1 Chthoniobacteraceae bacterium | reverse complement strand
CGGCTTGTGGGACCCGGAGTGGGTGGTGGCGGTGCGGTTTTGATTCCATCCGCTTTGCCGGCTGTTTGTTTTCCCGCGTCTGGCTGGCTGGCGGGGGCGGCTTTTTCGTTTGGAAACCCGAACGGGTTGACGGGCAGGGGGGGGGTGAGGGGGTCTTTCTCCGGGATCTGAAGGTTGGTAATCCAGACGTATTTTTTCGGGATACAGCTGTGGATGTGGTTGACCAGCCGAACCCAGTAGTCTCGCTCCGCAATGGCGGTTTGGAGAGGCACCAGCGACTCCAGCGCTGATTTGATCTCATTTTGGGTTCCGCTGATGTTCCGCGCAGTTTTCTCAAGCTTTTCCAGTTGGGGCGTGAGTTCCTCTTTGAGTTGGTCCGCAACCGCGGCGCTTTTCCTGAGTGATATGCCCCAGACAAGCACCGGAGAGCAGACGCTGATGGCTCCAAGTCCAATCGCAATGCAGATTTGAGCAAGACGCGCCTTCTTGCGAATCGAACTCGGCAGCAGATTTACCGAAACGGGGCATTGGGATACGTATTCCAATGCCAGTCCGACGTGCTCCCCAAGAACAGGAGCGAGTTTTGACAGGGTTGGTGTCGCCTCAGGGGTTGCAAGGATGCATCGGAATGGATTGAAGCGTTCGACCTCAAGGCCCAGCTTTTCCTCCCAAAACTCTCGCATGAGAGGCAGATTTGCCCCGCCGCCGCAGAGGTAGATTTTTGACGGGGCTGCGCCTCCTTGCTGCGAACGATAAAAAGAAATGGAGCGCGCAACCTCTGCGTGAAGCCGTGTGATCGAATTGCGAAGCACCTTTGCCAGTTTTGCGACCTCTGGATTCTCGTCTTCGGCGAAATTCGAGCCGCGCCCAATTGACCCCGCCGTGCACTTGCGCTCCTCGGCGGCAATCATTGGTTCACCGAATTCTTTCGCGACGGCTGCGGTAAGGGTGTTGCCACCAGAGGAGATCGTCCTGATGAAAAACTTACCCGTTTCCACGAACAACAGATTGGTCGTGCGGGCCCCGAGGTCGATGAGTAGCGAACAGCCCTCAGGCTCCCCGTAGTTGTAGCGGAAAGCATTGTAGATCGCCAGCGGCGACAAATCGATGGTCGAGAGCTTGAGTTTCCCTTCGACGATGCTGCCGGACCATTCGTCCAGCAGGTCGTTTTTCGCGGCGACGATCAGCACCTCAGGCTCGTGGCTTTCGGCGTCTGCCACCGTTTTATAGTCCCATGTAACTTCGGCAAGCGGGTAGGGAATGTTCTGTTGCGCCTCGAAAGCCACCGTTTTTGCGAAGTCTTCCTGCGAGAAGGATGGGATCTTTACCAACCGACTGAAAGTGGCTTGGGCGGGAAGAGTGCACTTGACGGTCTGGGATTTCGCTTTCAGCGCCGCACTCATTTCCGAAATATGGAGCGCGCCCTGCGATGTCCGGCTTGCGTCGGCTGCAGGGTCGGGGATGAGATCCCGCGTCTCGACCCGCTTGATTTTCAACATCCCGCGTTTTTCGCGGGAAAATTCAGCCATCGAAATGGTCTGTGAACCGATGCTGAGAGTGATGATTCTCTTTGGACCCGCCATCGAATGTTTTCCGTGAGTGAATCTTGAGGCTTGGAATGCGTAAAGCGCGAGCTGGACCAGAGCGCTACTTCTTTGGATTCAGCATCTCGTAGTAATCCCAGTTCAGCAGGGCGAAGGGGGTCTGGTTTCGATTCACCATTGCTTCTGGGGCGCGCTCCACCTTGGTTCCGTCTTTGGTTGCGCCCGCAGCTACCAACTCATTCACGATCGTCGCTGTTTGTGTGACCTCGGCCCACTTCGTTGCCGAGGTCGCCTTGTAAAGCTGCTGGGCAATCAGTTTGCCGCTTTGGTCGTTGATTTCGACCCACGCGTATTTGAAGGCCAGCAAATCAAGCGGATGGTCGGAGAGCTTCTGGCATGTTCTGGGAGAAATGTAGATGGCCGCATGGCGGGCTCTGCCTTTCATCACGTCCACCAAGGATGTCTCGCCCTCGATGAGTTTGTATTTTTTGATCGGCGGTTTTTGTCCGGTGACCTGTTCTCCGCGGTTCCGTCTTTCGCGGTCCGGATCTTCGCTGACCAGCAGCAAAACATGGTATTTCAAAGTCAGTTCATTGAACGGAATGCTGCAGTCAAAGTTTGTTTCGATCTGCACCCATCTCGGTTGAGGATCATCCGGAGTGATTGGCCTAGGAATCTTTAGCGGCATCGGCGTCGCGGCGAACATTGGTGTTCCCACGATTTCGATCGTCAAGCTATTGGCGTAAATGCCTGTTCCCCCCTTCGATACATCGAGCAATCTGTCATGGTCTTCGGGGGTCGCTTGGGCTGTGGGGACCGCGAAGAGGAGGGTCGCCGCAATGAAGAGGGCGTGTAGGGGTGCGTTTTTCATGGTCTGGGGAGGAGAGGGGGCCGGCAGTTAACGAGGATTCGGGTTAAGCCGACCTCGAAAGTACTCTAGTGTCTCGCGGATACCAATTTCAAATTCAACCTTTGGCTCCCAGTTCAAAACTCTTTTGGCTCTCGAAATATCAGGTTGCCGGACTTTCGGATCGTCCACCGGCAACGGCCGGTAATCGATGCCGTGCGTTGATCCTGTAATCCGGATGATATGTTCGGCGAACTGTTTGATGGTCATTTCCATCGGGTTTCCGATATTCACTGGCTCGTGGAAGTCGCTTTGGGAGAGACGGAAGATCCCGTCGATGAGGTCGCTCACGAAGCAGAAGGAGCGGGTCTGCGATCCATCCCCGAAAATCGTGAGGGCCTCGCCAGTCAGTGCTTGACCTATGAAAGCAGGAACGACGCGCCCATCCCGCAGGCGCATGCGCGGCCCGTAGGTGTTGAAAATACGCACGATCTTCGTGTCCACCCCGTGGAAACGGTGGTAGGCCATGGTGATTGCCTCCGCAAACCGCTTGGCCTCATCGTATACTCCGCGGGGGCCAATGGGATTCACGTTGCCCCAATAGTCTTCCTTCTGCGGGTGCACCAGCGGGTCCCCGTAGCACTCGCTTGTTGAGGCCAAGAGCAAGCCTGCTTTCTTAGCCTTCGCGAGTCCGAGGGCGTTGTGGGTTCCAAGTGCTCCCACTTTCATCGTCGGGATCGGATGTTCAAGATAATCGATCGGGCTCGCGGGAGAGGCGAGGTGATAAATGAAATCAACGTCGTCCGGCAGAAAAATGAAATTTGACACGTCGTGCTTGAGGAATCTGTAATTTGCGTTCCCCGCCAAGTGTCCGATGTTTTCCAAGTTTCCCGTGATTAAATTGTCCAATCCGATCACCCGATGTCCCTCAGCGAGAAGCCGGTCGGTGAGATGAGATCCGAGGAAGCCCGCACCACCGGTAACCACTGAAATCGGACTCGTTGGGTTCTTGGTAAACATTTTGTAAAACAATAGACGGTCCGACTATTCTAGCAATCAGGAAACTGCTGATTTCTTCTAAGAAAATGAAGCCCCGCAGGATTCGGCTGGCGCAGGGTTCCGCGGCTTATTTCCGGCGCGATGCGTACCGCCCTCCGGCAAGAGGTTCCGACGAGGGCCGGTTCTTTGAGAAAATGAGCGTTTTGAACCGAGACCCGAGAAGCTCCGGATGGGTGAGCGAGCGGAATGCAAGTGCTTCTTTCTGCTGCTCTTTGCTGAGTGCCGTTTGGGAATCTTTAAAATGCAGCGGCGCGACTCCGGTCAAAAAGCGGCTCTGTTCGGTAGATGCGACGAGTTGAAGGCCTTTTTCTCTTCCCAAACGATTGATGTTACTGAAGTTCAGCTGGTACGTGATGTCCTGGCCGCCCGGCTCCTGGAGCGCACAGGCGGATCTTCTGTGGTTGCGATAAGCTGTGAGCGTCCCGTTGGCACGATGCGGAAGCGCAAGCTCTTCCTCGCTCAAGCCGTAGTCGCAGAGCAGGATCCATCCATTTTTGAGTTTGACTGACAGATCCGTGATCCAGCCTTCATGAAGCGGGCAAACTTCGCGTACGGCGCCTTCGACCGGGACGCTCAGTCGACTTACCGCTCGCGCGACAGCCGGATCAGCAATCTCTGCTTCAAGCCAGCAAAACTGGTCCCCCGAAAAGCCGACCCGTAATTCTACCCATCTTCCCTCTGTCCACCGGACTTGATGTGCGGGAAACGCGTCCAGGAGTTCGTTAGAGTAATGTACGCCTGTAAACGGCGGGCAGGATTGCAGGCTTGGCGCCCAGCGCGTCTTTGAGCTGTGTCTGGCTAAGAGGGCTCGCTGCGCGTTCTCAAAATATGCGAATGGTTCGATAAAAACCAACGTTGTGGCTTGGTAGCAATCAGGCGATTGCTCGAGCAACGCGTCCAGCACATCCCCCGCGAGCTGTCCGTCGAAAGCGCCTTGCTCGACGAGAGTCCATTCAACCGGGGCCCCGAGAAGGATCCACATCTCGGCGAACTGGCGCGCCAACAGTTTGCCGAACAGCGGCCCGATGCTCACGTTCGTGTAAAAGTCGCCCCCTTTTCCGATGCGCGCCCTCCCGGACGCGTAGTAGCCAGCCACTGGATCGTATAGCGCACACGCCATGAACTGGGAGAGGGAGATCGGGCCCTCCCGCTCAATCATTTCTTGGAGCTGTTTTTGAAGTGGGTTCATTTAGAGAAACACATTCGTGCGCAGGGTCTTATACCGCAGATTTCGCGGGGACGCTTTGTTTAGGTTTTTACACAGTGACGAATCATGGATTGAATTCCGAGTCAATCCAGCCGCCCTCACTCAATCCGGGTTCGGGAAGGTGTTCAAAATTCATGCCCCCCAAAAAATGAGAAACGCATCTTTTTTCATGATTTGCGCCGTTTTGATCGGCCAGTCATTCTCGCAAGCACAGAAGCCTGACGGATTTTCGCCGCTATTTAACGGCACGGATTTAAGCGGCTGGTTCGGATGGGGAACATCCGACCCTGCGGCATTACGGGCGATGTCTCCCGGGGAGCTTGCAGAATACAAGAACAAGTCCATTCGCGGGGGACTCACCGACGCCAAGGGGAATCCCGTCCAAGATCACATTGAAAATCACTGGCGTGTGGAAAACGGGGAATTGGTGAACGATGGCAAGGGCCTTTACCTCACCACGGATAAAGACTACGGCGACTTCGAGTTGATGCTCGAGTACAAGGCGCTGCCAGAGGGGGACAGCGGCGTTTACTTGCGCGGGATCCCACAGGTGCAGATCTGGGACGCGGCCAGCGCGGACCCTAACGGGCTGGGCAAAAGCTTGGGATCCGGCGGACTTTGGAACAACGGCAAAGGTGCGCCCGGCAAGGACCCGACACGAAAGATGGACCGTCCGCTCGGCGAGTGGAACAGCTTCAAAATCCGGATGATTGGCGAGCGTGTGACAGTGGTTTTCAACGGGGTGACAGTGGTGGACCATGCAGTGCTCGAGAATTTTTTCGCCAACAAAAAAACTGGCTACCTCGCTTACGGAAAAGATTTGCCTGGCACGGGCGGTGCGCGGGTCAACGAAGCCATGCTTGACCCTGTTTTTGCTCGCGGCCCCATTCAGCTTCAAACGCACGGAAGTGAAATTCGTTGGAGAAATTTGTATATCCGTGAAATTCCCGCGCACGAGTGCAACCGCATCCTGGAGGAGCGCGACTCGGACGGATTCACCCATCTGGACAACGGCATGGACCTTGAGAACTGGCAGGGTGCGGTGGACCACTACGAGGTTGTTGATGGGGCGATTGTTTGCAAGCAGGGCAAGGGAGGCACCCTGCTGAGCCGGCAGGAATACGGGGATATGGTCCTGCGGTTTGAGTTCAAGTTGCCCCCCGCCGGGAACAATGGAATTGCCATTCGCACCCCGCTTGGAGGGGCGCCTTCCTCGGACGGTATTGAGCTGCAGGTTATCGACAACGACGGGTACAACGCGGCGCACCCCAACGCTCCCCTGAAGCCCTACCAGGTGCATGGATCGCTCTATCATTGTGTCGGCGCGAAGACCGGTTTTCTAAGGCCGACTGGCGAGTGGAATTTTGAGGAAATTGAGGTGCGCGGACAAACAATCAAGGTGACGCTGAACGGCACAAAGATTCTTGATGCGGACATCGATCAAATCGACCGCAGCCAGCTATCGAAGATCCCAAAAGGGCTCGATGCAAAACGCGGTTTCATCGGGCTTGCGGGCCACACCGATCCTGTTGCATTCCGGAATTTCCGGGTAAAACCACTGCCGGAAGCGGTGGACGTAAAGGAAAGCTCCTTCAATGGTTACAAGCGACGCGACTTCAAGCTAGACGGGCGGGACGCATTGGTGGTGTTCCCTTCAAAACCTTTGCCAGGAAACCCGTGGTACTGGAGAACGGAGTTTTTTGGGCACGAACCTCAGGTTGACCTCGAGTTGCTGCGCCGGGGTTTTCATGTGGCCTACATCAATGTCCAGAATTTGTACGGCGCTCCCGCGGCGCTTCCCCCGATGAGTGAATTTTATGAATACTTGCGTTCCGTTTACCGGCTCAGCTCAAAGGTGAGTCTTGCAGGGTTTAGTCGAGGCGGATTGTTCGCTTTCAACTGGGCGGTAGCCAATCCCGAGAAGGTCGCGGCGATTTATGCCGACAATGCGGTGTGCGACTTCAAAAGCTGGCCGGGGGGCAAGGGGATTGGCGTGGGGTCCAAGAAAGACTGGGAAAGGCTCTTGGGGGTCTACCAATTTCCCAACGAAGACACTGCGCTCAATTACGCCTCAAACCCTGTCGATACGCTCAAAGTACTTGCTGATGCCTCCATCCCAATCGTGGGGTTTAGCGGGAAGGCTGATAGTGTGGTTCCATTCAGTGAAAACATCGGCCTTGTCCAAGACCGCTATGCAAAGCTCGGTGGTGAAATCAGTGTCATCCAACGCCCGTTCACAAACCATCATCCTCACAGT
>JBILKY010000200.1:0-6973 GCA_044376395.1 Chthoniobacteraceae bacterium | reverse complement strand
GATCAGCTCGGGGTGCGTCTCCTTGAGGCATGCCAGCGCGCAGGGGTCGCCGTACCGGAGGAGGTGGCCATCGTAGGCGCTGAAAACGAGGAGACGCTTTGTTCCTTCTCAACTCCTCCGCTTACCAGCGTTCGATTCGACGGTCACACCGTCGGGTACACCGCCGCGGAGCTGCTGGACCGCATGATGAAGGGCAAATCACCGCGGAACCGCGAGATTTTGATCCCCCCGAAAGGCATCGTTGTGCGCGCGTCCTCGGATGATCTCGTGATCAATGATCCGCTCGTCGCGCGTGCCACGCGGATGATCCGAGAGAGCGCAGTGACCGGAATCAATGTCAACGTACTTTGCAGCAAACTCAACGTGTCGCGCAGCACTCTCGACCGCCGCATGAAGTCTGTTTTGAAGCGTTCGCCCAAGGAAGAAATCACGCGGGTTCGATTCCGCGAGGTGGAACGACTGCTGCGCGAGACCGATCTCACCATGGATGTCATTGCCGAACAAACCGGGTTCACCCACAGCCATTATCTTCAGTCTGCTTTCAAGCAGATCTACGGCCAGACACTCGGGCAGTTCCGCCGTTGCAATACCTGAGCGGGCTCGTGCCATAGCATGTTGTCCTTCGGGGGGCGCGACGACTTGCGCACGCGTGCTACTTTCGGCCCACTGGATCAGTGGGCCAAGAGGACTGTCCATTTTGTGTCGTGACCCGCGAGGAAGTATTGGAGCTTTAACGAGGAAAAACCTTCGGGTGAGTGCTCCTGAAATCGTACTCGAATCAAGTTCACAGAATGTAGTTGGATGAGAGTCGCACGTGTGCCGGATTCCAGATGTGACTAGAAATCGGCGTATCGTTCACCTCCACAGAGAGAATCCTGATATCAAGGGCTCTAGCCTCGGCGACCTGCGCAGTGTCTGCAGCCTCGTCGGTTTGCGCATGCAAACACAGGTTGGCGATCATCAGAAAGAGAACGACGGCTGCGCCGTGGAGTTGGTTGGAAAAGCGCGATGGCATGACCACAAAAGGGTGGGCATTCTTGAGGATAATGTTTTTAAGGCCGCCGACTTGACCGACTCCTTTCAGAACGAAGCCCTTCACAACGCCCTTCAGATTCAGGCGAGTCTCGAACAAGAAGTCTTGTCGGTCAAACGCCCGACTTACAACCAATGGTGGATAGTGTATGGTCGCAGGATGTTCCTTTCTCCCCGCGCAGCTCCAGGCCTTGTGATGTCTTTAATCCTGTTTCTTGCTGTGACACCAAGCGGGGCGCGCGTTTTGGTGTTCGGAGAATCGCAATTTCCAAGGTCCGGTGGGGCCCCATCGATTTCAGCAGGGAAGCTTGTGAGCAAGCTTGTCGAAAGCGGGGTTGAAGCCATCGCCGTTGATGCAACTGCGCTTGAGAGTCCCTCACTTTTGGAGGATGCGTCGTCGTCGGTGATCGTACTTGCGACTGGGAATACCTTTCCAAAAGCGGCTTTTGCCAATCTGCAAGCCTTTCACCGCAAAGGTGGGAGTTTTGTGCTGACCGGCGTCCCATTCACGCATCCCTGCGAGAGGAAGGACGGAAAGTGGACTGACTTGGGGCATGCGAATCTCTTTGCGCACCGGGAGGATGGGATCGGTACCGGCGGCTTCCGGTCTGCCGAGGCGGGTCAGAAATGGACGGTGAGTGTTCCAGAAAGTCCGCTTTCCATCCCTGCGCATTGGTGTGCTCAAAAAGACGGAAGAACTCAGTGGCTGGATGTGGGCTCCATGGATTCAAGGGACGAGGTGATTCCGCTCATCAAAAAGTCGGCTGGGACCAGGCGACTTATCCGGGCGCCGCGCTCATCCGGCATCGCTGCGGGATGTTTTCCGGAGCGTGTGATGTCTGGCTGGGGCACATGATTGGCGGTGACGACGAAAAGGACGTGTTCGTTGCGGCACAGCTTTTGATCCGAGGGGTCCTTTGGTGTTTGCATGAGAAGCAGCAGATCACTTCAGATATTTTCGCGTCCAAGCTCGCATCGCTCGGTAAAATGGCGCTTCCGGGTCCTCTGCCCGGCGGTTTGGTCGCATTGGAGTTGCCGAGGCCCTGGGGTGATTCTTTTGTGCCCAAGTCAAAAGCACCTGCCCGCGAGCTTACGGCCGTTTCGCTAAGCAAGCTGAACAGTGACGAAAGGGTTGCCCTAACTTGCCTCCAAGGATTGACCTGCCGAACAGAGCCGCAGATTTGGCTCATCAACACAGAAACCGACCGGTTCTGGCTGGAATGGCATCAAAAGCAGGGCCACGTCGACGGGTTTCGGGACGAGCCTAACTGGGCGGGATTGTTTGAAAAATACAGGGGTGTGATTAAAGGAGCGGTCATCGCGGACAAGAGCCTCTACAGGGGCGACCTTTTGGCGGTGAACGTGGCTGCGTGCGAAGACTGGATTGTGGCTACCCCGGAGCTTGCGAAGGCGCTTGGCTTGGCGATCCGGATGGATCTGCGCGGGCGCTTTCAGACTTACGCAGATGGATTGGATTGGCTGTGGGCGACATACAAGGACCGATTCAATCATCACATATGCGATTACATGCACCCAGGCCGCCTCAAAAATGGAAACTTCGCGTATGCGTATCAATGGAAGGCTCCGATGGTGTGGATTTGCGGACAAGAGGACGAGAGCAATATCGGAGCGGATCGTGGCGCTGAAAAAAGAGAGGTCGCAAAAATTTTCTCCGAGATGCCCGTCAACATTCCCGTGTTCGGCTTCCCCGCAGCTGGCGAAGGCGTGGGGATTGGAGAACCTCCGGGCGTTGCGTTGGCGAGCAGATATGGCAAGGGTTTGGTCTGCACGGACCACATGTTGAACGCGGGCGTGATGAGCGGGGTGAGGCTCGACGAGTTGAAACAGCCGGAACAGCCCCCCGCTCCTCCTCTGGATGAACAAAAGATCTACGTCGCCCTCGTCATGTCCGACGGCGACAATCAGAACGCGTGGCATTTGTTTTTCAGGCGATATTTTGAAAGCCCAGGCCATGGTAAATTTCCGCTCGCATTCGGCATAGGGCCGGCGATTCGTGAACTGCAGCCGGGACTTGCCCAGTGGTACTATCAGCATGCGGCTCCAACGACCGAGTTTATCGCCGATGTCAGTGGCGCCGGCTACATGCAGCCGGACCATTGGGGCGAGGCCTACACCAACAGGCCAGAGGTGCTTTCAGGGTTCTTGAAATGGACTGGGAAGCTGCTTCCTGCGATGGGGCTGAAAACAGTGCGCACTGTCCACGGGGAGGATACGGTTTTGAGGGAATACGCAAAGGCGCTTCCATTCTGCCACAGTCTCTTTGCGGACATGGGCCGTTATTCCGGGCATCACGGTTATTCAAACCTCACGTACGATTTGCCAGACCAGCCCCGGGGAATGCCTGTTTTTCGTTCCATGACAACCTGGCGCAACTTTGGGACTGGTTTTCTGGGGGAAATCCGCGAGCAGGTGGGCACAAACCGGCCCGCCTTCGTGAACGGGTTCGTGCACTGCTGGACGTTTCACGAAAAGGATGTGCAAAGAATCGTGGAGAACGCGGGTCCGGACATCGTGTTTGTGACACCCACTCAACTCGCGGCACTGTACAAGCAAGCCCGCAGGAAGGGGGATCAGGAGGCGGAAATAAAGCGGAAATGAAGCGGAAACAGCAGTCAACTCAAGCCCGCACAAACCAGACATTGTCAAAATAATGAATCCATTCCTCGCATCCTTTCAACGCTTGGCGTTTGCAACGATCGTTGCACTCAGCACCGCGCCTATGCGCGCCTCCGTTGCATCAAAGCCACACTCCAAGCCAAATATCATCGTCATCCTCGCCGACGACCTCGGGTACGGCGAGCTTGGTTGCTACGGTGGCAAAGACGCTCCGACACCAAACCTCGATGCAATGGCAAAGGCCGGCGCCCGTTTTACCTCTGGATACGTCACCAGCCCGGTGTGCAGCCCCACGCGCGCCGGACTCCTCACCGGCAAATACCAGCATCGCTTTGGCCACGAAAACAACATCGCCCAGAGTTGGGAGATCGAGCATGCCGAGTTGATGGGACTGCCTGTGGAGGAGAAGACGATCGCGGACCGACTAAAAAACGCGGGCTACCGCACGGCTTGCATCGGCAAATGGCATCTTGGCGTGCACGAGAACTTTCACCCGCAAAGACGCGGCTTCGACGAGTTTTTTGGCTTTCTCGAAGGTGGACGCGCCTATTTGAGCGACGACCATCCGGGAAACTTTTATTTCAAATCCAGTCCTCCATTCGCCCCCGTGCATTTCAAGGAGTCCGGCAAGTCACCGCTGCTGCGTGGACAGCAAGTGGTGGCGGAGGAGGAATATCTTACGGACGCTTTCACGCGCGAAGCACTTCGGTTCATGGACGCTAGCGCCGAACAGCCGTTCTTTCTCTGCCTTGCTTACAATGCGGTTCACACGCCGATCACGCCATGTCCGAGATGGGATGCCCGGTTGGCCCACATTGAAAATCCAGTGCGAAGAGCCATTGCATCAATGATGGCAGCGATGGATGAAAACATCGGCAAACTCCGGGATCATCTGCGCGAACGCGGTATGGCCGAAAACACACTCATTATTTTTCTCTCCGACAACGGCGGCAGTCCCGGAGGCAACCACACTTTGCTCGACCCGAACTGCGCGAATTACTCGCTCAACACACCTCTTAGGGGTTTCAAAGGCGAATGCTGGGAGGGCGGCATTCGGGTTCCGTACTTGATCGAGTGGCCTGCGAAAATAAAGGGTGGCGTGACTTTTAACGAACCCGTCTCATCGATGGATATCGTGCCAACGGCGTTGGCAGCCGCAGAGACGCAGGGTGCGGAACAAACGGATGGAGTCGACCTGATCCCGTTCTTGAGTCAGGAGAACAATGGCGTCCCGCATGAGGAACTGTTCTGGCGTTATCACACTTATAAAGCAGTCCGCAAGGGCTCGATGAAACTTGTCAGGCAGCGTAATGAACCTGATCAACTGTTTGACCTCGCCTCGGATATTGGCGAGTCGAAAAATCTGGCTGCGGAAAAGTCAGAGGTGCTTGCTCAATTGCAGGCGGACCTCGGGGTTTGGGAGAGCAAAATGAATGCGCCCCGCTGGAGCACAACACGCCCTCTGCGTTCCGACGGCCGCCCCTTATTCGGAAGTTTGCTAGCCAACGGCAACATGGAGGAGGCGCAACCCGGCGGACAGTGGCCCGCGTCTTGGTACCGGAGCGCTGGTTGCGTGAAGTGGTCCGCCGCGGAATCGGCTGGCGGAGGTCACGCGCTTTGTATCGAGGATGATCCTCAGGGCAGACGTCAGCTTGGCCAGTGGCGCAGCCAAGCGGTGAAAGCGTCACCCGGGTCGAGTTACACCCTCAAATGGAGCTGGCATTACAACAAGGCGCAGGACGTCGCTGCGCACATCAGGTTCTTTGACATGGAAGGAAATTTTATCGGGCAGAAAACGGTCACAGCTGTCGGCAGTAATCAGGGATTCGAGCAGCGCACCCACGTCGCGGTGGCACCCTCCAACGCATCGACAGTGGACGTGGTGTTCATGCGCGCGGTCAACGGTGCAGGAAGCGTCTGGATTGACGATGTTGTATTTTCGGACGAGCTCTCACAGTAAAAAAAGAGTCGCTGCGTGTATTGAAGGCGTGCATTGGGAGATCTTGGTCTGAGGTGAAGGTTTTCGGACGCTAAAACCCGGATGATATGCGGTTGCTTCTGCCTTCCTCCCTCTTTCGCTCGTGTCACCGCGGGGACAGGCACGGGGGACAGGCACGGGGAATGCGCAGGCACGGGGGACAGGGAATTGGTTGCTTTCGAATGCGAGTGCTCAAGCACGCTGGGAGGCTCTTTAGTATACATGCCCCCTTCGACGTTGCGGTCTGAGTTCATCTGGGCTTAGTCGCAGGTGTTGTATTTGTGCGGTGCGTTGGGCGATAGAGGCAGACGGGCGTGGTGAGCTATCGATAGGACACTGAAAAAACACCGCTTGATCCGTTATTCTGATTAAGGCAAGCAGCAGACATGAAAGATTGGGACCACTTCCACGATTTGTGTCGTCTGCGCTCGACGCTTGAGGCATTTGCGGTGCGGCGCTGGAGGGGGAGTGGCGGGCGGCAGCGTGATGGGGACGCGTTGCGGCTTCTTTTGGATGGGATGAAGCAGCCCGCAAAACAGGGCGACTATTCGGCTTTTCATCAAGCCGACCAACAGTTCCACCGAGCTGTGGTTGAGGCGGCCGGCCTGGAACCCTTGTGGAAGAGTTGGGAACTGGTCGCAACGGACCTTGATGCGTGGATTCTTGGGGTCAAACAATCCTACTGGCCCAACCTGATGGCGCTGTATCGGGAGCATGAGTTGTTGCTTGAGGCGTGGCTGGCAGAGGATGACTGGGTGGCGGAACAGGCTACCCACCAGCATTTGGAGGCAGGTTGGTATCGGCGCCGGATGGCGGAGGATTCCTGCTCGGTAGAATTGGATCCAGTGCAACGCGCGGAATCTTTTATCGCGACGCATTTCGCCAGCCGCCTCGATGTTGCATGGGTTGCCCGGCATGTGAGTTTCGTCAGCGTCAGTCAGCTGGCCCGGCTGTTTCGCAGTCAAAGAGGCATTTCACCACTGCGTTATTTGAAACAGGTGCGGGGGGAACGCGCCGCTCAACTCCTGCTTTCCGGTACGGAGACGATTTCGCTAATCGGGCGCCGCGTGGGCTACCGGAATGCCTCGCATTTCGTCCGGGATTTTCGAGTGATGTTCGGCGTGACACCGCTCGATTATCGCCGTGGTGAAAAATCCGGGGCGCCGCAGGTTTGAAAATGTTCTAATTCGCGCATCGGCATGTGCCGGCTGATGCAAACAAAACCATCGACAGCCAACCCTGTTGCTGGCCTTCGGATGGCGTGGCTAAAGTTCAAAATATGAGACGCCGCATGCTCTTCGGTTTGGCCTTCTTTCTAACATTTGC
>JBILKY010000199.1:0-7012 GCA_044376395.1 Chthoniobacteraceae bacterium | reverse complement strand
TGGACAACTGGCGCTGGGCTGGCGTTCCGTTTTATATCCGTGTCGGCAAGCGGATGCCGAAGCACTGTGCGGAAGTCGCTGTATTTTTCAAGGAAACTCCCGGCGTGCTCTTTAACACCGAACAGGCAGGGCTCGGACCGAACGTTCTCGTGATCCGGATTCAGCCTGATGAAGGGATTTCGTTGCAGATGCACTCCAAGCGCCCTGGGGCGCAGTTGGCGATCGAGTCTGTGAAGATGGACTTTCAGTATGGCACAAGTTTTGGAAAGCCAAGTCCTGAGGCGTACGAGCGTCTTTTACTGGATGCGATGGCGGGTGACGCGACGCTCTTCGCACGCCGCGACGAGGTTGACCACGCCTGGGCATTCATTGACGGTATCGAGCATGCATGGCACGAGGCGCCTGACCCTCAGGAGATCGCAACCTATCCATCGGGTTCTTGGGGCCCTAAAGAGGCGGATGATTTGCTCGCTGCCGATGGACGGGCGTGGCGCCGGCTTTAGTCGGCGGATCTGAAAATTTCCAGAGCGCTCTAGGTATCTTACCTTAATAAAACTTCACGCCAGGCCGAGACCCTCCGCTAGCTCGCAGGCCACTTCAATCACCCGATGGCATTTGACCAGACACTACTCGGTTTCCCCGTCGAAATCTTAAAGATTCAAAGCACGCTTAAAAATCTTTGGAGCACCGAGGGGCAGACCAAAGCGCGTGCGAGTTTATTGAATTTGGTGGTGATGTGCCACGACACGGGAGCGCTCGAGAGCACCACAAGGCTCATCGAGGCCTTTGTCCGGGAGCATGCCTGCAGGGCATTTCTCGTGGGCGATTGCGAGAAGGCTGGCGAAGCAAGAATGTCAGCGTGGATTCAGGCTCATTGCCACGTTACCAAGGCGGGTGCGCGGCAGATTTGTAGCGAGCAAATCACGATTCTCGGCGAGGGAATTTCCGAGCAGGGAATCGCCAACGCGGTCCTCGCGAATCTGGACTATGACCTGCCACTCACGCTTTGGTGGCAGGGCTGTCTTCCGGCTGCCCCCGAGTCAACGCTTTGGAACATCGTTGACAGGCTCATCTTCGACAGCCGTGAGTGGAAGGACGTGGCCGAGCAACTCCATAGCCTGCATGCGATCAAGGCCAAGAATACGCGCCGCCTTGCGCTCGCGGACTTGAATTGGACGCGTCTTCTTCCTTTTCGCATGGCGATCGCGCAATGCTTCGACTTCGCGGAATCCCTAGCTGCGCTTGCGAAGATCGAGTCGCTGCGAATTATCCATGATCCGCAGAGCTTGAGCACCGCCAGGATGCTGGCGTGCTGGATGGCTGCTCAACTCGGATGGAAGCCTTCGGAATGGACTGATTCACGCGTATTATTCCATCGAGCGGATGGCGAAACCGAGGCTGTGTTTCAATCTGCCTCTACGGGCGCCGCCTCTGGCATCGGTGAGGTTTTAATTCGTGCGGCGGGGCTCACAATCACGATCAAACCTTCTCCGGGAGCAAAGCTTTTGACGGGGACGGTGAGTGGTAGCGATTTTTCGAGGGAGATGAACTTTTCAGCAGCGCCTGCGCAGTTGCTTGAGTTGCTGTCGTGTGAGATGAATCCGAACGCAAGGCACAGGGTGTACCAGCGGGCACTGGCGCTTTATCAGGCCATGCTTTAGTGGGGTATTATTTGGAATTTAGCAATGCTGGAGGCGCAAGCGATGAACAACCTGCCAGACTCAAACTCACTGCGTGGAGCAAAGCTATTTAACCTGAGCGGACGCTCGGCACTGATTACCGGGGGATCCAAGGGGCTAGGTTATGCAATGGCCGCCGGGCTGGCGTCGTGTGGCGCAGAGGTGATGCTCGTAAGTCGACATCAAGACGAGGCTCAACGTGCCGCTGAACAGATTGATGCTGATTTTGGCTCCCGTGCCCTTGCGTATCAGGCTGATATTTGTAGCGAGCGAGAGGTTGGGGGAATGATTGCCGCAGCTGAGCATGCTTTCGGGAAGGTGGACATTCTCATAAATAGCGCAGGGATAAATATTCGGGCGCCGATCGTTGAGATGACGTACGAGCAGTTTTCGCAAGTGATGACGACGAATGTGAACGGCACGTGGCTCTGTTGTCGTGCGGTCGTCGCGGGGATGCGTGCGCGGAAGTGGGGGCGCATCATCAATGTCGCAAGCGCGCTTTCGCTTGTCGGGCTCGCGAACCGCACCCCGTACACGGCAAGCAAAGGGGCGGTCCTCCAGATGACGAGGACCCTCGCACTCGAGTGTGCTGGGGATGGAATCACGGTTAACGCGCTTTCACCAGGGCCTTTCTTGACTGAGATGAACGAGTCAATTGCCAACACCGAGGACGGACAGAAGTTCGTAGTGGGCGCCACCGCGTTGAAGCGGTGGGGACGCCTTGAGGAGATTCAGGGTGCTGCGATTTTTCTGGCGAGCGAGGCCTCGAGTTACGTGACCGGTGCGAACTTGGTGGTCGACGGCGGGTGGACGGCACAGTGAACGAGTGGTTGCATGCGTGGGGGGAAACGCATGCCCGAAAAGCGCCGGTCTCAGGTTAGTGGCGGAAGAAGGATCATCAGATCCTTGAGAAACTAGCCGCCGGTTGCCTGATATACTTGAACTCCTCGTTTCCAAAGAGTCCGGGCCGTCCATCCGGTGATGAGGATCCAAAAAAATTGCGCAGTGAAACCGTGCGCCAGTTCGCGGCCGTGAACTCGCTCGAGGAGAATTTCGACAGGGAAAAAAAGTTCGTACGGGAAGGGGGTCCACTTGAGCGCGCTCAGCAGCGCTGGTGAAAGAAGGTCCAGAGGGAAAACATGGCCGCTCAGAAAGTATTCGAAGGAGTACAGCAGAAAAATAATCGTCGATACTTCCAGAATCCAAAACGCGAGCATAGCCAAGGAGTAAGCGGTGAAAAACTGAATCAATGCGGATCCAGCAGTCGCCAAGCCAAAAAACAACCAGCTTTCGGGATGCACAGGCCATCGCAGCTGGTCTCGTGCGAGCCAAAGCACCGCCGCGATGACGGGGAGAGTGATGAGCGAGTAAATGAGCCTGTATGAAAAAAACAGGCTCAAACGATACACTAGGTGGTTGATCGGTTTGATCAGGATGGCGCTGATCTGACCGTCCCTGATTTCAGCGGCGATCCTCCATTCATCTTCCGTCGGGCTGGCAAAAGTCTCCACGATCAGCACCGCAACGAAATAAAACACCATCTCCGAATAGGAGTACGTTCCGACGTCTCCTTGAGTTTCGCTGATGGTTCGCCAAACGAACATCGTTGCAAACAGCGGCACCAAGCTGAAAAGGCATCGGAGCAGGAAATTCCAACGGTAGACGAAAGTGTCCTGAAGCCCGATTCCAAATACTTTCCAATAAGTCTGCATCGGGGGTTATTGAGACGTGCCGGATCGTACCAAATCGGACGCTAGATTCATCGCTGCAATCATGCTGTTGGGTGAGGCAACGCCGCGTCCTGCGATTTCAAAAGCCGTGCCGTGGTCGGGGCTGGTTCGTGGAAACGGGAGTCCGAGCGTGACGTTTACTCCCGAGTCAAAAGCGTGAAGCTTGAGCGGGATCAAGCCCTGGTCGTGGTACATGCAAAGCACGCCATCGAAATCACCCGACAAGGCGCGGTGAAAGACGGTGTCGGGCGACCACGGGCCCGAGAAAACGCTTGCCGAACCGCACTTCTCCGATTGCGCAACTAGACTTTCGATGGCGGGAGCGATGATGTCCGTCTCTTCGTTGCCCATGAGCCCCGATTCACCAGCGTGCGGATTCAATCCTGCAACGGCGATGCGAGGCATTTTACCGAGGCGAACCCTCAGGAACTGTTCAAGCAGTCCTGCGATTCGAATGATTTCGCTCGAGCGAAGCAGGCTTGGAACGCGGCTCAATGGCTCGTGGACGGTCACAAGCGCTACGGTCAGGTTGCCTCCGGTGAGGCACATGGCGTAATTCGCGACGCCAAGTCTATCCGCGAAAAACTCTGTCTGGCCGGGGTAATGAAAGCCAATGGCGCGCATTCTCGCCTTGTGAATTGGCCCAGTTACGACAGCAGAATACAGGCCGCTCTTCAGGCCTTCTGCTGCCGCAGTCATCGCCTCGAAAGCCTGTTTGGCTCCTGCATCGCTCGGGGTGCCGAGCTTGCTCGAGGGTTTGCCGATGATTTCGAAAGGTACCGATTTGTTAAGAGTGCTTGAGTGCAGCGCTGCCTGGATCACTTCCGGGCCAATTCCCGCTGGGTCACCAAGCGTCACCGCAATGGGCCTGAGTATCGCCACCTTAGAACACCTTGATGTAGGCTTTCTTTCGAAGCTTCTCGATCCAGGCTTTATAGGCATCCTCGCGGTCGCGGCCTTGGAGAACTTTCTCAATCACATCGCGGGACTCTTCAAACGACTGGACGGTCTTCGCCTGCCGCTCTTCGCAGTAAAGCAGGTACGAAGTGCCGCCGATGTTAACGGGCTTGCTCGTTTTTCCAGCCTTCAGTGAAAAGGCGACTTTCGAGATTGCCTCGCTCAATGTGTCAGACTCAATCCACCCCCAATCCCCGCCCTTCTCTGAGGTGTCATCTTCAGAATATAGCTTCGCAAGGTCGGAGAATGAAGAGCCCTCTGAAACTTTCGTAGCTATTTCCGAGAGGAATTCCTCGCGCTGCTCTGCTGTTCCGCGTTCGCTCGAGCGGAGGATGATCATCCGCAGGTGCACTTTTTCAGGCAGTGAGAAATCCTTGATGTGTTCCTGATAAAATTTTTTCAGACGGTCGACTTCGATGATTGGATTTGTCTTAACCGCTTGATTGCGCATCGCCGCAACGATGACCTTGTCCATCTCTTCCTTTCGGAAGCGTTCGATCGTGTAGCCGAAGCTTGAAAGTTTCCGGGCGAAAGCGGAGCGGTCGCCCTGATGCTCCTCCCTGATCACTGTGGCGATGCGGTCGTCGATCATGTAGGACGGCAGCTGGAATCCTTTCTCCTTAAAGTAATCAAGGATCAGCTTACGGTCGATCAACTCATTGACTGCCTCGCTTTGAAGTTGAATGAGTTTTTCTTCCAGTTCCTTCCCCTTTAGCTGCTCGCGTGCGGACCGTCTTTTGGCCCCCACCAACTCCCAAACTTGGGAGATTGTGATGGGATGGGTGTTCACGACAGCCGCAAGGCCATCCAGCATTTCCTCGGCGCGTGCAAGCTGGCCGGCCGTCAGGCTCCACACCGAAGCAGTAGAAACCAACAGTAGCAATAGATGTCGACGGAAGCGAAGCATGGTGGGTTGGGTGGTGAGGTCAGAAAGTCAGCGTTGCTTGAGCTGCCGCTGCTAATCTGCCTGCAATCAGCATTACTTTGCAAGAGGCATGACGGCATTATACCCTAACTTTGCGCGCCGCCGCCGGCCTCTTTTTTTTATCGCGCGTTTTGTTGCTCTGACTGTCTGCTTCCAGGCGGATTGACACCGATCTCCCGTGCGCGTCAAGCCCCTCAAGGTCGCTGAAGGCCTGAACAACCGAGGCGGATCTTTTCAGCGATTCGCGATCAAGTTTCACCCAGCTGGTGCGCCTCTGGAACATGTCCGCCATCAATCCTGGGAACGATTTTCCGCCCCCGCCGGTGGGAAGCGTGTGGCTCGGTCCAGCCAGAAAGTCGCCAACCGCGACCGGTGAGTAACCACCCAGAAAGAGGGCTCCCGCGGACCGGATTTTGCGCGCCAAGGATGCATCGTTGCGGGTCATTAGCGAGGCATGCTCGGGCGCGTATGCATTGCAGATTTCAACGGCCTCGGCCATCGACGAAACCAAAATTAAATGCGCGTCCTTTTCAATCACCCCTGCCAGATGGTCGCGTCGCGAAAGCTTGGAGCACTGCCGTGAGATTTCCGCCTCGATGGCTGACAACTGCGCCGCACTATCGGTAAGCAGCACCATGCCGCTGCCTTTCCCGTGTTCGGCTTGCGCAAGCAAATCGGCGGCCGCCCACGCGGGGTTTGCGCTTTGATCTGCGATGACCAGCACCTCGCTTGGGCCAGGTAGCAGGTCGATTGCAACCTCGCCGAAGAGCTGGCGTTTGGCTTCAACTACGAACGCGTTTCCCGGGCCCGCGATTTTCTGCACGCCCTTTATGCTCTTAGTACCCACGGCCATCGCCGCAATCGCCTGGGCTCCGCCAACCTTGTAAATCTCGGTGGCGCCCGCTTTTTTAAGAGCATGGAGAAGGGCGTCGTTGATTTTTCCGTTCGCATCGGCGGGGGTGCAAACAACGATTTCTGGAACACCTGCCGCCGCGGCGATCGTGACGGTCATGACCGCCGTGGACACTAGCGGGGCAGTGCCGCCCGGCACATAGATGCCGATTCGCTGGTAGGGATCGAATCGTTCGCCGACCAAGCCCCCCTGCGCGTTCCGCATCTGCCAGTCTTTCCGGAGTGATTTCTTCGCGAAAGCATGCACGTTTTTGCGCGCCGTCTCGATTGCCCGCGCCGTGCGTGCATCCACCTTCGGAGTGCGTGTTTCTCGCAGAGTCTTTGCTGTCAGTTTTGGTCCGCCGAACTTTGTTGTGTACGCGAGCAGCGCCTTGTCACCTTGAGCCCTGAGGTCTTCAATAATCCCACGAACGGTATGCTCGACCTCTTTTGTGGGGCGCGCTTTTCGAAACAGCTTTTCAATGGAGTATTTAAATCCGGGCGCGTTGTGGCGAAGAATTTGCATAGTGTTTTGGGGTGGTTTTCCACGCCCTGCTGTTGCGTGTTCGGGCGCTTTATTTGATCTTCCTGCTCGTTTTGGCCCCGGATTTTTTTGCATCTTTTTGCGGGCTTGATTTTGAGCGCGTCTTGCCGGTTACAGAGCGGCCTGAGCGCCCGTTTTTCGGCTTCGAGAGATCTGTTCGATGCCCGATTTTTTCAACCGTTCCGTGTTTGATGTACTGGGACTTTAATCGATCGAGCATGGCGTCCCTTCGGAGGTAAAGGCGCTTGAGTTTCCTTGGCTTGACTCGGTCGAGTGCATAAGCGGT
>JBILKY010000197.1:0-7014 GCA_044376395.1 Chthoniobacteraceae bacterium | reverse complement strand
GTCGCCGCCAAGTGGATCAAGGTGTCCACTCCGTCCATCGCTCGATCCAGAGCCGCGCGATCCGTAATGTCGCCCGTCACAGTTGCCGGCAGTAATTCGGATGACTTTCGATCGAACCCGCGCACAGTCAGGCCGCGTCCAAGGAGCTCTGAAACCACGGCGGTCCCGAGTTTACCGGATGATCCAGTGACAAGAATGGTCTGATCCATGCGGACCGTTTATCCGCTGAACAAACGTCTGTCCACTTCGCCGATCTGGAGCGCTCAGGAAATGATCAGTGCAGGGCGCTGGAGGCGCTGCGGTTTGCGAAAGTTTATTGGACGGAGGGAGGTGTTAGTGTTCACTCGTATTTTTTGAAGCATGCCTCGGGAAAGATATTTTCTGTACATCGACGGGACCCAGCGCGGCCCATACACGGTTGCACAGATTGATCACATGGTGAATAACGCGATTGTTTCCCCCGACTCGATGTTCTGGTGTGAGGGGCTCGACCAGTGGCAGCCGGTTAGCCAGTTGATCGTTCCGAAAGTCGAGGTTACCAAGCGGAGGATTCGGGTCAGTGCGCGGGTACTGTTCGCTGCGTTCGCCAGCTGCGTTGCTGTTTGGTTGCTGTGGCCGCTCATTCACCAAGGGTGGAGGGAGCAGCATCAGATTGAATTAACTCAGGAGGCGGCTTACTGGCGTGCCAGAGGAGTGTTGCGGGACACTTTTGGAAAGTTTACTTCAATCATTTTCGAGCCTTTTGACGCTTCGAAGGTGCGTCTACACGACGGGCAGCGCGCAGCGGTCGAACTCTCCGCGCAAACCAAACGTTTCGGCGGCGTACCGATGCAGGGCCGCTGGTTGGTGGAGCTCGAGTACGACACTCGGCTCAGCGAGTGGCGCCCTGTCCAGTCCCCAGGCCAGCAACCGGCGCCCAATCCCTCTCCCGGGCAGGCTCGGCCATCAGTCGCGCCCGACGATTCTCCGGCATCGCCTCGGTGACCGGTTCTTCCCTCACCTGTTCGAGCTCAATTTCGAACGGGGATTGCATCCAGTCCTGCCAGACGTCGTCATTCAGGAGCGGGTTTCCGGCGATTGCAAAGTGTGCGAGCCGGCCCCGGCAGCCCTCGGACGGGCATGAAAACGCGGGTCTTCCTCGCGCGACGCTGATGCGTATTGAGTGTCCGTTTAACTCATTGCCGCACAAAATGCAGACTCGTGAATCGTTTAAATTCAGCCATTTACGATTAGGGTCATGGAACTGGAGGAGCAGAAGCTTTGAGCCCGGGTTCCGGGGTGTTTTGATCTCTGAATTGGTTGACGAAGCGGATTTTTTTGGAGGGTTCATGGAGGGTCAAGCGCGGGGCGATCGCTCATGAGGGGATCGCGCACAGGGCCGCCGCATCGTGAGAGTAAAAGATGCGATTTTTTAGGTCGCGGTACGCGCGCTTCGGTTTTCAAGCGGGCGATCGATGCAAACAAAACGGAGCGTCCGTTTTAAACGGACGCCCCGTTGGCAATCTGCTTTTTGATCGGAGGGGGATGCCTCTCGTGACTCAGGCGGCGATGGGTAGGCCGATCGATTCGCCGGTGATTTCCTTGAGCTTGGCTGAAATTTTCCGGATTCCGAGCTCCAGCCGGGTTTTGATGGTGCCGAGCGGAATCTTTGTTTGAATGGAGATCTCGCGTTGACTCATCCCTTTGAAGAAGGCGAGCTCGATGGCCATCTTCTGTGCCTCCGGAAGCGTCGCCACGATGGAGGCCAGGATCCTCCTCATGTCTGATGATTCAATATCCTCGTCGCCGTGGCACTGCGTCCATGACTCGGGCTGCTGTTCGGTCTCCTTCTGGTAGCGTTCTTCGACGCGGAAGTAGGCCTGTTCGCGCCGCAAACGGTCGATGGCGCGGCGGCGTGCCAGCGTGATCATCCACCCGAGAGCCTTGCCTTTCTCCGATGAGTACCGCGCGGCTAGACGCCAGATTTCGAGGAAGACCTCCTGCAGGAGGTCTTCGACGGATTGTTCGTTGTGCAAGACTCGCCCGATCACTGCGCGAAGCGTCAGGTGGTGGCGGCGGTAAAGCTCGTTGAGCGCCTCGGTGCACTCGTCTCGGACAGCGGTCATGAGTTTTTCGTCGGTGCTCTCTTGGATGGAGGCCAGGAGTTGAGCGTGGGAATCAAATGAATAAAGCATGTGAGGATGAAGTTATGGGTTGCGCCATCCTTCTTAAGCACCGGGGGTGCCATGCCTTTTTTACTCTGTAGCAGTCATTCCTTGGTTGTTTCTTTTGTTTTTAAAAAATACAGGAGTGTAACTAAAAATTACATACTGAAATCACATGTATTACCCCCGTTTTGATCCCATCTGCGGGTGCGCGTGTGGCACAAAAATCGCCGCCCACTGCGCGCTCGCGAGGGGTTCTAATTTGCCGCAAACTAGCGGGCGCCGATGAGGTCGCGGATGAACTGGGACCACAAAAACAGGCAACCCCTGAGTGTGTATCGCACTTTTCCCTCGTCGGCAGGCGCGAGAACACCGCACTTGAGGTTGTGCGAAACCAAGGCTGCGGCGTCCTGTTCAACCAGCATCTGAACGGCTTCCGGGTCCGAGGGGATTTCCACCGGGTTCGTCACGCCGTTTTTGCTGAGCCATCGCTCGTGTGAATCAAGGATTTCCAAAAGCCCGAAGTTTCCTGACACGCTTTGGAAACGCCAGTTGGGCGCAGGCTTCAAACTCAGCAGGAAAGGGTAGTTCCAAGTGTTCCAAACCTCGCCCGACTGGGTTCGCGAGGAAACGGTCACGTAGAAAAATTCAGCCTCCTCGCTTTCCACATAATGGATGGTCGCCTGCACGCGTTTTTGGCCGTGCGTGAGGATGCGCATGAATTGCCTGTGGTCGTCGCCGCGCCAGCCGAGATCTTCGCTCTGCGTGAAACCCTCGTCTTCTGCTTCGGCGGTAAGTTCCTCGAGTTCCGGAAAAGTCCTCGAGCCCGGCGCGGGTTGAGAGGACAGGGATCGTTTGCTTGGGATTTGAACGTGGCGGATGCGGCCTAGGATATCGATCCAGGGGAAAAGTACCCACAGCGAGGCCAGCAGAACGCCGACCGAATGTCTGTCGCTCATGCGGTAGCCAAACAGATAGGTGGTCCCGATTAATCCGAGGTGGCCGACGCGGAAGATTGCAGGGTGCTGGAAACTCCTTAAACCCATGCTGAATGCGATCAGGCCGGCGAATAATAAAATCTCTGAAATCATCGGTGCTTTTTGGAACTGCGAGAGCGGTTTGAAGTTGCGGCTGCCGTGTGAGCGGAGCTGTGGGGGTGCTGGCGATCCTTGTGACTTTCTTCGTAATTTGTTCGGGATGCCGGTTTACTTCACCGGCGCTTGGATCCCGTGTTTTTTGAAAAAAGGTGCGAGTTCCTCGGGACCAAAGTCGGCGAGGACATGTTCGCCTGCGCGCAGTGTGGGAACCCGGCTTTGTCTGGAGAAAGACAACATGTCTTTCGCAGCAGCGATATCCGCCTCAATGTCGTGCACGGTGTAGGAGTGGCCGAGCCGGTTGAGTTCATCAACGGCGCTGTGGCACCAGGGGCACCACGTTTTGATGTAGAGTTCGAGATTCATTAAAGCTGTTCCGCCCGCGTGCAGGTGTCCCGGCATGATCGCCGAGCATCAACGGACGCACGAGACGGGTTGTTGAACATACGCCTTCTTTGAATACGCTCAAGCCCAACAGAATCTCCCCGCAAAAATCGTATTCGTGCGATTGCTGCCTGTTGTCTGAGTACCCCCCCGCGCTTGTGGCTAAAACCGTTTGCAAGGCCGCTGCGCAAGGATACTTTGGGGGCCCTCACACGGGTTCACGCTATGTCTATTGCAACAAAAACGGGCGACGATGGTTCCACGGGGCTGATGTTTAACCGGCGCGTTTCCAAGACGCACCCGCGCGTGCGCGCTTACGGAACCCTCGACGAACTCAATGCCGCACTCGGAATGGTCCGCGCCTTTTGCGAGGTCTCCGTCGTTTGCGAACGCATTTTGGAGGTGCAAAAAAACCTCATCGCAGTGATGGGGGAACTCGCGGTGGATGACCTTGACCTCAAGCGCTATGTCGAGAAGGGGCGGGTTTTGGTAGGTCCGGAGCTTCCAGCCGGTCTCACGGCGCAGATCGACGATCTGGAGAAGAACCACAAGATTGTCTACGCCGGATGGGCCACGCCCGGTGGCACCAAGGGCAGCGCATGTCTCGATGTTGCGCGTACCACATGCAGGCGCGCTGAGCGCGAGTTGGTCGCCCTCCAAGAGGGGGGCACTGCGGTGAATCCAGAGATCCTGCGGTACGTAAACCGCCTTTCGGACCTCTGCTGGCTGTGGGCCCGCTGGGCCGAGACTCTCGCGGGGTAGACGCAAAAACTGGCGGACGGGGGAGTCCGGAGAGGCTCGAACTGCTCGAGAGGCGGCTCAAGTCGTCTGTGAATTGATCAGGACCGACCCGGCGCTGACTGCTTGGCAGTTTAGTGAGACGCGGTTAAGGTGCTAGGTTCTATGAAAGCGCACCCCAAAGTCTCGATCTACGATACGACCCTCCGCGACGGCACGCAGGGCACGGGGATTTCCTTCAGTATTTCGGACAAGATCAGGGTCGCGGAGAAACTGGACGCCTTCGGCGTGCATTACATCGAGGGGGGCTGGCCCGGCTCGAACCCAAAGGACGCCGCCTTCTTTGCGGAGGCCGCCGGCCGTTCTTGGAAAAACGCCCGAATCACCGCGTTTGGGATGACGCGCCGCGGCAAGATGAAGGTTGAAGACGACCCCCAGGTGCAGCTGCTGCTGGATGCAAAAACGCCCGCCGTGACGATCGTGGGCAAGACCTGGCCGCTCCACGTCCTCGAGGTGTTTCAGGTCAGCCTTGAGGAGAATCTCGCCATGATTTCCGACACCGTCGCGTATCTCAAGCGGCACGGGCGCGAGGTGCTTTACGATGCAGAACATTTTTTCGACAGCTTCCGGGATGACCCTGAGTATTCGCTGCGCACGATCAAGGCAGCCAAGGATGCCGGTGCGGATTTGGTGGTGCTGTGCGACACCAACGGGGGCAGCCTTCCGCAGTGGGTTCGGGAAGCCACGGTGAGGGCGATCGAGGCAATCGGCGTCCCCGTCGGCATCCACACCCATAACGACTCGGGGCTTGGGATCGCAAACGCGCTCGCTGCGGTTGATGCCGGCGCGTGCCAGGTTCAGGGCACGATCAACGGGTACGGCGAACGCGTCGGCAACTGCGATCTCACGACCATCATGCCCACCCTCCAGCTCAAGCTGGGCATCCCGCTGGGGATGGATCTGACCGGGCTGTGCGAGCTCTCCGCTTTCGTCGATGAACTTGCGAATGTGTCGCGGAACATTCGCGCGCCATATGTGGGCGCCGCCGCCTTCACGCACAAGGGCGGTCTTCACGTGCACGCGGTTCAAAAACTGGCCCGTACCTACGAGCACATCGATCCGGCGCTGGTGGGGAACGAGCGCGTGATTTCCATTTCCGACATGTCCGGGCAGAGCAACGTTCTTGCGCGCGCGGAGGCCCTTGGATTCGCGCTCGCCAAAGGGTCGCCTGAAGTGAACTCGGTTCTCGCGGAGGTCAAGCGGCTCGAGTCGCTCGGATACGAGTTTGAGGCCGCTGAGGCGTCTTTCGGCCTTCTCGTCCGCGCGTCCCTCGGTCAGCGCGAGCCGCTGTTTCAACTCGAGGAATACCATTGCAGCTATCGCCGCAGCGGTTCCAGTCAAGCGGTGAACTGCGAGGCCACTGTCAGAATTCTCGTGGATGGGGAGCGTGAGTACACCGTGGAGCAGGGGGACGGTCCGGTGA
This sequence comes from Chthoniobacteraceae bacterium, assembly GCA_044376395.1. Lineage (GTDB taxonomy): Bacteria > Verrucomicrobiota > Verrucomicrobiia > Chthoniobacterales > Chthoniobacteraceae > Chth-196. Next base: position 1,171 of record JBILKY010000197.1, on the reverse strand, counting down.
ATGCGCTGGATGCCGCGCTGCGCAAGGCGCTCCGTCCTTCGTATCCCGAGATCGATCAGGTGCGCCTCGCGGACTACAAGGTTCGCATCATCAACGGGCAGGCTGGTACCGCCGCCCGCACGCGCGTCCTTGTGACGTCAACCGACGGTCACGAAAGCTGGGGAACGGTTGGCGTGAGCGACAATATTATCGAGGCGAGCTGGCTTGCGCTCGTGGATGCACTCGAGCACTGGATTCGCCGGAAGGTGAAGTAACGAGGGTGTCTTGCGGCCGCGTTCCGGTCGCCTGACTCGCTCCCGCGCTGGAAAGCGAATTCGCGAGACAGTTCACATGGAATTAACCGAGCGGATTCTTAACGACGCGGGTGGCTGGCAGGTGATGAAGCAGGCCCGTGGGCTGCATGGGTTGGGGCGCGTTCGGGATGCCCGCTGGAGCGACGGCATCCTGCAGGGGATTGTCCGAGAGGGTGAGACTGAATTTAGGGCCGGGCTCAAGATTCAATCCAAGACACACATCGAAAATACCTGCACATGCAGGGAATCCCGCGTGCGCAGCTTGATTTGCGCACATTCGATCGCCGTGGGGCTGGAGGTGCTCAAGCCCTCGGCGCGCCCGTCAGTGGCGACAATGGCGACAATGGCGACAATGGCGCCGCCTGCGACGGCCGCTGAAACGCAAGCGGGCCGTGAAAGAAATCCGGCTTTGCACGGGCCGGGCTCTGTCGCTTCTCACGGGGAAGGGGATCCGCAGCAGTCTGGCAAGACCTGCCTGCCTGCCGCTTTTTCACTGGTTGAAGGCGAGCCCGTTGAACTGCATTTGGTGCTGCCTCCGAATCTGGTCCAAGCGTCCGCGCGCGGGGCAGTCGCATTTGGAGTGGAAGCGGTGCTTGGTCCGAAAAGGGTGCTTTTCTCGGCCGTCAATCCTCGCGCAAAGTACCGCTTCGACCGGCATGACTGGAGGATTTTGGAGGCACTCTGGCGTGTTGAGCCGCGTCGCGAAGGGGAGGCTTTTCCGGGCATGCTCACTCTCAAGACTGAGGGGCTTTTTGAGATCCTATCTGCATGCGACGGACATCCCAGACTCACGCTCGGAAAACGCATGCCTCTGCGCGTGCAAACCACTGGAATGCGTCCGGCGCTTTTCTCTGAGGTTCATGCGAATGGTGACTTTT
>JBILKY010000198.1:0-7014 GCA_044376395.1 Chthoniobacteraceae bacterium | reverse complement strand
ATGGTCTGCACGTTGATTGCAGCGCGTTCCGTGATCCGGGGATTGCGGGCGTACCAAAGCGGCGGGATCAAATCGCAGCGCAGCAGGTCGCTGTTGTAATTAAAATAATGGCGTCCCCAGTCGTCCTGCGAGCGGCCCCACTGGCCTGATTTACCGCCGGGTCCACTGCTGAAGCTGCCTTGTTGGTAGCGGTAGCGAACGGTGTGGAGCGAGAAAGTGATCCAGTTGTCCAGTCCCCAAAGCGGGCTGTTGGGGAGGTATTCCGGTTGGCCGCCCAGCTTGCCGACTTCGTCATCAACGAGCTCTGCGCTGTCGGCGATGCCGTCTCCATCGGTGTCCCTGTAAAATGTGAGGGTCGGCGGGGTGACCACCAGCGCTCCGTCGCCCACAGCCATGACGGCGCGGGGCATGATTTGTTTATCTACGAAAACCGATGCCTTGTCGTAGACGCCGTCGCCGTCGAGGTCCTCGAGGAGCTTGATGCGCCCCACGGGCTGGTCCTCGCCGTTGCCGTCCATGTCGTGCATGTAGCTGTTCATCTCCACCACATACATCCGGCCTTTGTGATCCCAGCTCACCGCAACCGGTGTCTCGATCATCGGTTCGCAGGCGACGACTTCAATTTTGAATCCGGGCGGAAGCTTGAAGTTCTTGAGTGATTCCTTGCCAGACACCACAGGAGGGGATGCGGGACGGAAAGGACGCTCCGGGTTTTCGGGGCCGCCACCCTGACGCTTTTTAATGGGCGTGCCGGATTGCTCGGCCGCGGGCCCGCTCGCAGAGCCTGATGCGCTCAATGCGCTCGATGCGCTCGATGCGCTCGATGCGCTCGATGCGCTCTGGGTGTTTGCCGCGCTGGCCGTACCTACCGGTTGCGGCTCCGTTTTTGTGGGCTCCGCGTGCACCATGGGACGGATCGCGAGCAGGGTGAGGGCGAGAGCGGCTGGGGAGGTTTTCCGGAGGTTCATTTCAGGGAATCGGATGATCGAGTTGAATGCGCGACAAGATCAACCCAGATCTGGATGGAATCTAAGGCATGGAACGCTCGTTAGTCTGTCATTTCCCGGCCGAGTCTAAGTGCCGCTGCTCCAGTTTCGATCTGAGCGCCAGAGTGGCGGAGTCCATTCGCAAAGTCCTGCCCCAGAGCGAGGCAACCGGCATCACGCCGATCCAGCTGCTAGTCAGGAAGGCTTCGCTTGCAGATTCCGCGTCCTCCCGCGAAATACTCCGTTCTACGACGTTGATCTGGGATTTGACCCACGTTCGAGTGACCCCGGATCGAGCGCCGTCTTCCAAAGCCGGTGTGCACCATTCTTCTCCGATTTTGAAGAAGATGTTCGCCATGGCGCATCCCACGACGTTGCCGTGGAAATTCAGCAGCAGGGTTTCATTGGCGCCCTCTTGCAGAGCGCGGTCGAGCGCTGCGACATTCGGCCAGTAGTTTCCCGTTTTCAGGTTATCCAGCCAGCCATGCTGCGGAGACCCATCGACGGTGAGCGCGTAAGCGTCTGGCAGAGCGCGCTCCCGCCTCTCGCAGATCAGCGCCACCCGGCAATCCGTGGCGGGCGCCTGAGGGGGGCCGTCTCCTGCAGTGATGTATACCCGCGCAAAGGCCGATCCCGGCACGTCGCCTAAAGTCGTTGCAACGTGCCCGAGGCTCTGCCTGGGAAACTCGAACTCTTTCCTGTGCGCGGCGTCTGTGATGGACGAGAGATGCTCGCCAAGAAAGCCGATGTACCCGTCCACGACGCGCAGACTCTCAAACACGCTCATTCCGTATCGAAAGCCTCTGTCTGTGAGGGGAATGGTGTCTCGCAGTTCGAATGCGGCGCCATTCCATATCCAGCACTGGGTGAGGGGGGACGGTTCGGTCATGGTATTGTGGGGCGCAAGGGTGGGCGCGCAGGCTTTTTTAGCGCACGCCGGTTTTCATGCTTCCGGTGCTGCGGTGTTTTCGCAAGCCTTGAGGCATGAAGTCCTCCCCAGCTTTCAGCAAGTCGAAGTTTGCCGCGTTGACAACGTTTTCGATGATCCTCTCCGGGATCCATCCGGCGGATGCAGCGCAGGAGTGGGATCAGTTCCGCGGCCCGAAGCACAACGGGATGGCTGATGCGTCAAACCTGCCTGCGGCCCCTGCCGAGGGGACTGGTGTCCGCTGGAAAACCGAGATCCATGGCAAGGGCTGGTCTTCGCCGCTGATCTCCGGCGACAAGGTGTGGTTGACCACGGCGACTGAGGATGGCACGGAACTCTCGGTTGTCGTTCTTGATCGCGCTACGGGGAAAATCCTGCGGGACGAGGTGTTGTTCAAGGTCCAGAACCCGCAGTTTTGCCACAAGTTCAACAGCTACGCCTCTCCGACCCCGGTGATCAGCGCGGGCAGGGTGTACGTGAGTTTCGGGTCGCCGGGCACCGCGTGCCTGGACGAGAAAACCGGCGCGAAAGTCTGGGAGCGAACAGATTTTGTGTGCAACCACTTTCGCGGCTCGGGATCGTCACCAATCGTTTGGGGCGGCATGCTGATCATGAATTTCGATGGGAGCGATTTCCAGTATGTCGTGGCGTTGGATGGAAAAACCGGACAGACCGTTTGGCGAACCGAGCGCAGCGTCGATTTCAAGGACCTCGATGCGCAGGGCAAGCCGACAGGCGATGGCGATTTTCGCAAAGCGTTCGCAACGCCCGAGGTGGTTGAGCTCAACGGCGTGCCGGTGCTCATCAGCAGCGGTGCAAAGTGCCACTATCTCTATGACGTAAAAACGGGCAAAGAACTCTGGCGTTTTGAGGAGCGCGCGCATCACAGCGCCAGCTCGCGGCCGCTGGTTTGGAAAGGCAATGTCTTGATCCAAAGCGGAATCAAGGGGCATCTGCTTTGCATTCCTTTGGCGTCCGAGGGTGTGGTGGACGAGTCCCGCGTGCTGTGGCGGGCCAAAAAAGGGATTCCGGGAAAGCCAAGCCTCCTCTTGGTGAACGACATGATTTTCATGGTGGATGATTCCGGCATCGCGACCTGCATGGATCCCAAGACGGGCGAGGCCATTTGGACCGAGCGCGTCGGGGGCAATTTTTCTGCCTCGCCGATTTATGCCGATGGGCGGATCTACGTGTGCAACGAGGAGGGTAAGGTCACTTCGTTCGCTGCGACGCGCGAGTACAAGGTTCTTGGCGAGGGACAGTTTGATTCGGGCTTCATGGCTTCACCCGCGGCGGTTGGGAATGCGCTGTATCTGCGCAGCAAAACGCACATGTATTGCTTGCAGAAGTAGGCGCGCTCGGGCCCGAGCTGCGGCTTGCACAAACGGCTGCACGGGGTGGTGGATTCCACCGCAAATGGGATCTTGCGCAGTGATCGGCCCTTGGGGAAGGTGTGGGTATGTCCTTCATCGATCTGAGTGCTGTTGAGTGCAGAGTCCTTGGGTGCCTGCTGGAGAAGGAGCGGGTGACACCGGAGAATTATCCGCTTTCGCTCAACGGCTTGACCGCCGCATGCAACCAGTCCACCAACCGCGATCCGGTGACGAGTTACGACGAGAAGACAGTGGAGGAAGCCGTCCAATCTCTTCGTGATAGACGCCTCGTGACAATGATTGCAGTGGCAGGCGCGCGAGTGCAGAAATTCAAGCATCGGCTTAACGAACACTACAAGCTGGAGGAGCACGAGATCGCGATCCTTTGCGTGCTACTGCTCCGCGGGCCACAGACTCCCGGCGAACTCAGGATTCGCACCGAGCGCATGCACGCGTTCGGAAGTCTCGTGGCGGTCGAGGAGACGCTCAACGTGCTCGCGCGTGAGGGTCTTGAACTTGTGCAGGCGATTCCCGCGCGGCCAGGTCAGAAGGAAGGCCGCTACCGCTGCACTTTCGGAGTGGAATCCGCAGCAGCCGAGCCCGCCACGCCAGACGAACCTATTCTTCCCTCGCGGCTGGAGGTGCTTCACTCGGAGGTGAAGGATTTGCGCGATGAGGTGGCTCGTCTCAAGGACGAATTTCAGCAGTTCCGCCGCCAGTTTGAGTGAGGGGCGCAAGTCATGCATTTGCACAGTTCCCCGAATCAAAGGTTGTTTTTTCTTGCGGCAAACCAAGTCGCGGAGCCCCGACGTGCGTCAGCAATGCTCAAGTCCACGCCGGTGAAAGGCCCGTCCGATGAGGACGAGCCTGTTGCTGGTGGATGATTTGTGTTTGAGAGTGCTAAAAAGTCATTGTTCGTGAAATTGGTGTCCGGACTCCAATTCTCTGAATTGGCTAGCGTTTGCGCGTGGTTTCCTTGATCGTTGATTCAGCAATCGTGGATGCAGCGGCAAGCAATGCGCTAACCAGCGCTTTCACGGGTAATGACATGGTTTTTCACCTCCTTTGTGAGGAAAATTGCGGACTTCAAGAGCGAAGACCGCGCCTCTGGTGATTATACCCCTTTTCGCGAGGGAATAAGGGGAGGGGCCTCAATGTGTCCACCCTTTACGATTTTTCGCGACTAGATCGGCGCACGATACCACTCAAAATCCACCTCGATATGGTGTTTAATGCACGGCTTAGTGCGTCGACTTACCAGAATGCGCGAGCAAGGCCGTCTTATTTCCTTGAGTTAGCGAGGACGCACCCAAGACGAAGACACCTTACGAGGGACGATCTTGCTGTTGGTCCTGGAGTCCCGTGAGCGCTTGAACATCGATCAAATCCTTTGGTCGACCAGAAGCCTTTTTGTTCCGGACCAGTGCGTCTAATCCGATGAACCTGAGCTTCCTTTCAAGATACTCGCATTCCACAGCGCTTTGAAGGCACTCCTGAAAACTCACTCCGTCGATGCCTGTGAGAATTTGAATCTTTCGGGGTTCCCGGCCAATTTCAATGACGAAGGAAGGCTTTAGAAAGTCCTCTCGTTCGATACCAATTCCGCCAAACCCAAAATCATCCAGAACACGGACGAGCTTTTCAGCGTTTTCCTCGTTGATACTGACGAAAAAATCAATGTCGCCAGTATACCGGGGAAAGCCATGAAATCCCACCGCGTAACCGCCAACGATAAGGTACTCAACGGACCTTTGATCCAAAAGAGTAATGAAGTCTAGAAAGTCGGGATTGAGGTTTTCCATCGTCTTGGGTTTGGCAGATCACGGCCATTGCAGACAGACGCTCGGTTGGGGAGCATTTCGCCCACGCATTGGGACGTGCCCCTAGGGTCTGGAGCGGGCGCTTAGTGATGGTTTTTTCGATGGGCATATGTACTCCCAAAACACCTTCCTAGGATAGGCGTGAAGCCACTGCCCGGCAATCTCAATGACAACTCCCTCCCTGTCGGTTGACTAAGCGGCTCAGTTTATTCGATGCGAAAACACCTCAGGTCGATGTGGCATTTTTAGGCCGTCGAAACGTCTGTCTCTAGCCCTCCACTCCCTCTGATTGAATAAACTCGGGTTAGGCGAACCCGCTTTTTGCCGCCGGGGGTGTTTTGCTCCACCGTCATGACTTTACCGACTGAAGCTTCCGTCAGAATATAGGTTGTTCCAGTACTCACGGCCGTGCCGTCGGTCTTCCAAGTGTAGTTAATCAACCCCAGTCCGTCCGCATCAGCAAGCGAGTTGCTGGCGGTCAACGTTTGTCCTTGCGTTACGACGCCATTAATCCCGAGCCCGCCAGTCGCCCCTGTGCGTGGCTAAAGCGCCCGCCCTTTCCTAAGGGCTCACTGACGCGGTTTTGAAGATCCATTTTAAAGTTCTCCTCCGCTTCGCGACTACTGCCGAAGGCACGCTTGGTCTCGTCCGAAAGCTGGGCCTGTAGATGTGGCTCTGCCTGATGCTTTTCCAGAAGCATATCGCAGCGTGAGATGAGTTCGATGGCTACGTCCGCTTGAAAAAGCAGAGGATCAATGGCGCCAGATGTATGTTCGGCTGACTTTGTGTTGTCACCGCTTTCCAGAGGGGGAGGTGGCACAGTCCAGTGCATCCTGCATGCCCTCTGCATAAGCAGATCGAGGGCATCTTTCCGTTACATCCACTTAAGCCCCGGCGAATTTTGTGGGTCGGGAGTGGGATGCCGGTACTGCGAGGATTTCGCCTTGGATCTCTTTTGGGAAGCAGGGTCTGGAGAGTTCGTAGACGCCAGTATGTCAGTTGGTATGTAAATTGCGAATCGGCAGATTCAGCACAGTAAGGCGTCGACGTGGACGCTGCTGAATTTCACGGGACAACGGCGGACGCGGTCCCCGAAATGGTCTTAGTCTGAAATAAGACGATTTGTAAGTTGTTGATTTACAAATTGGTCGGGCCGGCGGGATTCGAACCCACGACCTCTTGAACCCCATTCAAGCGTTCTACCAAGCTGAACTACGGCCCGACGTAAGAGGGCCGGAAGAATCCGCGGGCAGAACCCGTTTGACAAGCGTCCTTTTTGGAAAAGGGACGCACAGGAGCGCGGTTGGCTCAAACATGGTCGCGGAAGGTGAGAAAAGGACTAATCTCGAGTTTTTTGGGCAGTATTGGGCACCGAAATAAAGTGCCAAAACGTGCAGAACTAAGACCCATCAAAACAAGCATGCGGACCGCATCGGGTGGATGGAAAATCGAATGGCCGCGGACGATTTCTTCGTCGGACAAACGGGAGCGATACTTCTTTGCGACCAGAGCAGAGGCCGAAGGCTTCGCGCAGCGGCAGAGAAAATCGCTGAGCCTTTACGGGTTTCCTCGGAGCTCATGGGCGAAGGGCGCGAAGACGTACCTTGGGCGGAAGTCGCAGACGTATTGACTGCCGGCAAGTTCTGCGGACAAGCCTCAGAGCTTGGCGTGGCCGAAGAGTGGTATGCGGGAACTGCCCTCTAGGATACCAGCGGCATCGCGCCTGAACTCATCAACGATGACCGCCTCTATCGTAGGTTTGATCACCTTGGAAGGCACAAGGACCGGCTCTGCGAACATCTGGAGAGGGCGGTGAAAAATATCTGCTGTGCAGAAGTCAGGCGCGGAGTGAAAAAGAGAAAGCGATGTTAGAGCGGCAGATGAACCGACTCACCGAAGAGTTGTTC
>JBILKY010000196.1:0-7033 GCA_044376395.1 Chthoniobacteraceae bacterium | reverse complement strand
GAACTGCCCGGTGCGATAGCCGTTGGCGGCGAAGATATCGGCCACCGTCGGCAACTCGGGGCGGAGTAACATCCGCGAGCCTGCGACAACGCTCGCACCGTTGCGGAAATTATCCACGCCGGTCAACAGTTGTGAGCGGGTGGGAGTGCAAAATGGAGTCACGTGGAAGTCGGAAAACCGCACGCTTTCATGGTGAAGCTTGTCCACGTTGGGCGTCTTCGCCACCGGGTTGCCGTGGCATGAGTAGTCGCCATAACCGGCGTCATCGACCAAAATGACGATGACGTTTGGTTTGGCGCCGACATCCGAAGCGTTGAGTGCCGCCAGCGGCGAAAGGAAAAGGGCGGCGAGGAGTGGTAGCGTGAACTTCATAGGGGAGTGGAATGAACTGGGGTCGGTCTGGTGCAGGAGAAGAGGCGCGCGGCCACTAGAGCGGTTTCCTGATTCTCAGCGCAAGGTTCCGCCAAAGGCTTTTACATGTTGGATGTTCTTTCCGCGCTATCGCCAGAGCGGCTCGATTTGTTCGGCGTTCCATTTGTCCCATAACGCCGACATCTGCTGTACCCGGGCCGGCTCCCGCGGCGCTAAATTTGTGGCCTCGCCAATATCGTGAGTCAAATCGTAGAGCTGCCATTCCTTACCAGTCCGCTCAAGCTTCCAATCACCGAGTCGCATCGCGCTCTGTTTTCCAACGCGCCAAAACAACGGACGCTTCGAAAACTGCTCCCTCTGCCCAGTGAGTAGCGGCAACAGACTCACTCCATCCGTTTTCGTTTTATCCGAAGCCACCTTGGCAAGATCCAAAGCGGTCGCCATCGCATCCATCGAGGTCACGGGCGCACCCATCTCCTTCCCCGACGGGATATGATTTTTCCAGGACACGATAAACGGAACCCGGATTCCCCCTTCCAGCAAATCTCCTTTCCCTCCACGCAAAGGAGTATTACTGGAGGTCAGTTCTTTGGTTGGTCCACCGTTGTCACTAAGGAAAACCACAAGTGTATTTTCCTCAGTTCCGCTCTCACGCAATTTCGAGAGTACTCGGCCAACACTGTCATCAAGGTGGGAAAGCATCGCAGCAAAAATCCGGCGCTGGATGTCCTCCATGTGCGCGAACTTTTTCATATACTGATCCGCACCCTGCATCGGGCTGTGGACCGCATTATAAGCTAAATAGAGGAAGAACGGTTGGGCCTGATGACGACCGATAAAGTCACAGGCCTCGCGAGTGAATACATCGGTCAGGTTTGCCTTTTCATCCACTGGCTGGCTGCTGCGCAACAGCGGATTATCGGTGTCGTATTCGTGTTCATTGTGTCCCAGTTGCGTGCTCCACACGATCCGGCCATCCGGCGAGCTCCAGCGCCCTTTCCCTCCGTCGGGAAGGGTCTTTTTTCGCAACCAAGTCGTCACTCCCTGCCAGGGACCCGGCACGTAATAGTGTCCTTCATGCAGGAAGCCGAAAAACTCATCAAACCCACGACGCTGCGGATGAAACTCCGCCGTTCCTCCGAGATGCCACTTCCCAACGAGCCCCGTCGCATAGCCGCAGTCCCGCAACCGATCCGCAATGGTCTTCTCCGCCACCGGCAGGCCTATTCCAGGCATCGAGTTTTTGGCTCCGATGGGGTTATACTCGAATCCAAACCGCGTCTGATAACGTCCTGTCAAAAGCGCGGCTCGCGAAGCCGCACAAAACGGTGCAGTGACATACCCGCTCGTAAAACGCGTTCCCCGAGCGGCTAACGCGTCAATATTCGGTGTTGGAATCTCCCTCCCACCGTAACATCCGAGTTCACCGTAACCGAGATCATCAGCAACAATCAGAACGATATTCGGTCGCGAGGAGGACTCGGCAGCGTGTCCTGACAAAGATAAGCTTACGGAAGCGAGCATCAGAGAGACCACGGCCTTAACAGGAGGGAATTTCATATCGGGGGAGCTATTAAAATGGAGCTGAGGAGGCCGTCTTATCGATTGCTAATTTGAGAGCCAGTCGAATCCACGGACCTGAACTTCTATCGAGGTGGATTCTGTCTCACGACGATTCGGGGTGCCACCCAAGTCGTCCAGTCGTAGCCGGGATTCTTTAGCGCATCGACAATCCAACAGATCGTAACCGCTTTTCCGCGCCAGGCGTTCAGCGAAATCTCGGCAGGAACCCTCTCTTCAGCATGAAGGCTCTTGGTGAACACTTCCCTTCCGTCCACTTCGACTGAGAAAGCAGCCCCAGTGCTCTTTTCGTGATTCAGTAACGCATCAAACAAAAGATAACTGTCCCCTTCTTTTTCGGACGGAATTTCCACCTTGAAAGAAAGACGTCCAAGGCCATTTGGCATAGGATGTTGTAACAACCCGGGCCGCTGGATTTCGTCCTCAGGCCCCACCATCTTTCGAACGACATTCTGCACATTCTCTTTCAGCGCTGAGTCCCGCTTCTGAATGAAATCATAAACGACGTTGTCTGTTTCGTGAAACGGCGTCCGAGCCGGCTCGAACTTTGAAGAAATCACATTGTTCCAATCCATCCGGCCGACAATTGGCAGAGCGAAAGCAAACGCAGAATCCTCCTGAGCTGTTCCGGCGCTTTGGAACACGCTCCAAATCGCACGTTTCTTTCCAATACCATTCACGTTGCTACTGCCGTCATGAGCACGCAAGCCAAGGTGCAGTCCGCCTTCATGAGGGTGATCCACGTGTCTGTGGTAAAGGAACGACTCAATTGCAGGAAGCGCCTGAACTTTTTTCCAGGCAAGTGCGAACGCCGCCGCCTGTTCCTCTTCTCCATTCTCCTTGTCAGAACAATGAAATCCCTGCTCCGTGAGGGCGATTGACCGGACCTTACCCTCGAACAAATACTCGGACTGGCCAAGGAAAGCTGGAAGGACTTCCAGATTGTGAAAGGTAATCCGCGGCGCATCAAACCGGAGAGGCGCCGAACGGTCATTCCAGAACTCCGCTTTAAATAAGTTTTGCGGATACGGATGGAATGCCAACGCCCACGGAAAATTGCCACCCTCCGTCGAGATCTTTTGAATTCCTGATATTGCCTCCAGCCCCGAAAATCCCTTCGTTGGATCTTCGGATGCAGACATCAACCAGTGGTGCTCCAGCGAAACGTAGATACTAAAATTTTCGTGCATCGAACGCGTGGCCAAATCCGCGATTCTCAGCGCCGCCGAATACTCGCGGATGACGATTTTGGAATCCACATTCCCAAGGTGGTACCAGGACCAGTGACTCTGCATTTCATTCCCAATAACCAATCCGCTTAGGTGCCCGAACGCGGCGTCCTCCCTAGTATAGCGCTCCACCAACCAGTGAATAATCGCCCGGTAATAGAAGACGCCTTCTTCGGTCGCGGTATTGAAGGCTGAAGGGCCGATCGGAACCCGCGAAGGATCCGTAAGAGGATGGACTAACGGCGACGACGCCGGCGTATTGGCGGTAACGTTATTCAGGAGGATTCCCGTGACGCGTTGTCCGTTTTGATGCGCGGCTTTTAAATGTTTATCCAAAAGCGCCACACCGGCTGGACGCAGTCCAATGAGCCGCCCCTCATAAGTGAAATGAGCCTTGGGATCGCGGCTTTCAAGATCGAGCAGTCCACCAATATGAATATTCTCATTCACCTGAGCACTCCCAAGCGCGACTCCGTCAGCCTCATCCAGTAGACACGTAATCCCCTTTTTTGAGGCGACGGATCCAAGTGTGTTTTTTCCTCGCGGCAAAGCCCTGAAGTCAGTCACGTATTGCGGAGCCCCGAGTGCCTCTTTTCCGTCTGCTGAACACAGACGATACTTTGCAAAAAGCAGATCCTGCGCCCCTTCGAACCTTGGAATCGCTGCGCGTAAATCAGAAGCCTTGCCCCGCCAAACCACAACGGATTTGGAAGACTGCGGTTCGGTCACTTCAGCAGTGAGTTGGTTTGTGGAGAGTGGATCACGCGCGATGGAAATGCTCCCGTGAGCCTCGGAATTCCATCGGAACTGAATTTCATCCGTCGTTACAGAAACCCTCAATCCCCCCGAAGCGACAAGATCGCCTACTCTCAATCCGCTGGAATCCGCGAAGAGAGCTGCGCCTTGGCCCAGTCCAAACATAAGATAAAACCCAACAAACAGGCTTTTCATAAAGAACACGGGTGAGCTCTTTTTAAATCCCGGGAACATAACATGGGTTATCATCATGTAACTTTTCGTAATTTGCTAGATCCTCACATTGCGTCCCAAAGGAACAGATTTAGAGTTTTTTGGGACAGAACTCTTACCGCCCTTGCTGTCGTGTGGCTGTTGTCGAGCTCGATGACTTCTGAGAGAGCGCTCCCAAGAAACGTCCCCCGCTACGATTTCTATTGTTTGGGGGGCAGCGGAACCTGCGACGTGGTGCGCAGATACGCGATGAGGTCGCGGACTTCATCGTCTTTGAGGGTTTTGAGCAAGCCTTCAGGCATCATGGAGATGGGGGATTTCTCGCGGGAGAGAATCTCGGATTTGGTGACGATGCTGTCCTGCCCCACAAGGCGGAGCGTGAGCTGCTGGTTGTCTTCTGCGGCGACCATGCCGGAAAGGGTGCGCCCATCGCGAGTGGTCACAATGACGAGCTGATAGCTCTCCTGCATCACCTCGCTGGGGTTGATGATCTGGGAGAGAATGTAGTCGAGGTTAGCGCGATTCGACCCGGTGAGATCCGGGCCGACAATGCCGCCAGCGCCATATAGCATGTGGCAGCCCATACAGGTACGCTCGAAGATGGCGCGACCATGACCGGTGTCGGCTTTGGCAATCACTTGATCGGTGAGCATGGCTTTGTACTTCGCCATCTCGGCCTCTTTATCGCTGGCGAGCTGGGTGATGGGACCCCAGAACTCGACGAACGATGGCCCGAGCACGCGGTAGAGTTGACGGGCGTCAAAGGCGGTGACATCGGTCTTTGGAATGGTATTCTTCTTCAATTCAGCGACGAGGGCGCTCGCGGTGCTACGGCGCGCGGAGAGCGTGACGACAACCTCGGCTTTCTCGACAGGGGAGAGCCTGGCATAGCGCTGGATCAAGGTCGGTGCGATCTGCGGGGCATCAAACGAAGCCAGGGCGCGGATGGCATCACGGCGCACGGCGGGTTCATCGAGCAGGGACAGCACTACAGGCAGCGCGGCGGCATACGCATCGCGGGCAAAGGCGGTCAGGATTTGCCGGCGGCGCTCGATGGGAGCCGAGGTATCCTTGAGCACGGCAAGCTGGGCTTCAGCGGCTTTGGCATCGCCGAAGAGTTGACCGATCTGTGCGGTGAAGTCGTTGAGCTTCGCATCCTTTACGGCATCGAGCGCGGCAAAGGCTTCGTCCCAGTTCTTCGGCTTTGTGACCACATTGCGGCCCAGCGATTTGAGCCCATCGCGCACGCCTTCGAGAAGCCGCAGACGCAGGGCGAGATCGGTGTTGCTCAGCAGTGTGGCAGCGACGGGCTCAAGCTGTTTGGCAGCGATGGCGCGGCGAGCGATGTATGGCGCGAGGAGCAGGATTTTGCTGTGTGTGGCGAGCGCCATTGCACGATTGGCGTCGGCCTCGACCATCGGCTCGATGCCGAACCACAGCATCTTCGGCAAGTTATGATCCGCAGCGTCCTCGGAATGAGCGACGAGGTTCTGCGCGATGGGCCAGCGCTCTGCCACGTTCATGCGCTGAAGCGCCGCCGCGAGATAAAGCCGCACGATGGGCGAGCTGTCCTTCTCCGCCATCGCGGTGAACTTTGTCAGAGCTGCCGGGCTATAAGCGCGATCTTCGCCAAGCAACTGAATGGCCCAGCTGCGAACATACGGCTCGGCGTGATCAAGCTGCGGCAGCAAACGATCCGCGGGGAGATTCTGCGTGACGTGCAAAGCCCAGAGTGCGCGGAGTTGATGCGCGGAGGTTTTTGATTGCGCAAAGAGTTCCCAGAGCTTCGCGGGCACTGCGGCATCGAGTTGACCGGCAGCAGCACGTTGCTGAAGCAGCACGCGGGCACGGCGGCTATACCAGTCGTTGCGATGCGTCAGCAGGCCGACGAGTTCGAGATCGGACTGCGCGGCGAGATTGAGGCCAGATTTCCCAGGCAGGCCCTTCGGTGCGAGGCGGTAGATGCGGCCCGTTTCCTTGTCGTGCGTGGCATTGCCGCAGATTTCGGTGTCATGCCAATCGAGCACATACGCCGCGCCATCGGGGCCGATCTCCATGCTGAAACCCACCCAAGCGTTGTCATTCGCGAATAGTGGTTCATTGCCATGATGACCGATGAAGCCCGAGCCGCTGGGACTCAGGATGTCGGTGATCACATCATGCTCGTGGAGGTTCGCCATGATGATGCGGTCGCGGTATTCCTTCGGGAACTCATCCGCGAGATAGACACGAGCGCCGCCATGCGCGGAGCGATGACGATGATCGGCGATGGTCTTGATGTCATCGAAGACGTATGGATTGATGTGGCTGCCGCCCTGACGGTGATAGATGCCGCCGGGGATCACATGCCAGAGATGTGGGATCACGCAGGCCGTGATGAAGATCTGGCCGTGATCATCGAAGTCGAGTCCCCATGGATTGCTGAAGCCGTGCGCGACGACTTCAAACCGATCCTTCGTGGGGTGATAGCGCCACACACCACCGTCGATGTATTGCCCATCTTTGACCGGGATCTCGACCGGGAACGGATCGCCCTTGCGCAAGATTTTGCCGCCACCGGCAGGCTTTCCCACGGTCGAGCGTGTGGCGAAACCCTGGCAACCATAGAGCCAACCATCAGGTCCCCAACTGAAGCTGTTGAGCACTTCATGACGATCCTGAATGCCCCAGCCTGTGAGCCGCACCTCAAGCGGGCCATCGGCTTTATCGTCGTGATTCTTGTCGGGCACGAAGAGCAGATTCGGCGGTGCACCGAGCCACAGCCCGTCAAAGCCCACGGAGATGGCCGAAGGAAACGGAATGCCCTCGAGGAAGACTTGGCGCGTGTCGAACTTCCCGTCGCCATTCGTGTCTTCGAGGATCAGAATGCGGCTGTTGCCATC
>JBILKY010000028.1:0-19744 GCA_044376395.1 Chthoniobacteraceae bacterium | reverse complement strand
TCCGGATGTTCCACAGGGATATCTCGGTAAACCCGCTCTTGACCTGAGGGAGAAGACGCATAATTTTGCACCGTTGGTGTCTCACTTTTCGACCGGCACCCGCTGCACTTTTCGAGCGCCGTTTACAGCGTGGCCGTCAAAGCGTGACCGGTCGGCGGAGGCGGCAACCCGCTAAAACAATTCGCCGCTCCGTTTCGGTTCGGCCATCCCAAGCTTCCGGTAGGTTGGTGCCAAAGCCACTCGGCCTTGCGGCGTCCGCTTCAAATAGCCTTGCATGATCAGATACGGCTCGTTCACGTCCTCGAGGGTCCCCGCGTCCTCGCCGATCGCCACCGCGAGAGAGTTCAAGCCCACCGGCCCGCCTTCGAACCGATGCACCATCGCTTCAAGGATCCTCTTGTCCATTTCATCCAAGCCGTCCGCGTCGATATCAAGCATGGTCAGCGCCGAATCGGCCACATCCCGTGAAACGTGGTTGTTGGCGCGCACCTGCGCGTAATCCCGCACCCAGCGCAGCAGGTTGTTCGCGATGCGCGGCGTTCCACGGGCACGTGCGGCGACTTCGAAAGCGCCCGCATCGTCGATATTTACCCCGATGAGCCCCGCGCTCCGGAGGATGATGCGCTGCAGTTCGTCGGCCGTGTAATAGTCGAGGCGGCAGTTCATCCCGAATCGCGAACGCAGCGGCGAGGAAAGCATCCCTGCGCGGGTGGTGGCGCCGACCAAGGTGAATTTTGGGAGATTCAAGCGCACGGAACGGGCGTTGGGGCCCTGGTCGATGATGATGTCCAGCTTGAAGTCCTCCATCGCCGGATACAGGTACTCCTCGATGGCTGGCTGGAGCCGGTGAATCTCGTCAATAAACAGCAGGTCCCCGCGCTCCAGCGTGGTGAGAAGACCCGCCAGGTCGCCCGCCTTCTCAATCATCGGTCCGCTCGTGTTCTTGATGTTGCTCCCCATCGCCGTCGACAGGATGTGCGCGAGCGTCGTTTTCCCAAGCCCAGGGGGGCCGCTCAACAGGATGTGATCCAGCACGTCCCCGCGTTGCTTGGCCGCCTCGACCATCAATTCGAGCCTCTGGCAAACCTTCTCCTGGCCGGCGAATTCGCTGAAGAGCGGGGGGCGCAGCGAAATATCGAACGGAGTATCGGGAGCCTCGGCGTTGGTTTTGAAAAAGTTCTCGCTCACAAATTTATGCTAGCACGCTGCCGACGGGGCGCTCGGTTCAAATACGGTTGTCTCGGCAAAATGGCGCAGTGAGAAATGTTGCGCACCGCGCAGAGGCTCCTAAAGGCTCCATTCGGCGATCTTCCGCGCGTTGATAAAATACGTGTGGGTGTGGCCGATGCTTTTGACTTCCACAGGCCCACGGTCTTCCAACTCAAATTCTTCCCTCAGCAAGTCTGCTGTTGCCTGGGAGCAGTGGACCCTGCCGGGCATGCCGGAGGATTCCATGCGGCTGGCGATGTTCACCGTGTCGCCCCAGAGGTCGTATGTGAATTTCCGGATGCCGATCACGCCGGCGACCACGGGACCCGAATTCAAGCCGATCCGCGCCGCGAGTTCGGTTTGGTTGACCGCGTTGATTTTTGCAAGGTTTTCAATCATCGCCAGCGCGAGATCCGCGGCGGCTTGGGCGTGACCTTCTTTGAGTTCCGGCGCGCCACCCACCAGCATGTAGCTGTCGCCGATCGTTTTGATTTTTTCGAGGCCGCTGCGTTCCACGAGCAGGTCGAACGTGGAGAAGATCGCGTTGAGCATCTTGACCAGCCGATCGGGAGTCGTTGTGCGGGAAAGCTTTGTAAAACCCACCAGATCCATGAACAGCACCGTGACCGACTGGTGGGCGTCGGCGATGAGCTTCTCTCCGCCCTTCAGGCGGCCTGCGATGGAGCGCGGCAGGATGTTGAGCAGCAGTTTTTCGGTCTTCTCCTGTTCGGCGACAACCCGTGCGTGTTCGGATTCGATCTGTGCGAGCCGGAGTTTCTCCAGGTTGCGGAGTTTCTTTTTTTCGATCGATGTTGTGACGCGCGCGCGCAGCAGCACGGGATTGAAAGGTTTTGGAAGATAGTCTTCCGCGCCCATCTCGATGCAGCTCACGGCGGAACTCACGTCCTCGCCCCCGGAGATGACGATCGTCGGCAGGCTCAGCGATTCGTCTTTTCGCATTTCAGCGAGCACCTCCAGCCCGGTCATTTCCGGCATCTCGACGTCGAGCAGCATGAGGTCGAAGGATTCCGCTCTGAGTTTTTCGAGCGCCTCCCTCCCGTTGCTTGCCTCGGCGACATTGGTGAAGCCGAGCTTTTTGAGGTCCCGCGTGATGCCCATGCGCATCATCTTGCTGTCGTCCACCACCAGGATGCGCGCCGACTGGAGGGATTGGGCCGCAGCCTGTTCGGCGCGGGCAGCCTCCTCCGATGTTTCGTGCATCGAACTGTTGAAGTCGAAGAGGTCTGAGGGATCTGGATCTTCGGACATAGGGTGGTGGGTAACCTTTGGGTGGGTGGTGTGATTCTGTCAACTGCGGGTGCGGTGGCGTGGCGTGTGTTGGATCAGGCTGGCACCCCGCCGATGGCCCGGATGATGGCGGCGGGCATCTGTTCGAGCGGTACTACCTGATCCACAACGCCCAGTTGCACCGCGGCGCGCGGCATCCCGTAAACCACGCAGGAGCTTTCGTGTTCCGCAAGGGTTTGTCCGCCCGCGGCTTTGATGGCTTTCATGCCGATGGCGCCGTCGCTCCCCATGCCGGTGAGCAGCACACCGGTAAGCCGCGCCCCGGCGGCCTCGGCAGCCGACCGGAAAAGGACGTCTACCGCAGGTCGGCAGTAGTGAACGGGAGGTGTTTGCGTAAGCCGCGTGCGATAACCTGTCGCAGATCGCATAATTGTCAGGTGGAAATCGCCCGGGGCAATCACGCACATGCCGGGTTTAAGTTCTTCGTTGTCAATTGCTTCATGAACCTCGTACCCGCACATCTCGTTGATGCGGTTGGCTACGGCCTTTGAAAAGAATGGCGGGATATGCTGAGTGACGGCGATGGGCGGCATCGTCGCCGGGAGGCTTGGGAGCAGGAAGCGCAGCGCCTCCACGCCCCCTGTAGAGGAGCCGATAACGATCAGGCGCTTGTCCGCCGATGGAGCCGCCGCCGCCGTCGACATTCCCGGTTTCGCGGGCAGCCCGGAAGCGGCTGGGCGGCCCCAGCCCGAGGAGGAGGCTTGGTCGGGGGCGCTGCGCAGCGGCGAGGACGTCCCCAGGGGTGCAGGCGCGGGTTTTGGAGGAAGCAATGGTTGTAATGGCGCGGCCGTGGAGCGGCGGGCGCGCGCCGCCGCCTTCACGTGGAAGGCGAGTTTGTTTGCAAGACCGCCGATGGACATGCTGCCGTCGGGTTTGGCCAGCACATCCCGGGCGCCCGCGTCCATCGCAGCAAGCGCCATCGCGGATCCCTGTTGGGTGAGGGAGCTCACCACCACGACGGGGATCATCGGCTGCTGTTTCTGTAGGATTTTGAGGAAGGTCAGGCCGTCCATGCGCGGCATTTCCATGTCCAGCGTGAGCACGTCCGGCTGAAGGCGCGGCATTTTCTCCTGCGCGACCAGGGGATCGTTGGCGGATCCAACCACCTCGATCTCAGGGTCGAGGGAGAGCGCGTCTGTGATGGCTTTCCGAACCAGCGCGGAGTCGTCGATGACCAATACTTTGATTTTAGCGCTTGTGCTCATGGGGCTTTACTGGGGCTGGGGTGCGGTCTGGGATGGTCGTGGTGATGCGGCTACGTGCTAATGCGGCTACTTTGAGCGCATGAAAATGCCGTGGCCGAGGGGGCGCAGTTTGTGGGTGATCCCCATCAGGCTCTCGGAGTGGCCGATGAAAAGGTAGCCGCCGGGAGCGAGCTGGAGACTGAGTTTGCGGATCAGCTCGGCCTGCGAGGGTTTGTCGAAATAGATCAGGACGTTGCGGCAAAAAATCAGATGCTGATCGGCAGGGATGGGGTAGGACGCGTCGAAAAGGTTCACGCGCTTCATCGTGATCTTGCTTCGGAGGATGTCTTTCACACGGCAAAAACCGTCGAATTTGCCCGACCCCTTTTGAAAATAACGCTTCAAGAGTTCCGACGATGGAAGCTCCAACCGGCTTTCCTCGTAAACTGCAGCCTGTGCTTTTTCGAGCATCCGATAAGAGATATCCGAGCCGTGGATACCCCAGCGAACAGGCTTGTTAAGCCGCTCGAATTCCGCAAAGCAGATAGCGATCGTGTAGACCTCCTCGCCGGAAGACGAGGCGGCGGACCAGCAGCGGATGGAATCCTTGGTGTTGGTGATCCGGCGCTCTAATTCGGGGAGCGCGTGCTGCATGAGAAAATCAAAATGGGCGCGCTCGCGGAAAAAGTGCGTGTGGTTGGTGGAAATCGCGTCGACGATTAGAGCCACTTCGTCGTCGTTTTTCCGGCGGCTCAAAAGCTCGCAGTAGGCGTCGAAATTCTTGAGGCGCAGCTCGACGCGCCTTTTGCGCAGCCGGCTCGTGATCAGCTGTTGTTTGTGCGCGCCGAGGTGAATCCGGCTGTACCGGTAGATCAGCTCCGCAAGGTAGGTGTACGCCTGCGTGGAGATTTCGGCTTCAGCGGACATCCATGGACTTTCTTTTCATGGATTAAAAATCCTTGAAGTCGTCCCCATCGGCAGCCTTTTCCGCGGGTGCGTGGGCCTTAGTTCCCGGGCCGCCGGATGGCGTCGATTCAACAACTCCCGCGGTTGCCGAGCCGGCTCCAAAGGGTGCCGGAGAATGGACAGATTGTTCGGAAGCGGTGTTGATGCCGACGATTTCCTCCAACCGGTCGGTTAGCCCTTTGTGCACGCTGGACTGCGCGCTCAGTTCTTCCGCGGCACTGGCGCATTGCTCGGCGTTTGAAGCGTTGCTTTGAGTCACCTTGCTCATCTGGCCGATGGCTGTGGAGATCTGTTCGATGCCGAGGGATTGCTCTTTGGCCGCGAGCGCGATCTCCGCCACGAACGCGTCGGTTTGGCGCACTTTCTCGCCGATCTTGGTGAAGGCGTCGCCGACTTTGATAAGGCTTTTGGATCCGTTGCGGCTGTTGAGAATCGCGGCTTCGATTTTCTCCGCCGTTTCGTTGGCGGCTGCGGCGCTGCGCTGAGCAAGCGAGCGTACCTCGTCGGCAACCACTGCGAAACCAGCGCCAGCCTCGCCGGCCCGCGCGGCCTCGACGGCAGCGTTGAGTGCCAGAATGTTGGTTTGGAACGCGATTTCGTCGATGCTTTTGACGATTTTAGCTACCTCGGCGCTCGAGGACTCGATGGATTTCATGGCCGCCGTCATCTCCACCATCGTGGACGAGCCGCTCTGGGCTGCGTTCTGGGCTTCGTTCGCCATGTTTTTGGCCTGCAGCGCATTGTTGGCGGTCGAATGGATCATGCTGGACATCTCCTCCAGCGAGGCGCCCGTTTCCTCAACGGCTGCCGCCTGCTCGCTTGCACCTTCCGCGAGCCGCTGGCTTGCCCGTGCAACCTGCTCTGCTGCGAGGAGGGACTGCTCCGCCCCGAGGGCGAGTTCCTCGGTGATGCTCCTCAGCGACGGAATCGTCGACCGGTACAGAAGGTAGATTGCAAGGTAGACGCCGAGTAGAATGGCGAGTTCCCCGCCTAGGACGACTTGCAGCGATTTGGCCTGACTCTGGGTGGCGAAATTCTCATCCGCTTTCGCCTGAGCCTCGACCAGCGCTACGACTTCATCCACCACGGCTCGGTGCGCTTCGTACGACTTTGAGAGCGCGACGTACGCATCGTGCGCGCCGGTTTTGTCTCCAGAAGTGATCGCTGGCAGAAAACGGGTCAGCGCGATGTTGAAGAATGTGTTGGCGTGCTGGTGCGAGTCGTTCGTCAGCTTCGTTTTGATCGCGGGGGTCAGGAGCTTGCTTTCCGACCAGAACGTGCGCCGTTTTTCGTAGTCCTCCTTGAGGACGGGGATTTTCTCGGCGAGCTTTTTGAGCTC
Source organism: Chthoniobacteraceae bacterium (assembly GCA_044376395.1). GTDB lineage: Bacteria > Verrucomicrobiota > Verrucomicrobiia > Chthoniobacterales > Chthoniobacteraceae > Chth-196. Next base: position 13,738 of record JBILKY010000028.1, on the reverse strand, counting down.
GGCGGGCTTCTCCTCGAGCATGCAGCGGCTCAGTACAAGGTAGCTTTCGATCACGTAGGCCGGTGGCGGCAGGATGTCTGCAAGCAGGTCCTTGTCTGCGGTGATTCGCTGGTACACAGGCCCGTTGATCTTTGTGTCCTCGAGCAGGAAGTTCACGACGACGCCTTCAACGAGGACCGCGACAGTCACGATGAGGGCCAGAAGGCGGATGAAGTTTTTGAGGTTTACCATAGGTCAGAGGAGTGATGAGGGTCGCTGAAAGCTTTGGAGTGGTTGCAATGCGGGTTGAATCCGGGTTAGTGGGCGGCGGCACCGTCCGCGATCGCTTTTTCAATGAGCGGAAGTGAAAGTTCGCCCTCCGCAAGCAGCACTTGGTCGATGTCGAGGATGGCTTTGACGGTGCCCTTGCTCTTGGCCATGCCGAGAATGAATTGGGTGTTCAACAACGGCCCGAAGTCTGGCGTTGGCTCGATGTCGTCGGCGCCGAAGGGGGAAACATCCTCCACGGCGTCCACGATGACTCCCATCACGCTTTTGGCGCCGCCCGCGAGCTGGACGACAATAATGCATGCGCGGTCGGCGTCTTCTTGCGGGGGAAGCTGGAATCGGGAGCGCAGATCCACCACGGCCACGATCTTCCCGCGCAGATTGATCACGCCGCGCATGTACGAGGGCATGCGCGGGACGGCGGTGATCGGGCAGAGCCGCATGATCTCCCGCACTTTTAATACGGGCAGGCTGTAGTACTCCTGACCCAGCCGGAATGTCAGGTATTTCCCCGGCAGTGCGCCTGTGCTGGATGTTGTTTCGGTGCTCATGACTCGATTCCCTTTCTGAAATGGTTGAGGCTCGGCAGGAGAGGGCTGGGTTGGTGTGTGAAGAAGGGTGGGTGGAAAGTGGGCCAGCGCATCATGCTACGGCTGCGCGCGGGAGAGACTTGAGGTTGGCGAGCGCATCCAAGTCGACGATCAGCGCCACGCGGCCGTCTCCCAAAATTGCCGCGCCGGACATCAGCACTTGTGATTTGAACGCGTCGCCAAGTGATTTGATCACGACCTCTTTTTTGCCAAGCAATTCGTCCACAAGCAGGCAGCGCTGCGTGGTTCCGGATTCTGCTACGACGATGATGCCTTTCGTCGCGTCGTTGGTGGCGCCGGGGATGCCGAGCAGACTTCCGAGGCGGACCAGCGGCATGAGCTTGCCGCGCACACTCACCAGTTCGCCCGTGCCCTGCACCGTGCTGATCATGTTTTCGGTGATCCGCAGGCATTCGCGCACGGAAAGGGTCGGCAGGATAAACCGCTCGTCTCCAAGCGAAACCAGCAGTCCGTCAATAATCGCAAGCGTGAGCGGCAGGAAGATCGTGAACGAGGAGCCTTTGCCGAAGGTGGATTCCACCTCGATGCGGCCGCGCAGTCGCGAGATGTTTCCCCGTACCACATCCATCCCCACCCCGCGTCCCGAGAGGTCCGTGACTTTCTCCGCGGTCGAAAAGCCGGGTGCGAAAATGAGCTCGAAGATTTCCTTCTCCGAGAGGGAGGCGTGCGGCTCGATGATGCCTTTTTGAATGGCCTTGGCGACGATGCGGTCCTTGTCGAGCCCCTTGCCATCGTCCGCGATGCAGATCACGATCCCGCCGCCCTGGTGGTAAGCTTGGAGGCGGATGGTTCCGAGCGCGGGCTTGCCTTTTGCGACGCGTTCCTCGGGCATTTCAATGCCGTGGTCCGCCGAGTTGCGGATCATGTGGATGAGCGGGTCCGCGAGCTCCTCGACGATGTTGCGGTCCAGCTCCGTGTCTTCGCCCGACAAGAGCAGCTGGATTTGTTTGCCCTGCGATCCCGCAAGATCGCGGACCAGGCGCGTCATTTTTTGGAATGCGGCACGGATCGGCACCATGCGCAGGGACATCGCGTTGTGCTGGAGATCGGTGGTGATGCGCGCGAGCTGGCGCACGCAGCGCGCGAGCTGCCGGTCGCTGAGTTCCATCACCTCCGGATGCTGGATGACCATGGATTGCGCGATCACGAGCTCGCCGACCAAGTCCACCAAGGAGTCGAGTTTGAGTGTGTCGATCTTGACGAAATTCGCTGGACCCTCGCCGGATGCTGGATTCGCCGCCTTGGGTTTGGCGGGCTTGGGTGCGTTGGAGGCAGCGGCCTGGGCTGGCGCAGAGGCGGGAGTTGGGGCTGGCGCAGGGGCGGGGTGCTGAGGCGCCGTGGGCGCGGCGACCGGTTGCGCCTCTGGTTGGGCGGTTGCGGGAGCGGGTTCAGGCGCTGCGGGAGCTGGTGTCGGAGTCGATGGCGTTTGAGAAACCGCTGGAGTCGGCTGCGGCGCGGGCGGGGCTTGCGCAATGGGTGCGGCCGCCGGCTTGGCGGCGGCCTTGGGCTGAGGTGCTGCGGGCGCCGGCGCGGCTGCTTCAGGCTCGGGTTCCCCATGCAGGCATGCGTGGCTCCGTGCGATGATGCTCAGAGTCGGGATGCAGATGGGTTCACCGGCGTTTGTTCCCGTGAGACGTTCGCTGATTTTTTCGATGAACTGCCGGAGCGCGTCGCCGCCGGCCAGAATGATGTCGATCACCGGCGTGGTGATCGGGAGTTCGCCGCGCCGTGCGGCGTCTAGAACGCTTTCAAGCTCGTGCGCGAGGTTCTTGATGGCCTCGAGGCCAAGGTAACCGGCACCGCCTTTGAACGTGTGGAACGCTCGGAAAACCCTGTTCAGCGTGTCCTTGTGGGAGGGGTTTTCCTCCAGAACGAGGACGCCCTGTTCGATGTCCTGCAGCAAATCCCGGCCTTCATTGCAAAATTCGTTCAGTAGATCGCCATCGTCCCCGATCTCAATGACGAGCACGGGTTCCTCCACAATTTCGGTCTCGCTTGTTTCGCTGTCGGTTGCGCCGTTTGCGCCTGTGGAGTCTCCAGCGCCCGCGGGGGTGCCGGCTGCTGCTGCCGGGGTTGGAGCGGGTTGCTCGGGCGAGTGGATCCATTGATGCAGCGCCGTTTCCAGCCGCGGATACCAAGCATTCAAGCCCTTGAGCATTTCATCCGAGAATGCGCCCGCTGCTGCGGCCGCGTTTACGATCCCCGCACCCGATTCGAGTTCCTGCAGGAATCCGGGGGCTGCACCCGCGCCTGCGGATGTTTTCAGGGCTTCCAGCGCAGAGCGCAGGGCGTCGGTGCCCGTGGCGCTGCCCGCTTCGAGGAATGCAAATTCGGTCGCCAGACCCTGGAGGAGGGCCGTGATTTCCGCGATATTTGCTTCCGTTAGTTTACTCATGACTAAACAGGTGGTGACGCGAGTAGGCTGAAGCGGGGGGAGGTTGAGCAAACGTGAACCTAAACAATTTGACAAGCATTCTCTGCCGTGGTCACCCAGCGCCCTGTGACGGAAGGCGGCCCGTTTATCAGTGTGTTCGGCTTCCGGGGATTCGGGAAACGCATGTTTTCTGGCGGCGACGCATGCACGCTAAACAGGCTTTAAATTAATCTCGGCAAAGGATCGGTTCCCTGAGAGTCTCGCCGACCCGAAAGAGTTAACTAAGGAAAACGCGCCCTTATCTAATCAACCAAACAGGAGGCCGTGCGGGTGTCTTTTCACCCGTCCAAGGCGCCCGCTACGAGGCGCCCTCGATCCTCCACCAAGGCACTGAACTCATGAGCCAGCCAAACCCAGCTTCTTCCACCGAAGTGCACGGATTGCCCGAGCAAATCCTAAATTTAGCCGATTCCCTCGGAGAGAAGGTCCGGACTTCACTCAAGCAGATCGACGACATCAACACGCAGTCGAGCCTGCTCTCATTGAACGCCAAGATTGAGGCTGCTCGCGCTGGTGCAGCGGGGCGTTCCTTCGCGGTGGTTGCAACGGAGATGGGCGAATTATCGGAGACCACCAAACGCGTGTCGGTGCAGCTTTCTTCGAAGCTCGGCGGCGATATCGCGGCGCTGCAGGACATTTCACAGCGTCTGGCCTCGGATGTTTTGGGCACCAGACTCGCGGATCTTGCGCTTACCAATATCGATTTGATCGACCGCAATTTGTACGAACGCTCGTGCGACGTGCGCTGGTGGGCGACCGATTCAAGCGTGGTGGATCTTCTGACGGACCCGACGCCGGAGCGCGTCGAATACGCATGCAAGCGGCTCGGAGTGATCCTGAACGCTTACACGGTTTACTTTGATTTGGTCGTTTGCGGGCTCAACGGCGAGGTGCTCGCGAACGGACGGCCGCAGACTTTCAAGTCGATCGGAATGAACGTCAGCAAGCAGCGCTGGTTCCAGAGTGCGCTGCAAACAAGGTCCGGAGATGAGTTTGGGTTTGAGATCGTGCATTCGTCGCCCCTAGTGGATGGTGCCTACATTTTGGGATACTCCTGCGCGGTGCGTAGCGGCGGGGAGGCCGATGGTCAGCCGATCGGTGTGTTGGGTATTTTGTTTAATTGGCGCGGCCTGGCGCAGACTGTCGTGGACCGCACGCCCCTCACTGAGGAGGAAAAAACGCGTTCGCGCGTCTGTATTCTCGGCGAGGACGGCGCGATTCTTGCCGACACGCAGGGCGCGCCTTTGTCCGGGGAACTGCATTTTCCCGAGCGGGAGAGTGTCTGGAGTTCGCCCAAATGTTTTCTGGAAGTGGAGGAAGAAGCAGGCCGCGCCTTGGTTGCGCATGCCAAGGCGCCTGGGTTCGAGACCTACAGTACGCACTGGCATTCCGTGATCCTCCAGCGCTTATAGAGCGCTCTTTTGCGCTCCATCAAAAGCGCTCCATCAAAATTCAGCGGGACGATCACTGGGATCACTGGGCCGTCCCAAGTTGCGGGTGTCCTCGCGGTAGTGTGACTCGAATGTCACATTATTTCACTTAACTTTAATGATTTGCTGGGGTTGTCTCACCACCCGTCGCCACCATGTCCGATTTTTCCATTGCCCGAGTCGCACTTCGCCGTCCATGGACGGTTCTGGTGGCCGTATTATCCGTCCTTCTCACGGCGTGGATCGCGACCAAGCAGATGGCGCGCGATGTGTTTCCATCGCTGGGCGTGCCCACCATCTATGTTGCCCAGCCTTACGGCGGGATGGATCCGCTGCAGATGGAGGGATACTTGACGTACTACTACGAGTACCATTTCCTCTACATCACTGGTATCGAGCACGTGGAGTCGAAGTCGATTCAGGGGGCCTCGATCATGAAACTCCAGTTTCATCCGGGCACGGATATGAGCAACGCCATGGCCGAAACCGTGGCGTACGTTAACCGGGCGAGGGCGTTCATGCCGCCTGGCACGCCTGGTTCGTTCGTAACGCGATTTGATTCGGGAAGCGTGCCCGTGGGCAATCTGGTTTTTTCCACGGAAAACCCCAACCGCACGGTCGGGCAAATGCAGGACGCCGCTCTCAACATGGTGCGTCCGCTTTTTGCAACGCTGCCCGGCGTGTCGGCGCCTCCACCGTTTGGCGGCAGCGCGCGGACCATTCTGGTTTCGCTCAAGCCTGACCGACTGCGGGCTTACGGAATTTCGCCCGATGAAATTGTGACGGCGATGACGGCGGCCAACACGATCAGTCCGAGCGGGAATTTGTCGGCGGGCTCGACGTATCCGATTGTTCCGACGAACGCGGTGGTGAAAAACATCCAGGATCTCGCCGCCGTGCCGGTGCGCGTCGGGGCCGAAGGATCGGTGTTCGTGCGGGATGTTGGCGAGCTCAGCGACGGGAGCGATTTGGTGACGAGCATCGCGTTGGTGAACGGTCGCCGCACGGTGTACATGCCGGTCACCAAGCGCAGCGACGCTTCAACGCTCACGGTGGTGGATTTGGTGAAGGCGAATCTGCCGAAGTTCAAGGCCGCGTGTCCGGACGATATTAACGTGACCTTCGAGTTTGATCAGAGTCCGTGGATTCAGCGCGCGATTCGGGATCTGGCCAAGGAAGGGCTGCTCGGGGCCGTCTTAACCGGGCTGATGGTCCTGTTGTTTCTGCGAGATATCCGGAGTGCGCTGATTGTGGTGCTCAATATCCCGGTGAGCATCGCCGCGGCGGTCGTGGGTCTTTGGTTTTCGGGCCAGACGATCAATCTCATGACGCTCGGCGGCCTGGCGCTTGCGGTCGGCATCCTCGTCGACGAGGCGACGGTCGCGATGGAGAACCTGCATGTGCATCGGCACCGGGGGTCTGGTTTCGCGCGCGCGGCCCTGGATGCGATTGGCGAAACGGCGTTGCCCCGTCTTTTGGCGATGCTTTGCGTGCTCGCGGTTTTCGTGCCCGCATTTTTCATGACGGGCGCTGCGCGCGCTCTTTTCATGCCGCTTGCACTCGCGGTAGGGATCAGTATGGCGGCGTCCTATGTGCTCTCGAGCACGCTGCTGCCTGTGCTTAGCGTCTGGTGGGCGAGCCGCGGCGAGCCGCGCGTGACGGCAGAGCGCGAGAGCCTTCTGGCACTGCTGGTGCGGCCTTTGGTGCGCCTCACGGTGGCGATGCGATTTTTGGTTGTGCCCGCTTATTTCGCGGGGACGTTTTTATTCGTGAGCGTTTTTGGCACCCGTCTTGGCTCGGAGATTTTTCCGGAGATCGACGCGGGCCAGCTGCAGCTCCGGTTCCGCGCACAGACTGGGACACGGCTGGAATTAACCGAGCAGATCGCGCAGCGCATCTTGGCGGCGATTGCCGAGGAGGCGGGCCCCGACCAGATCGCCATCACCATGGGGTTGATCGGCGTTCATGCCTCGAATTACCCGGTGAATCTCATCCACCAATGGAACAGCGGACCCGAGGAGGGAATGCTGCAGGTGCAGCTCAAAAAGGGTACGCCGGTGCGTGTCGCGAAGCTGAGGGAAACCTTGAGGGCGCGCTTGGCGAAGGAAATGCCCGAAGTACGGCTTTCGTTCGAACCCGCGGACATCGTGAGCCGCGTCATGTCGCTGGGTTCAAGCACGCCGCTTGAAATCGCAGTGAGCGGGAAGGATTTTGCCGCGACGCGGGCGCATGCCGAGAAAATCCGGACCGCGCTCGCAACGATCCCCGAGCTCAGGGACGTGCATATCGCGCAGACCTTGGATTATCCCAGTGTGAACGTGCAGATTGACCGCGAGCGGGCAGGGCTGCTCGGTGTCCGGATGTCCGACGCGACGCGCAGCCTTGTTGCGGCGACGGCCAGCAGCCGGTTCACGGTCCCGAACTACTGGGCCGACACTAAGACCGGTGTGAGCTACAGCCTTCAAGTTCAGGTGCCGCAGGGGCAGATGAAGTCCGCCGAGGATTTGCTGAACCTTCCCGTGTCCGCGGGTTCGGGGCGGTCCGCGCTGTTGCGCAATTTCTCGCAGATCTCGGAGGGAACCGTGGTGGGGCAGTACGACCGGTACAACATGGCGCGCACGGTTTCAGTGACCGCGAATTTGCATGGCGCGAGTCTGGGGCGGGTGGCGAAGAAGGTGGAGGAGGCTCTCAAGCAGCTTGAAACGCCGGCTGGAGTGAATGTCGCGATGCGGGGCCAGGTGCAGCCGCTCAGGGAGTTGGAGGCGGGTCTCAAAAACGGACTCGGAGTGGCGGTGCTGGTGATTCTGCTTTTGCTGATGGCGAATTTTCAAAGCGTCCGTTTGCCTATCGTGGTGCTGAGTGCGGTGCCTGCGGTGCTGGCGGGTGTGGTGGGCGCTCTATGGATCACGCGGGAGACGCTGAATTTGCAGAGTTTCATGGGCGCGGTCATGGCGGTGGGCGTGTCTGTATCAAACGCGATTCTGTTCGTGACGTTTGCGGAGCGTGCGCAGCGCGCGGGCGCGGATAGGAAACAAGCGGCGCTCGACGGCTTGGCGGGCCGCGTGCGCCCGATCCTGATGACGAGCTTCGCGATGATGGCTGGCATGGTGCCCATGGCCTTCGGAGGCACTGCGTCCGGGCCACTTGGCAAAGCGGTCCTTGGCGGTCTTGCGGTGGCCACGGTCTCCACGCTTTTCATTTTGCCCGCAGTGTACGCCTTGCTCGCGCGGTCAAAGGCGGGCTCAGCCTCGCTGGATCCGGACGACGCCGATTGCGATCTTCCGGCGCATGCCGGCAGACGGGGGGACCCGGCCCTCGCAGCTTCCTGACCTTCAACTCAAAGCCCTATTTTCCCATGATGCTCCATCGAATGACTCTTTCCGCGTGCGCGCTCGCCGTTTCCGCCGCGTCCGTATTCGGGGCGGCGGAATTTGCAACCGCGCATCCGGCGCCCGGAACGATCCATCGCTGGGTGGCCCTGCCCGGAGTATTGGCCCCATTTCAACAGGTGGGTTTGCAGGCCCGTGTCGCCGGGTATGTGAAGACTGTGAAAGTGGACAAGGGCGACAAGGTTGCTGCGGGCGATCTGCTGGCGACCGTTGAGGTGCCCGAATTGGAAGCCGATCTTCTCAAGGCCAAGGCCGAGATGGACGCCGCAGAGATCGATGTGAAGCGGCTGCGGGAGGCGCGCCAAAAATCACCGGACTTGGTGCTACCTCAAAGCGTCGACAACGCCGAGGCTCGGTTTGCGGGTGCGAAGGCTTCCGTGACGCGCGGCAGCGTGCTGCTGGAATTCGCGCAAATCCGCGCACCGTTCGCTGGAGTGATTGCAAGCCGTTCTGTGGACCCGGGCGCGTACGTCTCGCCCGGCGCCGGGCCCTTGCTTCGGGTGGTGGATGACAAAAAGCTCAGATGCCAGATTCCGGTGACGGAGCTTGAGACGCCTATGGTGAAGGCGGGCAAACCGGTGCGGGTGAGCGTGGATGCGATTCCGGGCCAGACTTTTGAGAGCGTCGTTGCGCGTGTCAGCGGTTCGCTCGACCAGACTTCGCGCACGATGTTGGTAGAGGCGGATTTGGAGAACGCGCAGGACAAGTTGATGCCCGGCTTGAGCGTGACCGCGCGCATCGGCGTGGAGCGGCATGAGCAGGCGATGCTCGTCCCGGTTGCGGCGATCGTGATGGAAAAAACGAACGCGTTTGTTTTCAAGCACGCCGCGGGCAAAGCGGTGAAAACAGCGGTCAAACTGGGCTTCAACGACGGCGTAAACGCAGAGGTGCTGGAGCTTAAACCCGAGGACACCCTGCTCTTGGTCGGAACGGCGGTTGTAAATGACGGTCAGGCCGTCACGCTGAAGACGCCCGCGGCTAAATAGCGGAGTTTTCGCAGAACGTTATTTCAAAGATTTCATGCGGACCACCTTCCTCCCCTCCCCTCGCCTTATGCGATTCCTACTTCTATTTTTCACCGTTGCGGCGGCGGCGCGCGCGGAGCAGTTTTTTGTGGATCATCGCGCGGTGTTGCGGCTCGCGGGGGCGCGCCACGAGGAAATCGAGTTTGCGAGGCTGCAGCATCTTGTCGCGGTGCAGGAGTCCAAGCAGGCGTGGCAGCGTTTTTGGCCGACCTTGAGTGTGGGCGCGAATTACCGGGGGCACGAGGGCCGGCTGCAGGACATCGACGGATATGTCCGGGATGCGAGCAAACTAAACTACTCCGTGGGCGGGGCGCTCGCGCTGGACTGGGCGCCGGGCGATATTTACTACGGTGCGCTGGCCGCGAAACAGCGCGCGATTGCGGCGGATCACCTGGTCGAAAAAGTGCGGCTCGACACGATTCGCACGGCCACGGAGCGGTATTACGCGCTGTTGAAGGCGGAAGCCTCGCTCGCCGTGATGGCCGAGGATATCGCGATCTCCGAGCGCTACTACCAGCAGTTGGAGGGTGCGGTGAAGGTCGGGACCGCGTTCCGTGCGGATCAGCTGAGGGTCGGCACCCAACTGGCCCGGCTGCGGCTCTTGGTGCGTCTGGGCGAGGAGGAACTGCAGGTGTGCGCCGCGCGTCTGGCGGAAACGCTGAGGCTCGCGCCCGAGACTGCATTGAGATCGGCAAAGGTGGATTTGACGCCCGTGCGTCTTTTGAAGGATGAAAAGCTCACGGACCTCGTAGCCCGCGCTCAGACAAACCGGGCGGAGGTCAAGGCGGTGGACGCAGCGGCAGTGGGACTGGCGAAAGAAGAGGACCGGGTCCGGGTCGGCCCGCTTTTCCCGACGCTTCAGGGAGGTTATGCAGCGGGCGGTTTTGGCGGGGGACGCAGCGGGCGCACGGGGAACTTCGGGGATCAGCAGGATTTTTTCGTGGGGCTGGGATGGAAGGTCGGGCCGGGGGGGATTTTTGACACGACGCGCAATAAGATCGCCGAGACGCGGCGCGAATCCGTTGCGCTGCAAAAGAGCCGGGTGAAGGCGTCGATTGGCCGGGAAGTCGTGGAGGCGGTTGCGCGTTCGCAATCGGCGTATGCGCAGATCCAGATCACGGATGAGGCTGTCGCCGCTGCCGAGGAGATGACCAAGCTCGCGGGGGAACGGCAGGCCAGCCAGATCGGCGTGGTGTTGGAGTACGTGATGGCACGCGACGAGCTGCGGCAGGCCCGTCTTGCGCGGGTCCGTTCGGTGGTGGATTTCAACTGCGCTCAGCAGGAGTTACAGCTCGCGGTGGGTGAAGCGCCCGCGTCGGAAAAGTAATCGGTCCCCCGCCCCTTTCAGCGCGCCTGCCTTACGGCGTGTGGGCTTGCGTGTTTCGCGTGCGGTTGCGGGGGTCGTTGTAGCGCCCGTTTGCGGGCCTTTCGCATTGCCCTCCGCCGTTTCGCGGTGAGACTGGCGGCGTTGCGTTGTGCGCGGCGTTATGAGAGCAGCCTTAGAACAGTTTGATTCCATCAAAGGCGGGGAAACGCCTGTGGAAGAGCATGGCCGTGCGGTGAGCATTGTGCTGGCGACCATCAACGCCCGCTACATTCATGCGGCGGTCGGGCTCAGGTACCTCATGGCCAACCTTGGGGATTTGCAGGGCGTTTCCCGGATCTTGGAGTTTGAGATCAAACAGCGTGCGCTGGATATCGCGGGGGAAATTCTCGAGACGGGCGCGGGCATCGTGGGGTTGGGCGTGTACATCTGGAATGTCGCGCTGACCACCGAAGTGGTGGAGATCATCAAAAGGGTGCGGCCTGAAACGGTGGTGATCCTCGGGGGACCCGAGGTGAGTTACGAGACGCTCGGGCAGCCCATCGTGCAGTGCGCCGATTACGTCATCACCGGGGAGGCGGATTTGAAGTTTGCCGAGGTTTGCCGCGCGGTGCTGGCGGGCGAGCGGCCCGCGCAAAAGGTGCTGCACGCGGAATTGCCGCCGCTCGCAGCGGTCCGCCTGCCATATGGATTGTATTCGCGCGAGGATCTGCAAAACCGGGTGCTTTACGTGGAGGCTTCGCGCGGGTGCCCGTTCACGTGTGAGTTCTGCCTGTCGTCGCTGGATGTTCCGGTGCGGGGGTTTGATCTTGCGGTGTTTCTTGCCGAGCTTGAGACGCTTCTTTCTCGGGGCGCCCGCGTGTTCAAATTTGTCGACCGGACTTTCAATCTGAGCCAGACCACCAGCCGGGCGATTCTGGAGTTCTTTCTCGAACGCTGGGAAGACGGGATGTTCGTGCACTTTGAAATGGTGCCGGACCGCATGCCGGAGGCGCTTCTCGGGCTGCTGGCCCGGTTCCCCGCGGGGGGCGTTCAACTGGAGGTCGGCATCCAGACCTTTGACGAGGCGACTGCAAAGAACATCAGCCGCAGGCAGAACTACGAAAAGCTCGAGAAGAACCTGCGTTTTCTGAGGGCCCACACCGGCGTGCATATTCACGCCGACTTGATCGCAGGGTTGCCGGGGGAAACCATGGACACCTTCGCGCGCGGATTTGACAGGCTTGTTGCGCTCGCGCCGCAGGAGATCCAGGTGGGGATCCTCAAGCGGCTGCGCGGCACGCCGATCGTGCGGCATGACGCGGAGTGGGAAATGCAGTACAGCCCGCATCCCCCGTACGAAATTTTGCAGAACAAGTGCTTCAGTTTCGCTCAACTCCAAAGTCTTCGGAGGTTCGCAAAATTCTGGGATTTGACGGCGAACAGCGGTCGATTCACTGACACGCTGCCGTGGGTTTGGTACGGCATGGAGTCTCCGTTCGCGGGATTCTTGGAGTTTAGCGAGTGGCTTTCGCTGCGGCTGGGGCGCACGCACTCGATCGCTTTGGTGGCCCTGGCGGAGCAGCTGTACAGGTTTGTCAAAGACGTGCGCGGCTTCGAGATCGCTGAGGTGCTCCGGGGCGACTGGTTTCGTGGCGGGATCAAGCGGGAGCGGTTGGCGTTTTTGGAGGATGGCGCTCTTCTTGGGACGGGACCGGTGCAAGGCAGGGGTGCGGCCCGGCGGCAGAGGCGGCATCTGGCTTCAGAGGCTGCTCCTGCCGGCGATCCCGCAGGTGCCAGCGGGCGCACGCAGGGTGTTTCCCTCTTGCCTGATGGCTTGAACGGTGGAAGCTAGTGGGCGCTGTAATGCGCGCGGAATAAAGCGCTGCAAAATGGCGGACACTCCTATCCCCTCCAGTTCCGATTCCTTGTTATTGCACATGCCTATGAAGCTACGTTCCCTCTCCGCATTTGTCTTCACATCCGCCTGTTTACTCGCTGCAAGTCCCGCCGTGCGCGCGGTGCAGACCGTGTTTGTTGAGGCAGAATCTTTTGACAGCCACGGAGGCTGGTCGCTGGATACATCGTTCACGCATGTCGTTGGGTCACCCTACCTGCTCGCGCACGGCCTGGGAAAACCCGTCAAGGACGCCACGGGGAAGGTGCAGATATCAGAGGCCGGGGAGTATCGCGTGTGGGTGCGCACCAAGGACTGGGTTGGTCCGTGGAAGGCGCCCGGGACACCCGGCCGCTTTCAACTCGTGATCAACGGCACGCCGCTGGCCAAGGAGTTCGGCACGGTCGGGGCGGACTGGCACTGGCAGGCGGGCGGTGCGGTGAAATTGAAGAAGGGCGCGCAGACGCTTGCGCTCCACGACCTCACCGGCTTCGACGGGCGCTGTGACGCGATCCTGCTGACCAACGATCCCTCCTACTCGCCCCCGGAGGGACAGGCACTCGCCGAGGCGCGCAACAAATGGCTCAACCCGGGCGGCGTGCCGGAAGATGCCGGCGAGTTTGATCTCGTGATCTGCGGCGGCGGATATGCGGGGGTCGCGGCGGCCATTTCCGCGGCGCGGCAGTCGCTTAAGGTGGCCCTGATCCAGGATCGGTTTGTCCTCGGCGGCAACGGGAGCAGTGAAATTGGCGTGTGGGCGCAGGGCGGCACGATGCGCGGCAAATATCCGCACATTGGAGAGATCGTCGAGGAATTCGCCGATCGTGCTCCAGACAGTCCCGGACGCCCCGAGGATTTCGTGGACGACAAGAAGGAGAAGGTTTGCCGGGCGGAAAAGACGCTCAGTCTCTTTCTCGGACACTTCGTGCACAGCGCCAAGCTGGATGCCTCGGGGAAGATCGCATCTGTGCGGGCGCTTGACGTAAAGAGCGGCCGTGAGCGCGAGTTTCGTGGAAAGCTTTTCGTGGATTGCACGGGTCACGGAACGGTGGGCGCGGCTGCGGGCGCAGCGTTCACGATGGAGGAAACGGGACACATGGGCATGTCGAACATGTGGTTCTATCAAATGGACGATCAGCCATCCGCGTGGCCAGCCACGCCATGGGCCCTGCCACTGACGATGGAGGATTTTCCGAAGGTGAAGGAGAGTAAATCGAAGATTAACGACAAGCCCTTTCTCAAAGCGGAATGGTTTTGGGAGTCGGGGTTTAACAAGCATCCCATCAATGATCTCGAGCTGATTCGCGACTGGAACCTGCGCGCGGCTTTCGGCGCTTTTTCAGCGATCAAGCAGGGCAGCACGGACGAGGAAAAAGCAAAGG
>JBILKY010000195.1:0-7095 GCA_044376395.1 Chthoniobacteraceae bacterium | reverse complement strand
GAAGAGGCGGCTGTTGCATGTAGACGGTCCGGGTCGGGAAGGGCATGCGAAGCCCCCGTTCCTTTGCCGTGTACCAGATGCGGGTGCGAACAGCATCCGTGGTGTCGGAGAAGTGCTCCTCGCAATCCACCCAGAACACAACCTCGTACTGCACGCTGGAGTCGCAAAAATCCGTCAGATGCACCCTCGGTGCCGGCGACGGCAGCACGCAGTCCGTTGTTTGAGCCGCATGCAACAAGGCGGCTTTTACGGCGTTCGGCTCGGCATCGACGTCGAATTTCACATTGACCACGGACGCCCGTTCGGAGGTGGGCGCCGAAAGGTTCGTAATGGTTCCGCCTGCGATCGTCTTGTTTGGGACGTCCACCAGAATGTTTTCCGAGGCACGCATCCGAGTCGACCGCCAGTTGACTTCCATCACCTGCAACCGCCGGCCGTCGACCAGCAACCAGTCGCCTTTTTTGAAAGGGCTGCCGATTTGGAGGGCGATGCCTGAGAGCAGGTTTCCCAGAAGGTCCTGGCTCGCAAAGCCCAGTACCGCGACCGACACCGTGGAGCCCAGCTGAAAGCCGCTCAAATCCTTGTGATAAACGCCGGTGGCGATCGCGATCAACGAAAGGCCGATGATGGCGGCACTGCAGATATCGCTCAGAAACTTGGGCGCTTCGGTTTCTTGCGTCCGCTCGAACCAGTCGTCCCAGACGCATTTCCTGATGATTCGGACCGCCATCAGCGTGCCGAAGAAAATCCCGATGGAGAGCAGGGCTTGGAGCAGTTCTTCGGGAATAAGAATGGGCTGGACCGGTGCCTTGGCCCCTTCGACGGTCACCTCCATGGTCCCCTTGGTTTGTGCGATGGATCCGAGGGCGATGGACTGGTAGAGCCGCAGGGGAAGATCTGCGGAAAGGCTGTAGACAGCTATTTTAAAGCGCAGGTCGAAACGCACATGGAGGCGGCGCGAAAGCACGCGGCCTGCCCAAAGTAAAAGCAGTGCAATGAGCGGAATCGCCAACAGACTCGCGGCGAGAAGCAGGGCGTAAGGGCGGGTAAAGTCCATGAGCGTTGGGATCTTCATAGCAGCGAACAGCCCCTTCAGCCAGAGCTGCGAGTATTCGGCTGGGTGGATTCAATGAAGATCTCTCCCGCTCTGCGCCGGACGTGCGCCCCCTCCGGCAAGTTCAGTTTTGCGGGAGAATCCCGCAGGGCCAGTCCGACCACCGCGTCCACCATGTCGAAGCCGATGTTTGAAACGTTTTGCCGCCGCAGCCAGCGCATCACCAACCTTCGTTGGATTGCGGCTGGGGCGCAGCGCAGGCTCGCGACATCAAGGGAGTCGGACTGCTCTACGAGTTCCGCGCTCAATTGCTCCAAGTGCGAGTCGTCCGCGCGCAAAAGCTCCGCAGCCCGCCAAATTGCAGCCTTCACGGGCTTGCCCATGATTTCTTCGAGCTGCGGAAGCAAGTCGTGGCGAATGCGGTTCCTGGTCCAGCGGGGATCTTCGTTCGAAGGGTCCTCGCGGAAATCCGCCCGTTTTTCGGCGACACATGCGTTGATCTCAGCTCGCCAAACATCGAGCATCGGCCGCAGCAGATCGAACGAAACGCCTTCAATTGTGCGGGCGCTTGCGGTGGACATTCCGCCGAGGCCGGTCGCTCCGGAGCCTCGAAAAAGGCGGAACAAGAAGGTCTCAACCTGATCGTCCGCGTGGTGCGCCACGACGACCTTGCGGACCCCGAGCCTTTTGACCGCACCCGCAAAAAACGAGTAGCGCGCGTTGCGGCCTGCTTCTTCCACGCCGATTTTGAGCGTCCTGGCATCCGCGGCGACGTCTGCGCGCTCCACATGACAGCCGAGACCGAAGGACTCGGCAAATTGCATGACCCATGCGGCATCCGCGCCGCTTTCACTTCGCAGCCCGTGGTCGAGATGAAGCAGGGTGAGCGTCGAAAAGCCCGCCTCTAGGAGCCAGAGCGCGAGCGCAACCGAGTCGCGGCCCCCGGAGAAGCCGAGCAGAAGCGGGTCCGCGGTCCGCACGCCGCTGTCTTCCAGCGCCCTCGCGATGCGTTGCAGGGGTGAGCGGGCGGTGTTCACGGGCACGGGGACTGCGCCGCAAGGGTTTTAGCCGATGCGCTCGCTGCCAAAGTACGGTCGCAGGGCTTCGGGAAGCCGGACGGTACCGTCGGGTTGTTGGAAGGTTTCGATGAGTGCGACAAAGAGCCGCGGCAGCGCCGTACCGGAGCCATTCAGCGTGTGGCAGAAGCGGTTCTTACCTTCACCGTCCTTGAAGCGCAGGTTCATGCGCCGCGCTTGGAAATCCCCGAAATTCGAGCAACTGGACACCTCCAAATAACTGTTTTGGCCCGGAGCCCATACTTCGATGTCGTAGGTTTTAGTGGAACCGAACCCAACGTCGCCCGTGCAAAGCTCGATGACGCGGTAGTGCAAGCCGAGGAGCTGTAGCACTTTTTCGGCGTTGGCCGTGAGGAGTTCCAGTTCTTCGAAAGCGCTTTCCGGGGTCGTGATTTTCACCAGTTCCACCTTGTCGAACTGGTGCATACGGATCAGCCCTCGCGTTCCAAGTCCGGCGGAACCGGCCTCGCGCCGGAAACACGGGGTGTACGCAGCGTAGCGAATGGGCAGCTGTTCCAGGCTCAGAATCTCTTCCCGGTGCAAGTTGGTGACAGGCACTTCGGCGGTCGGTGCGAGGTACAGTTCGTCCCGGTCGCAGCGGTATAATTGTTCCTCAAACTTCGGAAGCTGCGATGTCCCGACGAGCGCCTCCGGGCGAATGATGAACGGGGTGCTGACCTCGCGATAGCCGTGCTGGGTGGTATGGAGGTCCAGTAGGAAGTTGAGCAAAGCCCTTTCCAGACGGGCGCCGGCCCCAGTGAAACAAACAAACGCACTTCCCGAGATTTTCGCGGCGCGGTCAAAGTCAAAAAGACCCAGCGCTTCGCCGAGTTCCACATGACTTTTCGGCGTGAATGCAAAGGTCGGTTTCTCGCCCCAGACGCGCACCTCGGGATTCGCCTCCGCATCGGCGCCAATCGGGCAGTTTTCATGCGGCACATTGGGGAGATTCAACAAAAGTTCGCGTTGCCGATTGTCGAGTGCGGCGGAAAGGTCGTTGAGTTTGGCAACCTCGTCGCCGAGAACCCGCATCTCCGCTTCGACGCTCGAGGTGTCTTCGCCCTTGGATTTTCGGATGCCGATTTCCTTGCTGATGCGTTTTCGATCCGACTGCAGCTGCTGGAGCTGTGTTTCAGCGGCCCGACGTTCCTTGTCGCATGCGAGGATTTCGTCGATGTGAATGTGGGCGTCGCCACCGCGTGCGGCGAGTCGGGCTTTGATCGTATCGGGTTGTTCCCGAATCAGTCGGATGTCTAGCATATAAGTAGTTTATTGAAAAGGCTTTAAGCGGCGTGCGGCACGGCGATCAGGCGTCGCATTCCGGCGCGGGTTCGGGGTTCGCCTAGTGAAGGGTTACTGTTGCGTGAAGACAAAGACCCCGCGTTTGTTCGCAACCAGCACGTCGATTTTCCCGTCCTTATTGATATCCCCGGTGGTGACTTGAGTGCCGACACCGCTGTCATCGTCGATGAGGTGGGCGATGAATTCGGCGCCGCCTTTTCCGTCCCGTTTTAATTCAAACCAGTACAGTACCGGTGCGGCATCCGGCTCCTCGTCTTTAAAGGGCCCGTGAGCCCAGCGGCGTTTGCCGGTGACTAAGTCCATGATGCCGTCCCCGTTGATGTCCGCGAGCTGCATGGAGTGCAGCTGTGAGAATTTGACGCCCTGTGGATTTTCCTCGGGTTTTGAGCCCATGATTTTGTGTTCGGTGAAAGAGCCGTCCTTGTTGTTTTCAAACCAGCCGAGCCCGTACCCGTGGGCATCGTACGAGGTGATGACATCGTTGCGGCCATCTCCGTTCACGTCATACACCAGCATGTGCGAACCCCCGCGGGTTCCTGGCGGCGCAAACGGCACGGGATGAAAAACCCAGTTGGAGTCCTCCTTGGTGTCTTTTGGTTGCTCCCGCCAGCCCTCGCGGTCGAGGATGTCCACCAGTCCATCACCGTTCACGTCGCCGGCGCCGTACCCGTGGGTGTAGCGGAAATATTTTTCATCGTTCTCGGGAGACTTCGGGGTGATGGGGCGGAATCGTGCTTTGCCGAGGGGATTGGCCCAGTCCACTTCGGCATAGCCCAACTGCCCGCCACCTTTGCCTTTGGCAGAGGCGGGCTTGTTGGGATCGCTCGAGTGCACGAGGAGTTCGGGTTTGCCGTCGCCATTGATGTCCTTGAGGCCGGGAGACTCCCCGTCCGCGACGTCAAAAATGTTGTGTTTAGCCCAAGTTTCACCCGAGCCCTTCGGATTGATGAAAACAAGCGCGGGCTCACCAGGCAGGCCATAGACCAGGATGTCTGCCCAGGAGTCCTGATTGAAGTCGTAGGCGTAGCACAGGAAGTAGTCCGAATAACCTTTCGCTGGGTCGTAGGGAGTTTTGGTTGGACCGCCCGCATTTTCGCTAGGCGGGGTGAAGTTGGTTTTGCGTGTAAAATCCGGCCCGTACCAAATGTGGCAGCCCGCAGTCATGTCCATGTGGCCGTCGTGGTCGAAGTCCGCGAAATTACAGCCTTCGGAAACAAACTCCTCGGTCAGCATGTGCTTTTCGAATTTGATTTCCGAAGCGTTGGAGAGAGGAGCGCTGCACAGGGTGAGCGCGAGGAGGAGGGGGCGGTTCATAAGATGGGTGTGGGTTTCAGAATCGGCGGATGGACGGCACAGCAAGGGGCGAATGAAGCCTGACGCACCCTGCATGAAAGCCTTAAAAGCGCGCGGGATGCGAGCGTTTTTGAGTTAGCCGCGTGGTGCGAGCAGTTGAGAGTTCACCTGTGTCAAGGCAAGCGGTTTCTTGAGGCGCCTGAGGACAGTACTCCAGCGAGTCAACAGACAACGTTTTCCGATGGGTCTGTTGGAAACCTCAAAAACAGAGGGTCGTGAATTATTTAGTGTTGGGAACGATTCTTTTTATAAAAATCTTGCTTCTCGCTTTGCTTGAACATATTCATGAAGTATGAGCACTTCGTTGCTTTCAAAACTAATCAGAGTTAGTTGCCTTAGTGTATTGTACGCCTTCGCGATCTTACAAAACGGGTGTCAACAAGGCGCTGAACCACCGAGCATCCGAACTGAAAGAATGACAGTAGCGACAGCGCAGCGGTCTATTCGAATCGGCATGAGCTCATCGGCGGTCCTTGAGACACTCGGTTCACCTAATCTGGTTTCAACCGATGAGAAACGGAGAGAGACTTGGGCGTATGACAAAATCTCCTCTGACGCGGTTGACATGCGCTCCTCGACGGCTGCAGGGCTTATATTTTCGCCCATTTTGTTCGCCGAGAGTTCGAGTCACCGCAGCTCGCGAAATCAGAGAACGCTGACAATTGTAGTCAAATTCGACGAACATTCCAAGGTTCGCGATTTTGCGTACCACTCTTCATCTTTCTGACATAAAAAACAAAATGAGGAACTCGGTATTGCTTTCAGCCGTCTTGACATCAATTGTTTTCTCTTCATGTCAAACAATTCCGAAAGATGCGTTACAGTTGAAAGGTCCCACCCTTGAGATCAGGCAGATGCAATCTAGGCGGTTTGATTCGAAAGAGGAAAAGAAGGTCTTGATGGCGTGCGGAAGCCTCCTACAGGATTTAGGGTTTAACATCACAGAGAGTGATGTTAATTCAGGGCTGGTAGTCGGTCAGAAAGACCGCTCTGCAGTTGAGGCTGGGCAGGTCATTGCAAAGATTATAGTTGCTGGTTTAGGCGGGGGGAACATGCCTATTGACAAAAATCAACGGCTGAAAGCGTCAATTGTGACTCGGCCCATGGATGCAAAGTCGATTTCGGTTCGGGTCACTTTCCAGAGATATGTTTTTAACGAATTGAATCAAATGACACGGGCAGAGCCTTTGAATGACCCTAAACAATACCAAGAGTTTTTTGAAAAACTATCCAAGTCCCTTTTCCTCAGTGCCCAAAACGTAGAATGAAAAAAACCCCTTGGCTCATTATTTTCTCTGCTGGTGTCCTTTTGTCTTTTACCTCTTGCGCGACGTCGCAGAATCAACTTCTCAAGTCCGATTCTTCGCAACTGGAACTTCGCAAGATGCAGTCAAGGGCGTTTGACACGGGAGATGTGTCTAAGACTCTCCGCTCCGTAATTGCAACGTTGCAGGATCTTGGTTTTGTGATTGATAAATCAGATTCGAATTTTGGGACTGTTACGGCCACTAAATTGGCAGGATACAACCTGACGATGACGGTGACGATCCGACAAACAGCCCCCAAAAGTGTGCTGGTACGGGCAAATGCACAGTTTAACTTAACGGCCATCTCGAAAGCGGAACCGTACCAGAATTTCTTTAGTGCGTTGAGTAAATCAATGTTCCTTGACGCGCACGAAGTCGAGTGATCTACGCCACTGGCGGGACGGTTGACACACCAGAAAAACATCGAGGTTGCCGGGGGTGAACAAAACACCGGACGCGATGTGCGGAAGCAAATTCGGCCGAAATATCGGCTATGGATAGGGCATTGGAGCCTGTCAGAGGTGAAAGAAAGTCTGGAAACCGAAGCTGGTGGACCTTCCGATAGAGATCATTGAGATTGAAAACGATTGGGGGCTTGTGCATCGTTGCGATTTCGCAACATTGTCTGCCCATGGGGGCTGTCCTGTAATCTCAAGTAAGATGTGGGAACAGCCTCTCGAGCGGGTGTTTATGCGGGTTAAAGTGCCTTATGGTGTAACGGTAGCACAGCAGATTCTGAATCTGCTTGTCTAGGTTCAAATCCTAGTGAGGCAGCCATCTTTCTTTCGGAAAAATCGGCAGCGGGCGATTCCGCAAATGTGAGGTTTCAAAACCTCAAAAAGGCCGGATCCCCCCAGACGCTTCGTGAGCCTGCGGATCTCGGAAGCAAGGTGTGATTCAGAGCGTGTGTAAAGGGCGGTTGAAAAGTGCGGCGGGTGGCGCCGAGTGGCGCGGCGGTCGAAAAGTGCAGCACCTCCAAATTAAAAAGGAGAATGTTGCGCGA
>JBILKY010000194.1:0-7108 GCA_044376395.1 Chthoniobacteraceae bacterium | reverse complement strand
GACCTAAACGTTTCCCTGCTCAAGGAACGCCTCAAAACAATCCGCAGCAAACCCCTTCAAACCAAAACCATGACTCTCGCCGATCAACTCAGACTGGAAGGCAAAGAAGAAGGCTTATCCGAGGGTCAGTTACGCGCCTTCCGGACGGCTGTAC
The DNA here is from genome assembly GCA_044376395.1 of Chthoniobacteraceae bacterium. GTDB lineage: Bacteria > Verrucomicrobiota > Verrucomicrobiia > Chthoniobacterales > Chthoniobacteraceae > Chth-196. Next base: position 6,954 of record JBILKY010000194.1, on the reverse strand, counting down.
AAAGGGCCTTGGAAATCCGGCATGGGTCCTGTCCGGAGGGGATCCGTGAGGCATTGGACGCGATTGACGATCCAAAGCGACTTGAGCAACTCCTCGAAACCGCTTTTCGATCGGAATCGCTCGAGGCCTTCGCACAGAAGCTCTAAACCGCATGCGCGCGCTGCAGACAATCAGCGCAGACAACTCAGACTCGACGCCGGCGAGGCTGCAATTCATCTCCTGATGAATCGCCAGAGTACCCCGAAGGATACCCAAAAAATTTCTTGCTCCGCACACCTCCCCTCACCCCCCCCTCGTTCTCCGCCGGAGTCCCTCCGGCCTCGCCTCGGGTGCCTCACACCTCAGCGCTCCGCGCTTCAGCTCTAGGGAACTGAACTGAGGGCCACCCGGAAACCGTCGGCGTAGTTGCGGCCCTCCGGATTGTTGCCGCGGCGGTTGGCAACCGCGCAGTCCCCCGCGCTGCCGAACCAGCTCCCGGCCCGGATCACCCGTTTTCCAGTTTTCTCATCCAACCCATCCCACATCCATTCAGACGCATTTCCTCCAAGATCGTAAAACCCCAGCACATTCATTTTGAAACTACCCACCGGAGCTGTTCCTTTGATCCCGTCCACCCCAATCTTCGCTGGATCACCCTTACCATCCTCTGCCACCGCGTAATTTCCATCATCCCAGTTCGGAGGATAGTAATCACCCCACGGATACTTGCTCGTCCCTACCGCCGCCTCCCATTCCGAGTTCGTCGGCAGCCTCCATTCTTTCCCGGTCACCTTGCTCACCCATTCGCAAAACTTCTTCGCATCATTCCAACTCACGTTCACCACCGGATGTTCGTCGTTCTGCTCAAAATCTTTGCTGGGCTGCTTCCAATCCGGCAGTCCTTCCGCCTTCAGGTACAACTTCCATTCGCCAACCGTAAACTCTGTCTTGCTCAGCGAAATCTTGGTGCCGGGCACGGGCAGCATCTTCGCCTCCAAACGACGCACAAGCTCAGGGATGACACTGAGATCTTTCTTACGATCTTTCCAGAAATCGCCAAGCGTGCTCGATAGGGCCATAGCCTCATACTGACGTCTTTGTGCATTCAGCTCTTCAAATAAACGCCCTTTCGCCTTCGTGTCAGTGGCATCCTTCTCGGTTTGCTGAATGAGCTCTTCAGTCAGCTTCAGATTTTTTAGCGCCTGTTCATCCTCTTTCGCGAACCGATACTCTTTCACTGCTTCAGGCCACCGGATCATGACCTGCAATACGTTCCCTCGGATCCGGTGATACTCTGCCACCTCAGGCTGTAGATTTACCGCATTCGAAGCTGCTTCCAGTGCCTCCTCGAAATTTCCATCCTGCATCGCATAAGCTGCACGAAGCGCGAAAGTAGGTGCACTCGCACGCAGTTGCGCCAATGCCGCGCTAGCCTTGCGCCCCTCCATAACCACCTTTGCACTGAAACTACTCACGACCACCAGTATGGCTGCAGCGGATCCAGCCAGCACCTTGTTGCGAGCCACCCACAACTTAATCCGCTTTAAGGTTCCAGCCTCTTCTGCGTTCGTTGCAAACCCGTTTTGGTATCGCTCAATGTCACCAGCAAACAATTCCACGTTCACGTAGCGCTTGTTGCGGTCAGTTGCCATCGCCTTGAGTGTGACTGCCTGCAACGCCTCCGGGACTTCAGCACCCATGGCGGTTGGCGCACCCACTGTCACTGCACCCTTGCCGCCACGTTTAGTGACCATCGCACTGATGCGCCCGTTCTTCACCTTGGTGAGCACTTCATCCAAGGTCGTCCCATCAATCGGAGGACGCAGCGTGAGGATCGCATACAGAATCCCACCTAAGCTGTAGATGTCACTGCGCTGATCCAGCTCAGCCACCATACCCGTGGCCTGTTCAGGGCTCATGTACTGCGGAGTACCCATGACTTCTCCTTCCATGGTCATGCCGTAGTCACCGGTGTCGTTGACTCGCGAATTTGCCGCACTGGTGTGCTCCTGTTCCCCCAGCACTTTTGCCAACCCCCAGTCCATCACCAACACTTCGCCGTACTCGCCCACCATGATGTTATCCGGCTTGAGATCCCGATGAAGGATGCCCTTACTGTGCGCGAACATCATCGCATCGCACACCTTGCGGAAGATCGTGAGCAACGTGGCTCTTGGATAGTCCTTCGTCGCGGCGGCATCTCCATCGCGGATCAGGTTCAGCACCGCCTGAAGCGTGCGACCTTTCACCAGCTTCATCGAATAGAACGGCCGCTCCTGTGCATCGACGCCAATATTATGGATCGGTACAACGTTGGGATGAGCCAGCTGGGCCAGCACTTCTGCTTCCTTTGAAAAACGAGGATCCTCTCCAGCTTCACTCACACTGCTGACTTTTACCGCCACGTTGCGTTTGAGCTGCGGATCTTCTCCGAAATAGATCTGGCCCATCCCGCCTCGGGCGATTTCACGAACGAGTGTGTACTCGCACAATGTCGATGCCTTAGTCGTGGATTCTGACTGGGCAGAGGCGGTTCCTAATGATGCGGCTTTTTGCACATTCCCCCGCGTCGGCGTTTTTTGCGGAATCGTCACCTCCATGCTCGCCTTGCTCTTGGTCACCACCCGCTGGGGAATAGTGATGTCCACCGAACTGGGAGTTGGCACCACCGCGACCGGCTGCAGAGCTTTGAGTGCAATGACCAGCGTGGCATCTCCGACCTGCACACTCGCCGGATACTCCACCTGCACGCGCTCACTAATCTGGTATCCGTTGACCAAGGTTCCTGCCCCCAGGTCCTCGACCTGCAAACCACCCTCGCTGATCCAGACCCATGCATGGCGTGGCGTCACGCCCTCGCCATAGATCGTGAACACATCGCCTGCAGTCTCAGTGCCAATCACAAATTGTGATTCGCCGGAATCAACCGTGCTGATGACGCCTGCTGGTCCGTGGAGGGTGATTGACCAAGTCTGCATCTTTTGCGTTTAGCAAAACTTGTTTCATGATGCAGCCGCGGAATGCGTTGCATTGATTCAGACTCGTGGCTTTAGAAACAGATCATCACGATCGAGGCTGGTTCCACTTCCAGATAAATTTCGCGAACGCAACCAGATTGCGCTCCGCTATCTTCAGCAATGAACGGATCTGTGCCGCAGAATGACATGAAGGCGTGAAGCGTGAAACGTCTGTCTCCGCCGCCCCAGGCAGGATCTGTTCACTGTTGTTTTATTCATTAGAGGTGCACAAGCCTTCTACGGCGGCTCATGTGCACTGTGCGCTCACGCATTTGGCCCGATTAATTCAGGTGCGGCCCACCCTGCTTAAGAGATTAATTCTTTGAGTTCCCCGGAACTGTCGCCGTGGCGCTCGAGCGCCAGACCGGAGCGCCGGAGCAACGTTAACCAAACATTGCACAACGGTGTGTCCTTTGAGGCAACAAGGTGGTGGCCCAGTTTGATTCCGGAACCACCACCGGTCAGGAGCGTTGGGCAGTTGGTAAGGTTGTGGACGGTACTAATGTTGCTGCCGAACGCGACGGTTGTGTGCTCGAATAAACGGCTGCCGTTGGGTTCAGTCACCGTTTTTAGTTTGTCGATCAAACCCGCAAGCAGATCAGCATTGGCTGCGTCCCGCTTTTGTGAGGCTTCCATGCGCTCACCGGGATTGTAGTGGCTCATGTCGTGGGCCGCGACCTTGACTCCGAGGCTGGAGAGCAAATTGGAGATGGGCAGGCGGTACGTGATGACACGGGTGCTATCGGTTTGGAGTGCCGCGATCATGAGGTCGTACATCAACCGGATTTCTTCGCGGCCAAGAGTACCATCCGCAGGCTGCTCGAGCGGCGGCTTGGGCTTTGGCACGGCTTGCCATTGCTCATCCTTTGCCAGCCGCAGTTCAATTTCGCGAAGGCTCTGGAAATATTCATCGAGCTTCTCCAAATCTACTTTGGCGAGCGTGCGCTGCAAATCTCGAGCCTCTTCCTGTACGGTATCCAGGAGGCTGCGCTTTTGTGAGAGTCGGAGCCGCAACTGTTCGACCGACATGTTTTCCGCCGAAAAAAGCCGATTGAACGCCGCGAGAGGGGAATTCTGTCCACCAACCGGTTTACCGCGGCTGTCCCAAGCCAGAGACAATCCCTGGCCGTGGCCCGGGCCTGAGAGGTCCTTGTCGCTTCCGTTGAGTTGGAGAGAAGCAAAGCGCGTTTCCTTGCCAAAAGCAGACGCTGCAACCTGGTCGGCAGAGATGCCGTTGTGAAAGACCGCTCCTCCCTCGTGCGGATTGGCGCCGGTGAGCCAGAAAGTGCTGCCAGCGTGCGCGTCCTCGGAGTAACGATTTGCCAGACCCTGTACAACGGTGATCTCGTTTTTATGGCGCTCAAGCGGCGCAAGCCCCGGCGGCAGGGGGAAACCTGCACCAGTGTGGGCGCGATCCGGGAACCAGGTTTCCTGCGTGACGCCGTAGCCCATCGCGATGAATATGAGTCGTTTCGCCGGAGCGGGTGGAGTGGTGGCTGTTGCGAATTTTCGGAATCCAAAGGATTCCAGAAACGGCAGTGCCAGCGTGGCCGCGCTGGAGCGAAGGAATTGGCGGCGTTTGATCATAGGCTTTGAGGCGGTAAACTCGGCGCTCATTTGGAGCGGAACTCGGCGCTGTGAACCAGAGTGAAAATAAAGGAGCGCAAAGCAAAGTCCTGCCGCTCCGCTTCCGAGACCATGTGGTCGATGAGCGGCTCGTCGCGGAAACTGAGTGGGCGGCCCAGCGTGTATTGAATCAGTGCGGCGCTGAAGGCTCGTGAAAAATCGCCCACCCTCGCGTGAATGATGTCTCGCAATTCGTGGTAAGTCGCGAAGGCGGGGCCCTTGTGGAAAGCGCCTGCAGGCTCAATCTCCCACGTTTTGCGTCCCTGCCCCGGACGTTCATAGGAATCCTGCGTGCGCCACTGGCCCACAGCGTCAAAGTTCTCCAGCCCGAAGCCAATCGGGTCAATTTTACGGTGACAACTTGCGCATTGCGGTTGCTCCTGATGTGCGAGAAGACGTTCGCGGGTGGTGAGGAGTTTGCTTTCGAGGCGGCTCAGTTGTGGGACGTTGGCGGGCGCGGGGGGCGGCGGTTCATTGAGGACTTTGCGCAGAACCCACGCGCCACGTTCAATGGGACTGGAATGCTCGCCGTTGCTGCCCATCCCGTGGATGGCCGCCATTCCAAGCAACCCTCCGCGCGGCGAATCCGCTGGCAGTTTTACAACTTGAAACTCGTCACCCATTACGTCGGGCAGTTGATAGAAACGGGCAAGCAATCCGTTCACCACCACGTAATCTGACTTCAGTAGCTCGCGCAGGCTTCGGTTGTTTCGCAGCACATGGGCGAAGATTTCATAGACCTCTGTCCGGGCGGCTTCCTTGGTGCTCTCGTCAAAATCTGGGTATAAAAGGTTGCTGAACCGGAAGAAGTCCAGCCGGTCCAGCCGGAGCCATTGGTGGAGAAATGGGCGCAGAAAACCGTCGGAGCGCGGATCATCCAGCAATCGGGCGGCTTGTCTTTGGAGTGTGTCCGCTTGCAGGAGGGCACCGCTCGTGGCTAGGGCGCGCAGTTCCGCGTCCGGTGGAGCGCTCCAAAGCCAGTAGGACAAACGCGTCGCCAAGTCGCGCGCGCTAAGATTGCCGCCGCCTTCGACTGCTGTTGCCAGCGGCGAGGACTGCGCCCCATCGGGTGGCACAGGTGCTTGGGTGGGCTCGCTCAAATACAAAAAGCGCGGTGAGGAAAGGACGAGGGCAAGGGTTTCCGCGAGTGCCTGCCGGTGGTTTGCTCCGAGGCTTCGCCGGTCGGCGTAAAGTTCTGCGAGTCGTGCGAGAAAACCGGGCGATGGAGGGTGGCCGCGAAACGCTTCGATGCAAAAACGCTCGAGCGCCTGATTCATGTCGGCGGAAGAAATGCTGCTTCTGGCATTTCCCACCACCGGTGCGATCGCCTGCATGCCGGGCGCGGGCGGCTTTGCCGGCAAGCGCTCAACTTCGACCCAATCCAGCCACACGGCGAACTCAAGGCCCACGCCATTTTCCTGAATTCCGACGTTTTGTTTCAAATTTGGTTGGTTGTCGTTGTCATGCGTTCCTCGCTCCCGCACGAAAAAAGTCCGCAATCCCTTCGCCGTGAGTGTAACTGGAATCTCGATGATCTGTGGCTCGGCGAGCGTACCGGTGACCATGCAAGTGTTGTCATGGCTGAAGGGATTACCTCCGCCCTGGCCGAACTCGATGAAGCGTCTTTCCGGAAGCACTTTGTCTGAAGCTGCGGCCCGAATGCGGAAGATATATTCACCCGCTGGCCAACCGTTGACATGGAAGCTGAAGTACGAGTTGACCTGATTGTCACCAACAGTGAGCCAAGCGCCCGTCTGATTTTCGGGTTGGGCCAGAAACCAAGATTGATACGGGACGTTCCTGTTCCAGCTTCCATCTGAGGCCGACTGACTTGCATCTTGGGCGTCCCTGAATCCGTACTCTTCAGGAGATGGAGCCCCGTTGATCTCCGCCCAAGAATGATAAAATAAATGCGGCGATTTACCCTTGTTGGCGTTGCGCACAACTGCGACGGCAGAGTGGTTCAGGGGAAGCGCGGCCGCCTTATCGACAGCCTTTGTCCATTTGTTGTAGGCAAACCGATGTTCGATGCGTTGCTTAAGGGACTTGCTGACCCTTTCGACTAGTCCTTTCTCGGCTTCAAAGCGCTCCTTCTTCACGAGCGCCGCGTGGTCGTGCCGCTCAAAAGCCTCCTCCACTGCAGCGCGGCCGACATCGAGGTATTGTTCGAACTGGTCGCCGGACATGAAAAGGTTCGTGCCAGCCGTATCGAATCCCGACGCATTTTTGTCCGCCGGCAACTCGCTAACATTCATTGTCACGCCAAGCAGATCGCGAAGCGTGTTACCGTACTCCCGCTGGTTGAGTCGGCGCATGGCGGTGACTCCCTGTG
>JBILKY010000193.1:0-7113 GCA_044376395.1 Chthoniobacteraceae bacterium | reverse complement strand
ACAAACGCAAAACACAGAAGCCAGCAACGATGGCGAATGGCGCGTCACTTTTTCCGCGCTCGAGCCCGGCTCAAATGGCCCGCTCGTGCTCAAGGGAAAAAACACGCTCACCATTGAGGACGTTCTCGCAGGCGAGGTCTGGCTCGCATCCGGACAATCCAACATGCACCTCAACTTCGCCCAGAACCATCGGGCTCCGGGCGTCGCAGAAACGCTGGCCACCAGTGACCACCCTTGGGTCCGTCAATTCACCGTCATCCGCAACGACAAAGCGAAATCCGCCAAGGAGCTCGCCGGCGTTTGGCGAGTGGCCAACAAGGAAAACCTCACCGCCGACCGCCTACACGGTGACTCCGCTGTCGCTTATTTCTTCGCCCACGAGACCCGACGCCGACTTAACCGTCCGGTCGGCATCCTCCATGCCTCCATTGGCGCCACCCCGATCGAAACATGGTCCAAGGGCGGCAATGGATTTGAATCCATGATCAAGCCGACGGCTCCCTACGCGATCCGAGGTTTCCTGTGGTACCAGGGCGAGAGCAACGTGCAGCGTTTTACCGGCGCCCGCTACACCAGCCTTTTGATTGAGAACGTTGCGTTCTGGCGCTCAACGTGGGCTCAGGGAGACCTGCCGTTTCTCTTTGTTCAGATCGCACCGCACCGTTACTCGATGAAAAAATCTCCCGTGAGCAATGGACGCCCCATCAGCCCCCTGGAGTTGCCGCTCTTTTGGGAAGCCGAAACCGCGGCTCTCAAGGCCATCCCCCGCAGCGGCATGGCTGTCATTGACGATTCCATCACCGATCTTGATAATATCCATCCAGAGAACAAACGTGTCCCAGGGGAGCGCCTTGCGTTGCTCGCTGCCCGTCAGGTTTATGGCGACAGCAAGTTGGTCGCGTCCGGGCCCATATTTGAATCGGCACAAGTAGAGGGAGACCAAATCCGCATCCGGTTTTCTTCTGCCGGTTCGGGGCTGACCACCCGGAGCAAAGTTCCCCCGGACGAGTTCCAGATTGCGGGAGAAGACCGCCAATTCGTGCCAGCCGAGGTCACCCTTGAGAAAGACTGCGCGCTAGTGCGTTCACCCAAGATCGCCAAGCCCGCAGCCGTCCGGTTCGGGTGGCACGAGGAGTCGAGGCCCAATCTTATAAACAAGGAAGGCCTGCCCGCCGCTCCCTTCCGCACCGACTCCTGGCTGATGGATGACCCACGCACCAGCGATCATCCTAGCCCGTTGTAGGTTTCTCGAAAACCTATGTTTGATGCATTAATTTTTAAAAAGGCTTATAAATTAATGTAAAGTTAAGCTTAAATATAATGTTGCATAATATGTCGCAAGTAAATAAAGCTTAGCGGGTGACGATCCCAATCTCCTTCAGCTTTGCGCTTTTAATCGGATTGATTCTTCCGGCAGGTGCAACTTCCGCAGATGCGGCTCCGAGAATCCCCCCCCTACCCAAAGCCGGTGTATCGAGCGCCGTGATCAGCTCATTGCCTGTGACCGTATCCGAGTCTTCGGTGGATGTTGCGATTCCCTCCGGTTGCACCAATTGCCGCATTGAAGTGCGGCTGAAGAACCGCAAGGAATTTTTGAGATGGCGTACATTTTCGCTCAACGGCAAACCCTCCAGGGTCAGTGTTCGTGTGCCGAAAGGCTTGGCGATCGGTGAGTGGCGAGCCGTCGCCTCGATTGATTCGGCCAGGGCAAAACTCGTCGCGCAATCAAAGAAGTATCCGGATGCCTTCTACCAAGGAAAGCGAGCGTTCGGTAAGATTCCAGCGAGTGGGTATCAGGCGTTTTCAAGCGCTGCATCCGATCCCCTCACCCCGCAATCCGCCAGAGTTCTGACATCCCAAGTCAACGCATTAAGTTCCGTTCTAAACACTGGGGTCTCGACTGCCAGCAGTTCAACCAGAGTCAACTCGTCCGCAGATCAATCAGGGTCGGCAATCAACAACCAAATCACCGAGGCTGACATCTGGAAAACAGACGGAAACACCGTGTATTTCTTCAATCAACTCAGGGGCCTGCAAGTCATCGATTTGAGCGACCCGAGTAATCCGAAGTTGACCGCCTCTCTCAGGATGCCCGCGACAGGGCAGGATCTTTACATCCTACCTGGTGAGAGTCCCGGGGAAAAACTGGCGGTTCTTTTGGCTCGAAATTACAACTCATGGGCGAGCACCGACGTGGTGGTCGTGAAAATCGCGGAGGGTGTGGCGCAGGAAGTTTCAAGAACGTCCCTCAACGGCAGTCTCAGTGACAGCAGAATGCTTGCGAACCGCCTCTACACAGTTACCACCGACTGGAGTTCTTACTACGACGCCGCCAATGTGAACTCTGGAGTGAGGGGCAGCACCAACCTGTCCCAGCACTTGATTCTTGTAGACGGCTCTCAAGTGCAGGAGAAGCAGCACAAATTGCCGCTTTTCGCCGGATCGGCTCTGATCGCTGCCGGAAATAATTGGCTCGCGGTCTCCTCACACCAATGGGAAAGCGATGGTGGCTCCTCTCAGATCAATCTTTTCAGTTTGGATGACAGCGGTGCCTCGCCGCTCAGCAGTGCACCAATCAAGGCAAGCGGGTGGATATACGACAAATTCAAAATTTCTTATGAAAATGAATGCCTCCGCGTCGTGTCAGTTTCCTACGCGAATGATGCTCCGTCTGGGTGGTGGTGGTCCCCCGTCACGAAACTTGAGAACTTTGATTTGGATGGAAACCTTTTAGCTTCGCTTGAAATCGTGCGAGACGAGCAGCTCTACGCGACGAGGTTTACGGGGGGCAAGATGTATGCCGTCACTTTCCGCCAAGAAGATCCGCTTTGGGTGGTTGATATCGCAGACGCGCGAAACCCAGTAATCTCCGGTAAGCTCGAGGTTCCTGGTTTCTCGACCTATCTCGAGCCTATTGGAGAAAAAGGCGAATTCCTATTCGCCATAGGCTTGGATGCCGGCGCAGTAGTTGCCTCTCTGTTCGACGTGCATGATCCCTCCAATCCAACTCTCGCGAGCCGGGTGGAACTCGACGAGAGGAATTGGGGCTACAGCGAAGCGGTCTCGAACGAGAAAGCTTTGAAAGTTCTCCCCGAGGAAGGGCTCGCACTCATTCCCTTTAACTCTGGTTACACCTCCGATGCTTCTACAGGCGCACAAACGACGAGGCCTTCTTTCGTCCGACTCATTGACATCAGTCTTCTCGACGGCGGAAGCCTCAATCTACGTGGTCGCTTACAGCACAACTTCGAACCACGCCGTGCGGCTTTGGTGAATGGAATCCTCACCTCAATCTCACAGAAAGAACTGATCACCGCAAATATCGACGACCGCGACAATCCTGCGGTGCTCGCAGAGGTGTCACTCGCTTGGCCGGTGAATCAGGTGATTCAATCTGGAAACTTCGTTCTTCAAATAAGCGACGGCTCAAGCGCGGTTTGGTCCGGTGAATCCGCCGTCGTGCGGATTTCAAAAGCATCGGCGGAGAACGCAATCCTTGCGGATGTCGACTTGGGAGAGGGCACCGTGCAAGACGCAGTCCTGCGGGATTCGAAACTGTATGTACTGCGCAAAAACTGGGGCCCTTACACCCCCATGGTGCGATTCGTGCGGCGCCCGGGAAGAATTGTACCGAGTGCCTCCGAGCCTGAGTTAGCTTTGGATATTTACGACGCATCCGCCCTACCCGCCCTTCCCCGCTTGGGCTCCACGGCGATACCAATGACGAACGCAGACACAAACTGCACCGTGAGTGACCTCCTCTGGGCCACCGATACTCTTCCCGTCGTGATCACCCAGGCCCGTCCTTGGTATGGCTATTATTATCCGATGATCTGTGGTCTCGGAGCGGGCGATATCGCATTGCCTGCTCTTGGAAGGATGTCCGCGAGCAGCCTCGCAATGGCCCCTGAGAGTGACAAAAGAAAGCCCAGCCTTCGCGCTGCGATGATTCGGGCGTTCGATGTCAGCAATCCAAAAACACCTACAGCCCTTCCTGGAGTGCCATTACCGGGAACCAGTTCCACCGTGATCACAGTCTCAGCCGCGGGGGATGGCATGGTTGTTTTTGGATACGGCGAATCCCCCTCGCCTTGGAGGCCATTGGGCTGGCCCTCAGAACTTGACCCGCCACTCGAGTGCTTCAACCGCGTTGGGATGGTCAACCTCTCAAACCCCAGACGTCCCATTGTCGGTGCTCCCGTCCTGTTGCCCGGAAAACTCTTTGCCGTAACGGATATATCCCGCTCAGGCTTCTTAGCGTTCACCGAATCTGTTTCAACCGAATCAACTCTTGCCGACAAGGACCCGAGAAGCGGTGCTGCGGTTTACGCAACCCCAGCCGAGCCGACTCGCCAAGTGCAGGCCAGTCTTGTCGCGGACTCCCAAGCCTCAATGTTCGCCTCAGTTGCAGTGGGACTTGATGCGAAGCTCACCGCGCAGGGCCGCAACCTTTACTGCGCGACAGCGAACCGGATAGACCGCTTCACGCTCTCTGATGAGGCAAGTTTTTCGAACACGGGTTCCGCAACAACCACTTGGACGCCTGCTGAGATTCAAATGCGGGGAATCAGCCTGGTTGGAGCGTATGGCAATCAGTTGATGCGCGTCTCTTGGCCAGGCCTTGATGGTGTCGTTGAAAACTTCAAGGCAAGCCAGGGGTTTGATCTGACGCGCCTAACCCTTTCTCTGGATGGCTCTCTGCTAGTGCCGATGGGTGATTACGGGGTTGAAAAGCTCACGCCGGTATCCGCATCTCTCATGACTCTATCGGCCCCAAACTGGGCACTAAGACGGTCGATTCCCAGAGACTTAATTACAATTCCTCAAATTAGGGTTTCGGAGTTGCGCACAGTAAACGTAAGTTCCCCCGAGATACTGAAAGTAACCCTGTCGCAAGCGACCCTCGACATGTTAAATGCAAATATTGTGGCCGGGCCCGCCTCGATGGCCGAGGCGGTTCCGCTCAACATCCCGATCGGGCCAACAGAGTCCTCGGGAATCAGCAAGGACATGATTGTGCCCCAACCGATTTCGAATCCAGTGGGAACTTACGGAAGTTTGACTCTGAGTGACCAGACTTCCAACGGCGTGGAACCGCTCAATTCCTCCCCGCCTTTGGTGTTTACCCAAGGCGCCATGCTCCCGGGGACGACGAGTTTCACCGCTCCAAGCACGATGACGGGCACGATAGCGGTGGCGGGTGGCGCATTGACGGTGCGCGAAACGGCGACTCTGCTTGGTGGCGGGAATATTTTCGTGCAGCAGGGCGGGAACCTGCTGTTGGGTAACCGGCATTTGAACGCGCCGCTCATCGTTGGGGTTGTTGGGGTTCCACTGCCTGAATCAAATGCAAGCTCGCTTCTCATCAGTGCCCCAACCAGTGCATCCGGTGGGCTGCGGATGGTTGGAGGTGGGATTGGCGCCGGAGTGGTGAATATCGGGTCTGGCATGCTGACTCTCAACGGGACCAACAGCTACACTGGAGCAACGTACCTGGCTTCCGGTTCGCTTGTGATTAGCGGTTCTGCGCCACTCTCGCTGACGTTAGCGGGTGCCCAGAAATTAACGAACGCCATCTCGTACGTGACCACCGAGCTGGTGAATTCAACGCTCGGGACCTATCCACCGGTCTCTTTGTCGAGCGGGATCGGAACTCTCTCAATCTCCTCCGGGATCACCACGAGCGGAGGCACCCTAGTCTTTGCGGGATCTAGCGCGGGCACTGGCAATTAGACCGGTTTACACCTGAGTCGCACTCGAACCGCGGAGCCGCGAGTCTAGATGGTCGTCCACCGGCGGTGACCGGCAGGAATGGAGGAGTGGGGAAAATGCGACTGCTACATCGCCCCGAAAGTGTTCCCAGTTCCTTAAGTGCTGGGTCCGCGGTTCTCAAACATTGTCGACACTTTTGGATTGCTTTCAAGTGTCGACACTTTAGAAGAGCACACGGACCTTTTCGTTTCCATGCCCGCCCCCCTCCAGCGCAGAGACTCCGCGCCCAAACTTCTGCTCGCCTTCCGCACTGGAATCATGGCCCTGCTCGCATGCGCCGCGCCACCCTCAATCGCAGTCGAAAGCGACGCGCAGCTCTCCAAATCCTACGCCGCGCAGATCCATCCGCTTCTTGTGAAAACCTGCGGGAAATGCCACGGCGAAAACCCCAAGGACAACGACCTCAACCTCGCTGGATTGACAACGGCGGAATCCATTTTTGCGAAGCCCGCTGTCCTTGCCGATGTTGCGGGACGCCTCATGGACGGCGACATGCCGCCGCGTAAAGCGCCGCAGCCCACGCAGGCCGATCGGGAGGCGCTGCTCTACTGGGTGCAAAGCGCCATCGATTTTACCGCATCAGCAAAAGCCGGCGATCCCGGCCCGGTCACCTTGCGCCGCCTCACGAACAACGAATACGACAATGCCATCCGCGATCTAACCCGAGCGGATATGCGCCCCACCCGCGCCGGTGAGTTTCCGCCTGACAGCGTCGGGGGCGAAGGCTTCGCTAACGTGGGCGAAGCCATGCCGATGAACCCGGGGCTGGTGGAACGCTACCATGACGCCGCGCGTTATGTCGCCGCGCGCGCCGTGCTGTTGCCTGCGGGTCTCCGATTCTCCCTCTCGCCCGACCGGCCCGACTGGACGGCGGAGGCGGAGAAAGCTCTTCGTAATTTCCACACCCGGCATGCCGGAGCCAAAGGCGAGCCGCCGCTGGCAACGCATCTCGCAGCCACCATCAAACATCGCGAACGCCTCATCCGAGGTGGCCCCGCAGAGATTGCCACCGTGGCGGCAGAGGAAAAGCTGAATGCCACCTACCTCGGCGCGCTCTGGACCGGACTCAGCAGTAAATCAGACGCAGTGCCGTCGGCGGAACTCGAGGCGCAGGCCAAGGAATGGCATCAAAGAATCACGCAGTCACAGACGCAAAAGCAGCAATTCCAAGCCGCCTTTCAATCCGCAAAACAGAAGATCGATGCTCATTGGTCTTCTTCAAAACGGATCCTTGTGCAGTCGATGGTGGCCGAGGGCGGCTCTGTTGCTTTCGAGCAAAAGGTGACCGTTCAGCTCGGCGAGTTGCTGCTGCTCACGGTGCTTCCGAACGAAAGTTACGGG
>JBILKY010000192.1:0-7122 GCA_044376395.1 Chthoniobacteraceae bacterium | reverse complement strand
GTGGAACGGCACGGTCTCCGACTCATGAGTATGAGCTTTCTGCTCGACGATGGCGCTCCCGCCGTGCTTCGCGGACCCATGGTGACCAAGTACACCCAGCAGTTCCTGAGGCAGGTGGACTGGGGCGATCTGGACTACCTCATTCTTGATTTGCCGCCCGGAACGGGTGATATCCAGCTGACAATCGTCCAGACGGTCGGGTTGGCCGGTGCGGTCGTTGTCACGACTCCGCAGGAGGTCGCGTTGATTGATGCGCGCAAAGCAGCCAGCATGTTTCAAAAGGTGAACGTGCCCGTTCTGGGCATCATTGAAAACATGAGCTATTTCCTCTGTCCTTCCGACGGTAAACGGTACGACATTTTTGGCGAAGGAGGCGGGCGCAGCGAGGCGGCTAGGCTGGGCGTGCCGCTGCTTGCGCAGGTTCCCATCGATATCCCGACGAGGGAGGCGGGGGACAGGGGACTGCCCGTGACTGCCGTGTCTCCAGATTGCGCTGTAGCAAAGGTGTTTGTCGAAATTTCTAAATCTTTGCGTCAGGCGCTGGAAAAGAGTGCCGTCATCGGTTAAGCTCGCTCCTGAAACTTTCCGCCCTCCCCACCCCATGACACCCTCCCCTAACAGCACTAGCGCTGGTTCCAGTTCCTCCAGAAATGACCTGGTCAAGGATTCGCTTCTTTACAAAGAGTTTCTGGCTGAGCGTGAGGAGATCCTCCGGCACAAATGGATCGAAAGCGAGAAGGCGGGGCATGACATCGGCTTTGAAAAGGCGCTCCTCGACTGGATTGTAAGGCACCGTTCGACTTGGCGCGCGCTGCGCAGCGCCCCTGGGTCGCGGAGTTCGGCCGGCGCGGCTACTTCCGTATAGAGCCGTATAGAGCCGTTCTCCGTCTTGCGGCGCCCAGCCAGAGAGGTCTAGGCTGGAAGGATGTATCAAGATCTGATGCACTGCGATCCAGCCTCTGCTTCTTTTCACCCGTGCCCAATACCGCCGCTCCGCCTCACACTGCCCGTCAATTACTGGACGAGGCCGCGTTGACCGTGGCGATCAGCCAGATCGCTGATCGCATCCTTGCAAGGCACGAAGACGTGACTGCGTTGGCTCTGATCGGCATCCCTTCGCGGGGAGTTGAGCTCGCTTCTCGGGTGGCCGCGGTGATCGCTGCACGTTCCGGCAAAGTGCCTTCAAGCGGTGCAATCGATATCTCAATGCACCGTGATGATATGGAAGCACGCCATGCGGTTCACGCGATCCAAGAGACTCGGATCCCTGGGTCTCTCTCGAGTGCCATTGTAATTTTGGTGGACGATGTTTTGCAGTCGGGCAGGACTTGCCGAGCCGCACTGGACGCACTTTCGAGCTTTGGACGGCCCAAGCGCGTCGAGTATGCGGTTCTGATTGATCGTGGCCTTCGCGAGTTGCCGATAGCCGCGGATTACACCGGCCATTTCGTTTCGACGCTGCCTAGTGAACGCGTTTTTGTGCGTCTCCGCCCTCTCGATTCCGTGGAGGGCGTATGGATTGAAGGAAAACATCGATTATGAGCAAATCTGGTGCGCCTGAATCGGATAGCGTCATCAAGTCCGCGGCTGCCGAGCGATGGAAGTGGAAGGATCTTGTCGCATTGCAGCCCCTTTCCGCCGCCGAGCTCCAGTTGCTTCTGGACACAGCCTCGGCATTCAAAACGGTCGGGACTCGGCACATCAAAAAAGTTCCTGCGCTTCGCGGCAAGACACTGGTTAATTTTTTTGTCGAACCGAGTACGCGGACCCGCGTCTCATTCGAACTCGCCGCAGCCAGGTTGAGTGCGGATGTGATCAACGTGAGCGCCTCTTCATCGAGCCTCTCGAAAGGGGAGACGCTCAAGGACACAGCCCGTAATCTTGAAGCTCTGCATGCGGATACCATCGTGCTCAGGCATATCTCAGCCGGAGCTGCGCAGTTTCTTGCGGAGCGTCTTGAAGCCAGCGTGATTAATGCGGGCGATGGGGCTCACGAGCATCCCACCCAAGGATTGCTCGACACTTTCACGATCCGAGAGCGCAAGGGGCGCATCGCTGGACTGCACGTCGCCATCGTTGGTGATATCTTGTTTTCGCGCGTTGCGCGGTCCGATATCTTTGCGCTCACCAAATTGGGGGCAAAGGTCACGCTAGTCGGGCCGAGCACCCTGCTGCCTCGTGAATTCGAAAAGCTCGGGGTTTCCATCACACACGATCTTGATGCAATCCTCCCCGATCTCGATGTGATCAATCTCCTTCGAATTCAGCATGAACGACAGAGGAAAGAGTATTTTCCAAGCATTGGTGAATATTCCTCAATCTTTGGCCTCAATAAAGCCCGCGCCGCACGCCTTAGGGATGACTGCTTGATCATGCATCCCGGCCCAATCAACCGCGGGGTGGAGCTTGATAGCGATGTCGCCGACAGCCCGCGAAGTGTCATCCTAGAGCAGGTCACCAACGGTCTCGCAGTGCGTATGGCTGCGCTCTTTTTATGCAACGCAGCCAGATCCGGCGAATCCACATGACGCTCCGCTGTCTGGCCTTTTCGTCTCACTTTTATGTCGCGCTCGATATTTCTCCGTAACGGCCGTGTGATCGACCCCGCTAACAAACGGGATAAAGTCAGCGATCTTTTGATTCTCGATGGATTTATCGCGCCTCCGAATTCTCCAATCCCGCAGGGCATTGAAACGATTGATTGCTCTGGGTTGATCGTCACTCCCGGCTTGATCGACCTTCACGTGCATTTGCGTGAGCCAGGACAGTCTGCAAAGGAGACAATCGCTTCAGGTGCCCGTGCTGCTGCCGCGGGAGGGTTCACGACGGTGGTGTGCATGCCCAACACTTCCCCCTCCATTGACAGCGCTTCAGTTGTTTCATGGGTGATAGAAAAGGCGCGGGCGGAAGCCTGTGTGAATGTGTTGCCGACGGGAGCCATCACAAAAGGGATCGCGGGCGAGGAACTCGCGCCCATCGGCGCGCTCAAAAAAGCGGGTGTTGTGGCGATCACCGATGACGGGCGGTGCATTCAAAATCATGAACTGATGCGGCGCGCCCTTGAATACGCGCGGATGTTCAACTTGGTGGTGATGGACCATTGCCAGGACTACCATTTGGTGGGGAAGGGAGTGATGCACGAAGGCTACTGGAGCACGGTGTTGGGTCTGCCTGGATGGCCTGCTGCGGGGGAGGAATTGATCGTTCAGAGAAACGCCACCTTGGCTGAACTCACCGGAACACCAATCCATTGCCAACATCTGAGTGCCGCCGGAAGCGTGCGCATCCTCAGGGAAGCACGCTCACGCGGAGTACCGCTCAGCGGGGAAGTATGTCCTCATCACATCGCGCTCAGTGATGCAGCTCTTCAGGGATACAACACGGTGTACAAAATGAATCCGCCCCTGCGCAGCGAGGAGCACATTGAAGCACTTCTCGAGGGGATCGCAGACGGAACGATCACTGTTCTTGCAAGCGATCACGCTCCGCATTGCGCGTATGAGAAAGAAGTAGAGTTTGATCAAGCGCCGTTTGGGATACTCGGACTGGAGACCGAGCTGGGGCTTTTCATCGACATCCTGATTCACAAGCGGAAGGTGATAGATCTGTATCGCCTGGTCGAGTTGTACACAGTCAATCCAGCGCGTTTGCTTGGACTAAACGCGGGCACTCTGAGTGAGGGGCAGGCGGGTGATGTCACGGTGATTGATCCGGGGTTGGAGTGGACGGTGGATCGCGAGCAAAGCTTCTCACTCAGCCGGAACAATCCGTTTCACGGATGGGAGTTAAAGGGCCGTGCGGTGCGCACGATTATTTCCGGAAAAAGCGTCTGGAATATCGGGCAATAAAAGCGCGCATGGATGCCGCAAGGCTGCGATGCATTCGCTCCGGCGTGAATGCCAAGCTTTCGAAGCCTCCGGAAAGATGAACGGCCCGATGCGACCTTCATCGAAGGCGTGCTTTCTGAGGGGTCAGGCCCGTTTAAAATGCTGTTGCAGAATCAGTTGATTTTCCAGATCGGCGCATCTTGCTTCATCCGGTCAATGCATTCCTGTAAAAACCCGAATGTTGGCGCTCGGTGCTTGCTTTGCACTCGGATGTACAAAGAACTCTCGCCAACCGGCACCCACCCCAGTCTGTGAATGAACTCCACGGACTCGCACGGGTGTTCAACCGCGATCTCCTCAAAAATGGCGCGCATGATTTTTTCAGCCATCGGCTCATAGGCCTCGTAGTGGAGTCCCTTGATTGGGAGGCCGTTTTCTTTTTCACGTACGATCCCGTCAAACTCTAAGACTGCTCCGACCTCCCGTGATTCGGAAATCAGGGGAGGGCGGAGAATGGGCTTTATTGTAAGGATGATGCTTGCTTGCATGTTGCTCAACCCCCGCTTACTGGGGGAATAATCGCCATTTCCTGAGCGTTTCCAATGGGCCCATCCCATGCTCGGTATTCAAGATCGATGGCGACCCGGCAGGTTCCGCAAACCGATGCCGACTGATCGCCAAGGAGGCCCATGAGGATCATGCGCGGCGTGTCTGTTGGCAGGACTTCCACTGTTTGTTCTGCGAAGCCCACTGCCGATCGGGCGTGGGCAAATGCTAGGATCTTCAGCGGCGGCATTCTGTGGGTTTAAGCGAACAATGGTGCGTTGGGCAAGGTCTTCGCGCTGGAAGCCGCTCCCAAATTCGCTACGGTGTGCGGATGGTCTCTTTGACAGAAGCCCGTCAGTTGATTTTGGACAGAGTTGAGCCGTTGGATCCGGTGGCCTGTTTTTTGTCCGACGCTCACGGACGGCGTCTCCAACAAACTGTGAAGGCACCTGAGGACCAGCCTGCGTTTGACCGCTCTGCGATGGATGGGTACGCCGTGGGGCTGCAGGATAAATCTGAAAAATTTCGGATTGTGGGCGTCGTGGAGCCCGGCAACGGAGATGAATGCAAAGTTGGAGTCGGGGAATGTGCACGGATTTTTACCGGAGCGCGCTTGCCTGCGGGGCTTTCGAAGGTGATTCCTCAGGAGCAGGCAAGGGTGGAAGGTGAATGGATGCGGCCCTCAGTGCGCTCCGATGAAACATGGGTGCGACACCGCGGAGACGATGCTCGTGCGGGGGATGTTTTGCTAAAACCCGGTGTATCAATTGGCGCCGGGGAAGTGGCGATGTTGGCGTCAGTCGGGGTGGTGTACCCGGTTGTTTCGCAGAGACCAACAATCGTGCACATCACGACGGGGAACGAGCTGGTAGATCCCGCGGTAACGCCGAAGATGGGGCAAATCCGTGACTCGAATGCGGTGTTGATTGCCGCGTTTGCGCGCCAATACGGTGCTGTGGTTAGTCGGCATAGCCGAGTGGGTGATTCTCTTGAATCTTTGGTTGGTGCGGTGCTAGCCGCGAATGCGCAGCCCTGGCAGGTGCTCCTGATTTCGGGTGGTGCGAGCGTTGGTGACTTTGATTTCGGTGCCCGGGCGTTGGAGTTGCTTGGGTTCGAGATTCATTTTCGCCGCGTGAATCTTCGCCCTGGAAAGCCACTGGTTTTCGCGACGAGGGGCAAGCAGTTGGCGTTCGTGATTCCCGGCAACCCAGTGTCGCATTTTGTCACATTTCATCTCGCGATTGAGCTCGCGCTGCATGCGTTGACGGATGGAATGATGGATCCAAGATGCGCCTTCCTAGCCGAGCACTGCGTACGCCTTCCCATTGAGGCATCGCTCCCTTTGAAGTCTGATTCCCGTGAGACGTGGTGTCCTGCGAATGTTTTTGTGAAAAATGCCGAGCTGCGTGCTCGTCCTTTGCCATGGAATAACTCCGGGGATCTGCGCGGCATGTTGGAGGCGAATGCGCTGGTGCGTTTACCTTCGGGGACGAGCCCGGTTGCTGCAGGTGGTTTGGTGGAGTGCCTGTTGTTCGCAGTGAGGCAAACATTTTCGGAGTCGTGCGCATGAGGCCAAACAAAGAAGATCCCAAGTTTTCGCACCTCGATTCGGATGGGCGTGCAACAATGGTGGATGTAGGTCAGAAGCCCGTGCAACGGCGGTCGGCATCGGCCGGTTGCATGGTGCATTGTAAAGAGTCTACAATTGAGGCACTCAGATCAGCCTCCATCCCAAAGGGCGACGTCTTGACCGTGGCTAAAATCGCTGGGATACAAGCGGCTAAGCGAACCGATAGTTTGATTCCGCTTTGTCATCAGCTTGCGCTGAGCGTCGTGGAGATTGAGCTTACTCTTGGAAAAGAATCAGTCGGGGTCGTGTGCACCGCTGTCACGGATGCTAAAACCGGGGTGGAAATGGAGGCGCTTGTCGGCGCGAGTGTCGCAGCATTGACTGTCTATGACATGTGCAAGGCGGTCGATAGGACGATGGTGATTTCGGATTTAAAAGTGCTGAAAAAGGTAAAACAATGAAAGTGGCGCGCGTGACGCTGAGTGACAGGGCGAGCACAGGTGTGTACGCGGATCGCAGTGGCCCTGAAATTGAACGGGTGTGGAGGAGTTTGGGTGGTGTGGATGTTGATTGGATTCCTGTGCTGATTCCGGATGATCTTGAAATGATTGCTCAGACGTTGCGGCGGCTTTGTGATGATGAGGCGTGTAATTTAATAATCACTACAGGAGGCACTGGGCCTGCAGTGCGGGATGTGACTCCCGAGGCGACCCGCGCTGTGATTGAGCGCGAATTGCCGGGGTTTGGTGAGATTATGCGGGTGCGGTCTTTTGATTTTGTAAAAACGGCGATCTTATCGAGGTCGACGGCAGGCACGCGGGGGCGGACGTTGATCATCAACATGCCGGGGAATCCGAAGGCAATTAGCGAGTGCCTGCCGCTTATTTATCCCGCCATTCACGAGGCTTTGAAGCATCTCAGTGAGTAGGGTGAGTGCTGGGCTTGTTACTTCGACATCCGGCTTGCGGGAAGGCTGGAGGGTTGAAAGAAGCTTGCGACGGAGGGAGGGGGGTGTGATATTTCCCGTGTTCTGGAGAAAACGCCGGTATAGCTCAGTTGGTAGAGCAGCTGATTTGTAATCAGCAGGTCGTCGGTTCGAGTCCGACTGCCGGCTCCCTCTCTCAGAGGGACTTATGAAAGAAAGTGGCACTCACCTAGCACCGCTGGTGCTAACTTGGT
>JBILKY010000191.1:0-7127 GCA_044376395.1 Chthoniobacteraceae bacterium | reverse complement strand
CATTTGAAAGTCTGCGTTGTGATAACGCACCGCCTCGATGATTGGCGATTTATCCGGATCCCCCGCAACCAGCGCTGGCCCCGTGTCACCGCCCGCCTTCAAAAAACCGATTCCATCCACGCGGAGACCGCCTTTTTGCTTTTTCTCACCATGACATTCGTAGCACCGGTTCGCGAGAATCGGGCGCACCTCCACCTCGAAGAACTTTGCAGCCTCCCCCGTTTCCGCGGCATGCGCTGTACTCACTGCATTGGCTGCAGCGCATATCACCGCAATCAAAGTGCAAAATAATCGGTTCATGAAAGTCTTCGGTCCGCGGCGCTCCACTTGCAGTGATGCAGAACGCTGCGGCTCCACATTGCGAGCGACCTGCCCACGCGTCATCTCTTTACTACCCTTCAAGGTCCGAATTGTTGGCTAAAATAAACCCTTTACCAGCCCCGAGAACGCCGGGGGCACGTCACTACTTCACGGGACGATTTGGCGGAGGCAGCGGAGCGCCGTTCCGGGCTCCGGGCGGCACGCCATTCTGGGCCCCGGGCGGCACGCCCCTGTGGCCTTGTGGCGGCGGGCCCTGGGGATTCTGACCGGACGGCGAGGGCTGGGACGGAGGTCCGGGACGTTGCCACGGAACCCCGCCGGGGGGCGGTCCCGCCTTCGCGAAACTCTGATCAGGGGTCCCGTGCCATTTTCTGGGTACGAACGGGAAAGCCGCGGTGATGCAGTAGTAATAGGTCCCCCGGGGAAACTCCGGCGTCACGCCAAACCGCCCGTTGCACGCATCAAGATCTCCGCTGCCCGGCGCATACTCAAAATCCTCGGTAAAGCGTCCGTCATAATTCCCGCCGGGCCCTTCCGCCGAGGCCGGACGCGCGCCCTTTTTCAGAACGTAACTGGAGCGCATCACGGCAAGCTCGCTGCCCGCGTCCTCCGCACGCCGGTGCGCGCGGTCCGAGTACACCGGAAAACCATCCGCAGCCCACGCGATTTGAACCATCCGCCCCGCATCACCTCCGCGCCGCTGCAACAAACCGGTGGGCATCGCATGATAATGGTACGCACCACTCGGCTGCACATGCGCATGATGCTCGTCCAACCCCAGGTCCAAAAAACCTGTTGCCGCCTCGTAACGCCATCCGGAGCGGGGATCGTTGTTCCACGCCTCGGCGGTGCCGGCCTCGAAGGGAACGCCGTTGAGCGCCACGCCCCAGAACCAACGTCCTGGAGGCGAACCCCCGCCATTCGGCGCAGCAACCGGATTCAGAGGCACGCGAAACCGGTACTGCTGCGGAGTCGCACGATTCGGATTGCCGCGCCGCGGAAACGCACCGGGCGCATGGTCGGGCCAGCCGTTGGATTCAATGATCCGGAACTGGCCCTCCTGGCTGATGCGGACTTTGTTTTCAAACTCTCCCTGCGCGGCCACATCCAGCGCGGCGAGGCACATTGCCGCCATCAAAGCGCATAGCCACGCCAACTGTGGCAGCCGCGCCCATGAGGCAACCCGCACGAGCGTTAATCCCTCCATGTGCTGGAAACTTTCGACTTCCAGCGAGCGCGCTTCTTCACGCAGACCATCAGCACGCGGGCATCGGTCTTGTCGTCAGTCCACCAAGTCTCGGCTCTTCTGGGGAAGACGATTTTCGAGACCTGCTCGAACCCGACGTCGTGCAACAAACTCACCAGCGAATCCTCGGTGAGCCACACGGAGAGGTCATTCACAAGCGACGCGGTGGTGGAGAGATCCTTGGTGAGCTGCGGTGTGTTCGGATTGAACTCCACGAAATGGCGTCCTTCATAGGTTTTGCCCTTGTGCTTGAACTCTTTCATCTCGGTGAGCTCGGGCTTCCAGTTGCCGACCTTGGGCGTGACTGGCACGGCCACATGGGTATCGAGAAGCATGAACCCCTCACACAATCCCGCCATATGCTCCAGAAACGTGAATGGATCATCGAGGTGGTAAAGCAGGCCTAACACCAGCGCGACATCGAACCCGCCGTACTTCTTTTTGGTGACCTTCATCGCATCGTCCTGCACGAAATTGAGGGTCTTGATCTTCAGCGCGGACTTCACAAACTCGCACTTCTTGAGATTCTTCGCTTTGCCTTCCACGCCCAGCACCGAGGCCCCCTGCAGCGCGCACTCCGTGGAAAAATACCCCTCGAGGCAGCCGATATCCACCACCCGCTTTTTCTTGAAAACGCCGTGCAACTCGCGACTCACAATCTTCATGATCTCTTTGTGTGAAGGATAATAGTCCTCGACGTAGGCCGTATAAACCTTGTGCGGCAGGCGGATGTTGTGGTTCCACGGACTGAGCGCGTCCCGCGTTTCCTCGAGTTTCTTGCGAGTCCACTTCACATTGCGGAAGGACATCTTCTTGATGTTATCCAGATAAGCCTTCTCCTCCTGCTGCTGCTTGGTGAGGTTCTTTTTCATCGTTTGGGGTGGGATATTTGGTATACGAATCCGGTTTTCCGGACTTGAGGATGCGCGGCGCCGAAGCCTGCCCAAAACAACGCGCATCCCTAACTCTCGTTAGCTGAAGGCTCTTTCAACTGCAACACGCCATTTCAACGACCACGGCCTGTTCCCCACGGACACCCAACCCAACCCGCGCAAAGACAGACCATGAGCACCACCCCATCGCCCGCAAAAAAAGCCTCAAGACTTGCCTGGCTGGACATCGCCAAGGGCATCGGAATTTTGGGAGTTGTCTACTACCACTTCTTTGCCACCTACGTCGACAAGGGCTACGCCAAAATGCCGTGGCTCAAGTCAGGCCATTTTCTAGCCGACCTTGCCGGCCCCGAAGGGGTCCATTCGCTGGGCGACCTGCTCCGGGTCCTCGGGCGCATGCTCTGGGCGGGCGCGCCAGACATCGGTTCGGACGCGGTGGGCGTGTTTATTCTGCTGGGAGGATGGGCACTGGCGGCAGCGACTTTCAAAAAAGCGCAATCGGCACCGATCAATTGGATGACGTGGTACCGGCAGCGTTTCGAGCGCCTTTACCCCGTGTACTGGGCCGCCCACCTCGTGCTGCTCGTGATGCCCTTCACATGGATCGAACCGCTGGACTGGAGATTTCTACTGAGCCTCACGGGACTCCGGTTCCTCGACATCGACAGCACCTTTTTCTACGCCAACTCGGCCTGGTGGTATTTCTCGATGCTGATTCAGTTTTACGCGGTTTTCCCGGTTCTCTTCATCGCCTACCGGCGGCTTGGCCAATCGCTTTTCGTGCTGCTCGCGATCGCTGCAGGCCTCGCCCTGCGTTACCTGCTCGTCGTGAAATGGCAGGTCAACGGCAACTGGATTCTCGGCGGCAACTGCCTCTCGCGACTCCCTGAATTCGCCGTGGGAATGGCACTCGGCATCGCGCATCTCAACCACGCGGAGCGCATCGAAAAATGGATCCTCGGCTGGCGCGCCCTCTTAATCGGAGTGGCGATGTATTACTTTGTGTGGCTCTTGAACTCGAGTCTGACCGCTTACGTGTTTGCAGACTTCTACACGTCGGTGGCATGCCTGATGTTTCTGCTGGGTCTGAGTGGCATCGCGGAACGCGTTCCACGCCTGGGCGAATGGCTGCTGAAAACCGGACAGCTTTCATTCGGCATCTACCTGACGCACCAACCGCTCGCAATCTGGCTTGGCATCAAGGTAAGACCCCTGCCCCAGTGGGGGTTCCTGCTTGTGACACCGCTGGCTATGCTTCTGATGGGAGTCTTCGGCGCAGCCGTCGAACGCGGGGTCAATGCGCTGTTTCTGAAGTTGGCCCAAAAGAAGCAACCGCTCCCAAACGCTTCCTGAGATTTATTCTCCCGCCAAACCTGAATGGGCACGCAAGCCGTTCCGAACGTCAAGGGACCGGGACTGCGGCTGCTTCGGAATGCGCACGCAAAAGCCACCCATCGTGCGCTCGCCTTTCCGACTGCTAATCGCGGTCGATTAGCGAATCCTCCAGCGCTTTCTTCAAAGCGTCCTCGACTTCATTCAGTAGCACGCTGTCCTGCGTATTGATCAAGTCCAGCCTGTACACCTGCTCCATGTCCCAGCTCAGCTCCACCGTGAATTCATTTACGCCAGCAGAGTACACTCCCTCCACCAAGTCTGGCGCGCCATACAGCGAAGCCTCGCCCTCCTGCTCAAGACGGCCCGCAATTGCGTAGTCCACCGCTTCATACGTCCCGCCCGCAACCGCGCGCGACGCCAACACCGAAAACTCTCCACGCTCGCTTGCGCCCCCATCAATCACAGACTGATGATCCCCCGCCGACCAAAGATCACTCGGATACACTGAAGTCCCAGAAACCGCAGGCTCCCACACCCAGACCGCGCGCTTCGGCGTCACTACCGATTCTCCCACTTTCAACTCCCGCTCCAACGCGTAGTAACCGTTACGCACCTCGCCCGTACTCCTGCTCGTCGCCTTCACCCAGTACACCCACCAACCCGTGTGCACCGACACTCCATCCGAACCCGCAGTGGCCGGTTTCGTTTCCAATGAGCCCGACGCCAGCACGGTGAGTCTTGCCGTCAATGTAATGCTTCCCGAGTTCACGGAATTGCCGCTGCTAACCATCACAGCGTAGTGCCGCACAGTGCCTGCCGTCACACCCACAGGAACCTTCAGCGTGCTGACATTCTGCGTGTCCGTGGCAACCAATGTTCCCGGACCGCCAACTTCCCTCCAAGTATAACTCAAAGGATTGCCCTCACGCGACTCCGCCACCACCTTGAACGACACCGTTCCCGGCTCCGATGCCTGCACCGTACGCGAGAGCGGCGCCACTAAAATTCGCGGCACATCCCGCACCGCAAGCGTTACAGCGGCCGAGGTTACCGGCCCGCTCACAAGCGCGCCCTCGCTCGAGATGACTTTCACGCGGTACTCCCCGCGATCCGCCGCCGTCACCGGACTGATCCGCAGCGTTTCCCCCGTCGCTCCCGCAATCTCCACTCCGCCACGGCTCCATTGATAACTCAACTTCCCGGGACCCGATGCGTTGGCAATCAGATTCGCAGAGCCACCAATGTCCACCGGTTCTGGAGTGATCACATCCACCCCCAGTTCCGTACTCACACTCACGTTCACAACACTGCTGAGCGCCATGCTGAAATCATTCCACACCTTCACCTGATACGCTCCCGCCAGATTCCCTACCCCTGCACGAGTCAACACCGCCGAGGTACCCCCCTCCACCGCACCAATGGCGACGCCGTCCCTGCTCCACTCGTACTTCAGGTTGTCGCCTTTCGCCACCACCCCCAGCGCGAACATCCCACCAGTCCCCACCCGTCCGGGTGGTTTGGGCTCCGTGGTAATCGCCGCAGCCGCCGCAACGCTCACCTTCACAGGCGCACTCTCCACGTACAACGTGTCCGTCGGCCCCACACGCAACTGGTAACTGCCTGCGGCAAGCGTGCCGGTGTAGTCGATTACAAACGGCAACCCGCCCGCCAACGTGCCGGACCCCAAAACCACGCCGTCCCGACTCCACTTGTATCGATACGACGGCAAAGCACCCGCCACACTCGCGCTCAGTTTCACCGCTTCATTGGGATTGACCATCCGCGGAATGTCCACCGCGATAATCTTCGGATCCAGCGTCAGGACGATCGACGGGCTGACAGCTACACCCACCCCGTTATCCACCACCACGTCGTACACCCCGTCCGAACTCGCATCCATCCTCGCGGGCAACGTGTACGCAAGCGCAAACTCCGAACCACCCGCAACCACCGCACCAACCTCGCCTGCACCGCCAGCGAGGTTCTCCCCGTTGCGCCGCCACTGGTAGGAAAGTTTTAAGGAGCCCGGATTAACCGCCACCGCCGTTGCGTACAGCGTGTTGCCGCTCACAAGTGAAAGCGCTGCAGACCCTGTCTCTGCGCCGCCATTGAGCCGGACACCGCGCACCGAAAGCAGCCCGGATTTGTCCGCTACACGCAGCGTTGCAATGTTGCTCGCACCGCTGGAATACGTGGCGCCTGTCACATCCGAAACACTGGTCACCTCCACATAATACCGCGACCCATCCGCCAAATCCCCGGCGCTCACCGTGAGCGTAGAACCGTCACTGCCGAGCTCGTTCGACACCTTCACGAATCCTGCCGTCATAGAAGCACTGCGATACCACTGGTACTTCAATGTGCCACTTCCCAGAGCGCTCACTCGGAACACCGCGTCGCTTCCGGATAACGCGACAACATCTTCCACATTCGCCTTGCCTGGTGTTTCCACGAATCTCGGCCGCGCAAACACCTCCACCCGCTCAAGCGGTCCGGTTGCCACGCCAAACGCATTCGCCGCCACCAGATCATAGTGGCCTTCATCCAGTGCGCTCACCCCGGTTGTCTTCTTGTACTGCACCGACACCGAGCCGCCCGCTGTCACATACGCCACACCGGACACCCCGGCACCCACCAACGACTTGCCATCCTTGCGCCACTGGTAGCGCACTTCTCCGGGCGTTCCCGAGAGCGATCCCACCACACTCAACGTCCCGCCTTCATCCACACGCACCACGCTGCCAAGCATCGTCACGTTCGGTTTCGCGTTCACGCTCACCTGCGCCACCTCCATCGCCTTGGAACTAAACTCCTCCCCGTTCGTCTTGTAATTGCGCACCAACACGCTGTAAGTCCCCGCGCTCAACACCGACGCCGTGCTCGTGTACGACGACAGCGTTCCACCCGGCACTTCAATGTTCACACCGTTAAGCTTCCATTGATATGTCGGCGCATACCCCACCACAGGCGCCGTCAACGTGAACACCTCGCCCTCGGTCGCCACCACGCTCGAAACCTTCGTCGCAGTGAACGCGATGGGGTCATGCACATTCACCTGCACCACATTGCTGTACACCACCCCGTTTACCACCCCAGTCGCGCTCACCCGGTAATACCCCTCATCACCCTCGCTCAAGGTCGAAACGCTGTACACCCGGTTCTGCGTCCCGCCGGGCGCACTCAGGTTGCCCCATTTGTTTCCAGGCTGCAGTTTTTGGAAAGTCACACTCCCCGAGCTGGCAAGCGCTCCGGTCACCCCCACGGTGAGATTCAGCGCTTCTCCCGGGAACAGCCCCAGTGTTCCAGCCACCGCCGACCCTGATCCAAGGGTC